>JANPDE010000304.1:0-8460 GCA_031431315.1 Haliea sp.
CGATCATTCAAAAGCACCTCGATGCCACGCCCTGCGGACGTATGGGCACACTCGATGATATGGCGGAAGCGGCATTGTTCCTGGCCGACGGACAGCGCTCCGGTTACATCAATGGCCAGGTACTCGATCTGGCGGGCGGGCAACAGAATGGTCGCCTCCCGCGCTTTTGAACGCCTTGGCGAAAATTAAACTACCATAGGAATTAAGGATCATGACAGACAGCGCAACGCAGGGTTACGAAGATGTGACAGTTTATGGACTGAGTGATGCGCGCGAGCAAGAGCTGCTGCACAAGCAGATCGAGTGCAACTTCATCTGGACCAACAAAGAGGGCCACGGTCTGGGGGTGATTATGAATTACGTCGCCCGCAACGGATCTATCTGGGTAACGGCAACCAGTCAGCGGGCGCGGGTGAAGGCATTGCGCCGTGATCCCAGGGCCTCAGTGGTTATTTCCAGCATGGGTACTGACATGGGTCCTGGCAAGACAATTACCTATAAGGGTCATGTCATCATTCACGACGACCAGGCCACCAAGGACTGGTTCTACCCCGCGATGGGAGCGATCATAAGCCCGTACCCTGCGCCGACGCTGGAAGCGGCGATCAAACACCTCGATACACCGTTGCGGGTCGTACTGGAATTGGTGCCGGAAAAAACCATCAAGTTTGATGGCGATGCTATTTCCAAGGCGTCCTATGACGGTAAGGTTCCGGGTCACGAGGCCTAGACACGAGTCCCGTCCGGCCCGGGAGAATGCAGCGCCGCAGTGGTGGTGTCGCGCATGACACCACCGTCAAAAGTGATGGTTTTCTCCGGCACGACTTCAATAATGATGCGCGCCGGTGTATCCAGGAAGGCTACAAATGCCTCGGGCGTCGGCGCCGGACTATTGGCGTGGCGGGCGAAATCCGGGTAGAACCAGTCCTTGGTGGCCTGGTCCTTGTGCAGGATCGCGGTACCCTTGAAGGTGATGGACTGGCTCACATCGTCGTCGACCCCGGCGCTGGAGATCACCACGCAACAGCGCGGGTCGCGGGCCAGGGCTTTCATGCGCGCGCGTTGCTCCGTTGCTGTGCACCAGATGTGGCCGTTGCGCCAGATATAGCTCATGGTCACGCCCATGCCATGACCTTCTTTGGTGGTCCAGATAAAGGTCAATTCATTTTGCGTTAACAGCAGGTGTTCGCGTTTTTCCGGCGTCAAACCGTACATGGTGACGTCGTCATAATTCTTTGTATCGGTGGTACTCATGGGGCCGCTCTCCCGTCAGAATCAGAATAAACAGTACGTCCTGACTGTTTTGTGGTAAGGTACCACGCTAACAAACTATTGCAAGCGGGAAGTGCTGCATTGCCCGCTGCGCGCTAGTATTTTTGATGCAGGGAGAGATGCGTTTTATGGGGAGAGTAGCCAATAAGGTAGCGCTTATCACCGGCGGCGCGTCGGGCCTGGGGTTGGCCTCCGCTCGCCGCTTGGCCGAAGAGGGCGCGGTGGTGGTGCTGGCGGATGTCAACCTGGAACTGGGCCAGGCCGCTGCGAACGAAATTCCCGGCGCGCGTTTTGAACTGCTGGACGTGACCCGTGAGGCACACTGGAGCGCACTGGTCGACAAGATGATGGCGGAATACGGTCGCCTCGATATCCTGCTCAACAGCGCCGGCATTGTGCGCCTGGCCAGTATCGAGGACACCACCGAGGAGATTTGGCGCTTGGTTAATGCGGTGGGCACCGACGGTACTTTTTTTGGCTGCAAGCATGCACTGCGCGTGATGAAGGCCGCCGGGAGCGGTTCCATTATCAATATGTGCTCAACAGCCAGTATTTCCGGTAGTCCCGTCGTATTTGCCTATGCCGCGTCCAAGAGTGCCATTCGCGGGATCACCAAGTCGGTGGCCTGCCTCAGCACCGAGAACGGCTACGGCGTGCGCTGTAACTCCATCCACCCCGGCAATATGCGCACGCCGATGTTGCAGGGTGTACAAGAGATCGTGCGGGCCAATGATCCCAAGGCGGCGCAGGCCATGGAGAATGTCTGGGTGGGCGAACCCGTTGACGTGGCGAACATGGTGTTATTTTTGGCCTCGGATGAATCGATCTCGGTCAATGGTGCCGCGCTCGTCATAGATAATACGATGACCATTACCGCAGGTGTGGTATCCCGTAAATAACAAGGAGTGGAAAAGTCCCCGATGGAAAAAGAAATTCTCATCAGAAATGCGTTGATTGACAATTACAACAATTATGCCCAGGGTCTGGACAGCAAAAATTGGCCGCTGGTGCGCACCTGTTTCGCCGATGAAGTGCTGATTGATTACGGCAGTATCAGTGCGCCGACCGGCGACCCCGCCGTTCCGCGCCGCGCCGACGATTGGTTGAAAATACTGCAGAGTGTAATCAACGGGTTCGATATCACGCGCCATACGATTACCAACCATCGTGTTGTCATAGCAGACACAGGGATCAGCTGTCGCGCCTATCTCTGTGCCGATCACGTCATTATTCCCAATCCCGAAATGCCCATTGTCGGTGATCAGGATGTGGTGACGGTCGTCGGGGAATATACCAATTACTACAGGCAGATCGATGGCGACTGGAAAATTTGCAAATCAGAGCTGGTGGTCAACTACTCCAGAGGCAATATCGCACTATTTACCACGGCCACCGAGCGAGTGAGGGATAAACAGTGACCACGCCTACCGCTAACGATCACCGCGCACTCGCGGACATGCCGTTGTTTGACACCGACACACTCAAATGCCCCTACCATTACGATAAAACCCTGCGCGAGCAGGTGCCGGTGTACCGGGATCCAGCATCGGGCGTGTTTGTCGTCTCGACGTACGAATTGGTACGTGAAGCGCATAAGAAGGACGATGTGTTTTCCAATGAGTTCATGCTGGCGCTGGGCTCAGCCACAGAGCTTGATCCAGACATCAAAGCGGCCATGGCAAAGACCTACAATCTGGGCAAAGGCACGCTGCTCACCGTGGACGACCCGGAACACAAGCTGTACCGTGACACCGTCAGGGATTTCTTCCTGGCTAAAAATCTGGAGCGGTACCGGCCCTGGATCAGCGATCTGGCCGACCGGTTGGTGAGTGAAATTCCCTCTGGACAGCCTTACAACTTTATAGAGAAATTTTCCCGCCCCCTGCCGCTCTCCGTGATCATGCACGTGTTGGGTATTCCGCTGGAGTTGTTCGACGAGGCCTTCCGCTGGACTGCCGCCAATGTCACGGTGCTGTCACAGGTGTCCGATAAGCAGGCCCTGCTGGACGCTCACGCGGCAGTGAAGGAGGAGTACGACTGGTTTGCGACGGCACTGGATGAGCGCCGCGCGAGGCCAAGGGATGACCTGCTGAATCTCATCGCGCACGCCACGATAGAAGGCCGCCCGTTGACCATCGAGGAACAACTGGGCCACTGTACGCAATTCCTGGTCGCCGGCAATGAAACCACCACGGCGACCCTGGCCGAAGGTATCCGGCAGCTGTGTCTCAACCCGGAACAGCTGGCGGCGGTGCGCAATGACCGTTCACTCATTCCCAATCTGGTGGAGGAAACGCTGCGCCTGGCAAGTCCCACATCCAACATGTGGCGCGTGACGAAAAAGGACTATGCACTCGGTGGCGTGGATATACCCAAGGGCAGCATGGTATTGCTGAAGTACTTCTCTGCCAACCACGACGAGTCCTTGTTCGAGGAGCCCATGGAGTTCGACGTGACGCGCGACAACGCCAAGCGGCACATTGCCTTCGGATTCGGTACGCACGTATGTATCGGCCAGCACCTGTCCAGGCTGGAAATGACGATTGCCTGGGAAAAGCTGTTCGCCGGTACCCGTGGCATGCGGCTGAATTGTGCGGCGGAAGCTCTCGAATATATGCCTAATATCCTGTTACGCGGGCTGGAGGAGCTCCCCGTCATCCTTGAAAAGTAGAGCGTTCTGGAAACGTGTTGGAGTCGGATATGGGCAGGTTCAAAAATCAGTGTCTGGTAGTTACCGGTGGTGCCAGTGGCATCGGTGAGGCCACTGTTCGCGGCATTGTCAGCGAAGGGGGCACGGTAGTGATTGCCGACCTGCAGGAAGAGCTCGGTCGCGCGCTGGCGTCGGAGCTGGGCGATGCAGCGCTGTTTCACTACACTGATGTCACCCGGGAGGATGACATCATAGACGCTATCGCGCTGGCCCAGAATCGGTTCGGCCCTCTGACCGGTATGGTC
The DNA here is from genome assembly GCA_031431315.1 of Haliea sp. Lineage (GTDB taxonomy): Bacteria > Pseudomonadota > Gammaproteobacteria > Pseudomonadales > Halieaceae > Marimicrobium. The sequence continues at coordinate 4,228 of JANPDE010000304.1, forward strand.
AACAACGCGGGTATCGTCGGTGCTGTCGGTTCGATTATGGAAACCAGCGCGGAGGCTTTTGATCACACCATGGCCATTCTGTCACGGGCCGTATTCCTGGGAATTAAACACGCCGCCAGGGCGATGAAGCCCCGCCGCCGTGGCGGTATCGTGTCGCTCGCCAGTACCGCCGGTGTCGTGGGTGGACAGGGACCTCATGTTTACACCATGGCCAAGCACGGCGTGGTGGGCCTGACCAGGTCCGCTGCCTGCGAGTTGGCGGGGTTGGGCATTCGGGTCAATGCAGTAGCACCGGGAGGGACAGCAACGCCGATGATCGACGCGCTCGCTGGCAGTGATCCGCAGGCGACCGCCGCGTTCATTGCGCAGTCGTCGCCGTTGGGGATCACCTGCATGCCGCAGGATATTGCCCGCGCGATACTGTTTTTGCTCAGCGACGAGTCGCGCTATATAACCGGGCATACCCTGGTGATCGACGCAGGCCTGACCACGGGAGGTTCGCCGCCGCCGTTTTTTTCCCAGGACGCGGACATCCTGCTGCACGCGGGCCTGCGTGGGATTGCGGCCGCAGAGTAGACGGTTGTTGCCAGCAGCCAACTCGCCTGGTATCGACGCGGTTGCAAGGCGTCCTTACCGGCGCCGTCGCTTGGCCCTATCGTACACCATGTCGTCCTGACGTCCGCCACGCAGGCAGTCCGGGGCCAGGTCAAAATAACTGTCGCTGGTGGGTTGGGTGCGGCTCCAGTCGACGCGTTCGCTGCGGTAGGCAAACTTCCAGATGCCATCGCGCCGCTCGTACCGGTCCAGGTAGCGCCCGGCAATGATGACATCCTCAAAGCCGGTTTCGCCCATTACCTTGTGGTAGGCATTGAAATACACTTCGCCATAGGCTTCGTCGCCCTCCAACTCGATCAACACATTGCCCAGCATATGCTGGTTGGATGCGTGTGATTGCAGGGCGGTGATAGCGAAGCGAGCAAATTCCGCGGGAGAGCCCTGGGTGAATCCGTAATCGCACCAGGCGTCAGCAAAAAATACTGACACCAACAACGCCTCATCAAGACGGTCCAGGCCGCGCATGTATTGACAGGACAACTCATAGATATCCTGCTTGGCGAGCAGCGCTTGCAGCCTTTTATCCACGGTGTGTTACCTCGTTGTTATGCATTTTTCAAAAAAGGGTACAGCGGATCGGTATCGAGATGGGAGCCCTTGGCCAGAGCAGCAAAAGCGTCCCCGCGGCGTTCGTCCCGCACCGGCAAGCGGTTGCTCCAGTCCATGACCACCTGTCGGTACAGGATCTTCCACTGGCCATTGCGCTTCTCCAGGCGGTCCAGGTAGCGGCCGTAGAACAGCATCTCCTCCTGCGCGCCCACTAACAGGTGGGCGGCATGAACACTGGACTCACTGCGGGCGACATGCCCCGTGAAGTTTATCAGCGTGTTGCTAATGCTGTGGCGAGTGAGTTCATAGGTTTGGCCCAGTGCACCGATGACCAATTCCGCAAAGACGTGCGCGCTGCCCTTGTAGCTGCCGTAGTCCACCTCGGCCTGGGGCCAGTACGCATTCCGGATGGCGCCCTGGTCCAGACGATCCAGGCCGCGGCAGTGCAGGTGTAACACGTCCTGTATCGCGAGTCGATCGGCGACCTGTTCAGGGCTGGGAGTGGTTCCTGTGGCAGTACTCATAGCAACGGTCTCGACGCAGTGGAAAGGCCAGGGCAATGCTTGCATTGACTGCTTAAAAAAGGACATACTCAAAAAAACAGTCGGACCTGATTGTATTATCAGGCCAGATTGGAAGTCCATCGAATTACCCAGAAAGACAGAGGCTTAAACACAGATGACGGGTGACACAAGCAATCCGCCTGACGCGGCTCGGCCTGGCGTGGCGCGGCCTGGCGTGGCCCGGCCTGGTGATGCACGCGCCAATGGGCCCTCTGTGGCCGACACTCTGGCCAGCGACCGCTATCCGCCGCCGCCGCCGTTACTCGAGAGTCGCTATGAGTTCCTGGGTGACGAGGATATCCCCTTCGAGCGCTACACCTCGGCGGAGTTCCTGCAGCGCGAGCTGCGCGAGCTGTGGCCACGCGCCTGGCAGTGGGCCTGTCGTGAAGAACACCTGCCCGATATCGGAGATACCTATGTCTATGATGTCGGGCCGTATTCTGTAATCGTCGTGCGTTCCGCTGCCGAGACTATCCAGGCGTTCCTTAACAGCTGCACGCACCGCGGCACCCGAATTCTTGCGGCGCCCGGCAGTGGTTACATTTCCGCATTTACCTGTCCTTTTCACGGCTGGTCATGGGAGCTTAATGGTGCTATCAGGAATATCCCTGGCCGTTGGGATTTCCCCCATGTGTGTCGCGATACGCATGATCTGCAGCCGGTGAATTGTGAGCGCTGGGGTGGTTTTGTTTTTATCAATATTGATCCCGAAGCAAAACCGCTGGCGCACTACCTGGATGTATTGCCGCAGCACTTTCAGCATTTCCCCCTGGAGCGTCGTCGCATCAGGCTGCATGTGCAAAAGACCTTGCCCTGCAACTGGAAAGCAGCACAAGAGGCATTTATGGAGGCCTATCACAATTTTGAAACGCACGACTCGCCCAATGGCGGTAACACGCAGTACGACATTTTCGGCATGTATGTCAGCCGCTTCATTCACAATATTGGCAACTACAGTCCCCAATCGCTTGACGATTATCCCGGCGACAAATGGCGCAAGCCGCCGATGACCGACGATGACATGGTGGCCTTCCTGGCGGTGTATGGACTGGATCCTGGCACCGTGCCGGAAGGCGGGACGGCCCGCGCCCATATCGCGCAGGCACTGCGCCGTTATTTTGGTGAAACACTGGGTATCGATTTTTCCACAGTCAGCGAAAGCCTGATGCTCGATTCGATTGAATACCACCTGTTTCCCAATATGTTTTTCTTTCCGGGCATTAATATCCCCATGGCTTACCGCTTTCGCCCCAACGGCGTGGATGTGGACAGCAGTATTTTTGATCTGCTCATCCTGGAGCCGCTGGCGGAGGGTGCGGAACACCCAGAGCCACCGGAACCTGTGGTGCTTGATGTGGAGCAATCCTATACCGAGGTGGAGGGTATGGGCTGGCTCGGTCCAATCTATGACCAGGACACAGGCAATCTTGCCCTGCAGCAGCAGGGCTTCAAGACCAGCCGCAAGAAAGGGCTGACGTTAGGCAACTACCAGGAATCGAGAATTCGACGAGTACACCTGACGCTGGATGAGTTTATGTCCAGCGCCGCAGCCAAGGAGTAAGTGTGTGGAAGGGCAGGAGTGGCGTCGGGTCGCCGGCGTGCAGGATCTCGCCAAAGGGAAGACACTGTGTGTTGCAGTGGATGGTGGGGAAATTCTGCTATGCCACACCGCCGACGGGTTCTTTGCGGTGGACAATCTGTGTACCCACGCTGCAGCGCGATTGTGTGAGGGTAAGCTCAAGGGCCATCGCATACTGTGCCCTTTGCATGGGGCCGCCTTTGATGTGCGCGATGGCAGCGCCCTGACACGCCCCGCAACTGTCGCACTGGCCATCTATCCGGTACAGGTCGATGCGGAAGGTATTAGCTTGCTGCTGACGCTGGCGGGAGAAGTTTGATGCCACAGCTAACTGTCGAGGAGCCATTTGCGGGAGGGATCAATGCGCGCACGCCGTTAAGGGCGAGCCTGCACAAACTCGATTACACCGCCCCGTCCACGGTGCTTGCCGAGTGGGAGGGTATCTGGACCCGCTGTTGGCTATTTGCGGGCCTCGCGTCCGATCTGCCTGACCCGGGTGACTATTTCGTCTACGCACTGGGCCGCGAGTCTATTGTGGTGTTGCGCGACGAACAGCGAGAAATCCGCGCGTTCTATAACGTCTGCCAGCACCGCGGCAATCGCATTTTCACCAGCGCAAGCGGTTCCGTAAAGCAGGTCGCCTGCCCCTATCACGGCTGGCGTTACACGCTGGATGGCCGGCTGGTCGAAATTCCTGATGCAGATCGCTTCTGTCCCGCCGTGGAAAAAAGCCAGCGCTCGCTAAAGCCCGTGCAGCTGGCGCTCTGGGCGGGCACTGTGTGGGTCAATATGGACCCGGATGCGAAGCCACTGGAACATTTTCTCAGCCCGATCATCGACAACCTTGCCCCCTATCATTTCGAGAACATGGTGCTCGCGAAACACCAGACTGTCGCGCACGGTTTTCCAGTTGGCGTCGAGCGAGAC
>JANPDE010000305.1:0-4734 GCA_031431315.1 Haliea sp.
CGAGCGATGGATGGATGCACAGGGGCTGCCAGGCACCGGTGAACCTCTCTCAGCACGCTACATCAGCGGTGGCGCCTCCAATGAGATCTTTGAACTGCGGCGCGGCGATCACCGCATGGCGCTGCGCAAACCACCGGCAAAAGTACCCAAGGGCCGCAACGAGATAATGCTGCGCGAGTACCGCGTCATTGCCGCGTTGAACGACACCGACGTCCCGCATCCCCATGGCATCGCCGTCTGCGACGACACCTCCGTGCTCGGGAGCTGCTTTTACATCATGGGACATATCGATGGCTTCACGCCGATGGGGGAGTTGCCGGAGCCATTCCGCAGCGCTCCGCAATTGCGGTCCGCTATGGCGTACGAGCTGGTCGGCGCTATCGCCAAACTCGCGCGGGTTGATTGGCAAGCGCAAGGTCTAGAAGGCTTCGGCAAACCCGAGGGTTTCCTCGACCGGCAAGTGGACCGCTGGCTGGCGCACCTGGCGAAGATACAATTTCGCGAACTGCCGGGCCTGACGGAGGCCAGCGAATGGTTACGCAGGCACACACCGCGCCACTTTACGCCAGGCATCATCCACGGCGACTACCAGTTTGCGAATGTGATGTTCCACCACGGCAGCGAAGCCAGGCTTGCCGCCATTGTCGATTGGGAGATGGCCACGATCGGCGACCCCCTCCTCGACCTGGCCTGGATTCTGATGACCTGGCCCGACCCGGATGAAGATCGCAACACCGGCTACGTCGACTTCACCGGAATGCCATCGCGGGATGAACTGATGCATCGCTACGCAGTCACCAGCGGACTGCCCGTCGATGCCATGGACTATTACATCGTACTGGGGCGCTTCAAGATGGCCTGCGTACTGGAAGCGGGTTACGCCCGCTATGTACACGGTGGCGCGGACAATCCCAAGATGGCGCTGTTCGGCGATGTGGTGCTGGAGATGGCTGCCAGGGCGCGCCTGCTGTCCCAAACATCCAAACTGAAACCTACCCGGTAGGCCAGTCAAAACCCGCCGTTATTTTAACATGACAGCCGTCTTGTTAAGGCTTATATTGAAAACTGGGCGAGCCCAACACCACAAGGTCACCGGTATGCAGGAGAGCACTATGCAATATAGAACCATCGACTGCGACCAGCATGTGATAGAGCCCCCGGACCTGTGGGAAAAATACCTGCCAAAAAAATATCAGGATGTCGCTCCGAAACTGGTCAAGGACAAAGACGGCGGCGACGCCTGGTTGCTGGGCGAGGCCGTGGAATCGCTGGGCCTGGTCGCGGCCATGAACAAGACACCCAAAACCCTGAAATGGACCGGGGTGAAATACGCGGAGATGCACCGGGGTATCTTCGAGCCGGCGGCCCGCCTGGAGTTGATGGATGAGGACCGGGTGGACGCCGCGGTGTTCTTTCCGCCACAGCGCACCATGATTTATTTTATGGGCCAGGAGAAAGGGTTTTCCTTGGCCGGCATGCAGGCCTACAACAATTTCATTACGGATTTCTGCTCCCATAACCCCCAGCGTCTGGGGGCCATCTTCCAGATGCCCGCTACCGGCATTGACGATTCAGTGGCGGAGCTTAAGCGCGCCAAGGAAGCGGGTGCGAAGGGCGTAGGATTGGCGACCTGGCCCAGTGGCCAGGCCATTCTTTCGGCCGAAGATGACAAGTTCTGGGCGGTCGCCGAGGAACTGGGCATGCCGATCCATATTCACATTGGCCTCACGCCGCCCACCGTCAAAACGCAGAAAGTGGCGGAGAAAGGCGGTGTGCCACAACTGGTGCAGTTCTCCACCACCATGAGCCGCATGCCGGTGTTGTTCGCGGAATTCATTTTCAGCGGCGTGTTCGAGCGCTACCCCGGACTCACCATCGTCGGCGGTGAAGTGGGCGCCGGCTGGGTACCCTTTTTCAAGCAGGAACTGGATGACCGCTACCGCCGCAACCGCTACTGGACGGGCGTCAACCTGAGCATGTTGCCCAGCGACTACTATCTGCGCAACTGCAAGGTCGGCGTCGTCAGCGACCAGTTCGGTGTGCAGAATTGCGATTCGGTCGGCGTGGACACCATGATGTGGTGCAGCGACTTTCCGCACCACATCACCGACTGGCCGAACTCACAACATCTGATCAACACCATGGCAATGGGACTGGATGAGGGGAAAAAACGCCGGATCTTCTGCGAGAACGCGGGCAAGCTGTACGGTTTCATTTAAATCTCAACAGCAACTTCATCAACAGCCCGACACCCGGCAGTGCGCGAATCGAATCCAGGCGCTGGTTAAGCCCGGAGATTTCAGCATCCCTCTCGCGCAGCACCCGCAGTGCATGGGAATGCTCGTCACCGAGTTGGGACAGGCGCCGGTCGAATTCCCGTATCTGCTTATCCCGTTCATCCAGTGTAGCGAGCGCAGTGGAATGCTCCCGCCCTATCCGCTCAAGTTCCAGTCCGCGTGCGGTAAGGCTGTGCGCAAAATCATAATGGCTCTGCTCCAGCGGATAACGAATCTCGATTTCGCGCGCTACATCGGCGAGGTCTGGTTCGGCCCAGTCGCTCCGGTTAAGCACATCCCCCCCGGTCTCTGGATCGGTCAATTGGTGGCGCAAATCCCTGTGCACTGCATTCGCAATAGCCGTGTTCAAACCCGTGATTTGAAATAATGTCGCCAATTTATCGACGACGGTAGACGGATCATGCAGGAGATCATCGTAACGAAGATGGAAGGTGTCGGCAGGCGGCAGGAATTTGTGCATGCATGCGCGATAGAGCAGGTAAAGCCTCAAGCTATACCCGATCGGAAATGCATCTCGCTGCGCCAGTGAACGCGCAACCTCCATGGGGGCGCGGCCAATAGCACACACACCCACTGAAATACTCAGCTTTGCGCAGCAATCAAGCCAGAATGGCAAGGTAAGGCAGAATCGGGGGTCCTTGACCGCCTGCGGTGAAGATGCTCCAAATCCAATCTTAAGAAGTTTGACCGCCTGTTCTCGAAGCGAATCATAGAGAGTACTTCCCCAATCTATGTGCGCAATCTCCGTGGTTGGAGCAAACCAGGTTGACTGCGTCAACGCCAGCAGCTGGTCATTCAGCTCAACCACCCTGGAATCTTCCCAAAAACCTTCGTCATTGACCCCGGCAATGGGGTCAATCAACTGGGTACCAAAGCACACTCCACTGGCGGCCAGGGCTGCACACAGGGCCGACGTACCGGAGCGATGCATTCCGACGACAAACAAGAGTTTCTTAGGGTCTGGAGAATTCGTCACGAACCCTGCATGCAAGTCAAATTATAGGACTACCATAGAATGTTCGGACTGACTGAACAAGGGCTTTGGAGGGAGCAGGGCGTTTGACGTCCTAACCCCTGGAGATCTTGATCACCTGGCCAACCTGGAGAGAATCTCCGGCCGTGCTGTTTGACCTGCGCAATTTCTGCACGCTGGTACCGTAGCGGTTGGCAATGCGCCACAGCGTATCGCCGCGATTCACCCGGTGCGTAATTTCATTCACGGCCACCACGTTGTTTTTAGCCGGGTTGCTCGCCACCTGGGGCTGTACCACCGAGGGTATGCGCAACTTCTGGCCGGCATTGATCAGGTTCCCCCGCAGGCCATTGGCCGCGCGCAGTTGACGCACGCTGACGCTAGTCCTGTCAGCAATCTTCGACAGTGAGTCGCCCTTGCGTACTACATAGCTCCGCTGGGCAATGGGACGTTGCTCAACTCGTTGTGTCTCTACTACAATTTCGCGGTCTGGCTCTGCAGGAAACTCAGTCACTGCCTGTCCATAGTTGGAACCATAAATCGCCGCCACCCTTGTTTCATATTGTTTGGCGTACACGGCAACGTGGTAGTGCGGCGGGTAATGTTCCCTGGTCACATCAATCACTCGTTCCTTCTCCAGGGAAAGCAAGGTACGTTCGAGCCAGGCTCGGCAATTCTGCTTCGCGGGAATTCTCAGGTCCGCAGCCATCCCGGTAGGATGCACGGAGCGGGCAGAGGCATTGGCAGGCTGGCGATTCCTGGGTCGCAACAAACTGGTTACCGTGAGCTTTTCGCCGCACGCGGAATAGTACTGCGCGCTGATTCTGTCCAGAAACAGCTTGGTCTCGGAGACTGCATAAGGATAGGACACATCGTGCAATTCCATAGTTCGACCCTGATTGACACGGACCAACTGATTGGAATCGACGTTGCGTTGCACGTCGCTTGAAGAATTGACGAAGTTAAATCCGTACGTTCGAGCCAGCTGGTACTGCTTCTCCATGGAAGCGGCGGAGCCCATCAGCGTCTGCGCCTGCGCCACACTCCCCCACAGCATAAACGCCAGCACAAGCTTCATTATTATTGACTGTTTCAAGTCGTGTTCCCCCAGTAAAGGCTAGTTTAAGTTATTAATGTCAGGCCTTTGCGACGCGCTTGCTTATATCTTGTACTAAATATTCTCGTGAAATATCACGATTGTCTAGTAAAATGTTGAATTTGTTCGAAATAATTTTCTAGCACAATTTCCTGATTTTCCGCCTGATACGACCCGTCCGCCCTGTTCTAGTGCCGGAAGAATGCATCGATGACGGTTTAGAGGCAAAAATGGTTCGATATTTTAAACTTGGCTCGTCGCTGGCGCGGCCATGTCCAACGGCGCCATCACTCATCGGCGTAGTCTTGCTTAATCGGAGGACGGCAGTGGCTTAGCGCCTTTGATCACCAGGGCAACGCCCTCCGCTG
>JANPDE010000306.1:0-9318 GCA_031431315.1 Haliea sp.
GCCTGCAGCGGGACGATGCCGGGATTTTGCGCTGGCGTTTCGACCTGCGCGGGATCCGGGGGGCGTATCCAGCGCTGCTGGCGGCACCTTATAGTGCACCCCAGGCTGCACAGATGTATCCAGGCCCCGTGTTATTTATCAAAGGGGGAGCGTCCGACTATATCCAGGACCGGGACTGGCCTGCTATTAAGACCTTCTTTCCTGCAGCAGAGATCACGGTAATGCCCCACTGTGGGCACTGGCTGCACGCGGAAAAGCCAGAGTTGTTCAATGGCATCGTGGCGCACTTTCTTGCGTTGGCAGGGCAATACGAGCCGGCTGTTAGAGACATGGTCAACGAGGGATAGATCGACGTGCAGTTTACGCTGGGAAACATTGCCGCATTATTGTTACTGGTCCTGCTGTGCATGCACTTTCTGGCGTCCGTGCGGGTGCGTGAACTGGCATTAAAGGCGGTGGGGCGCGCCAGTGAACGGGATGATTTCCAGTTGCTGGATCAGTCAGTGCACCTGCGTCGCATATCCCTGAGCCGGGATGAGCATGGGCGCTGGCATATCTGGCGCCAATACCGCTTCGACTACACGTATGACGGAGTGGAGAGGCGCCAGGGTTTGGTGACCATGCTGGGCCAGCAGTTGCAGTCCATCCTGGTGTCGGAAAGAACCGTAACGCTGCATTAACGTCCCCATTAACGTTACTGCAGTGCGAACTATTTTTTGATTTGCGACTCCAGCATATTGGCCACTTTTTGCCCGTAGGGCGGCAGGGTGCCCGCCAGTTTCGCCATGTCGACGAAGCCTTCGCGGTAGACGCCGCGTGCATGGCTGAAGGTACGAAACCCGTCGCGGCCGCGGTAGTTCCCCATGCCGCTGTGACCGATTCCGCCAAATGGCAGATCATCGCTGGCTACGTGCAGGGCGATGGCATTGACGGCAACGCCGCCGGAGAGGGTCTCGTTGATCACCTTGTCCTGTTCCGCCTTGTCCCTGCCGAAGTAGTACAGGGCCAGGGGCCGTTCGCGCGCATTGATGAAATCAGTCACGTCCTGCAGCCTGTCATAGGACTTGACGTTCAATAGAGCACCGAAGATTTCATCCTGCATGCAGGCCAAGTCGTTGTCGGGGTTGACGACCAGGTGCAGGGCAATTTTATGCTCCTTCCGGGTGGAGAACTCCTCGCCCGCGGGGCACAGGGGAATGACGCGGGCCCCCCGGTTGGTAGCCTCATCAATATAGCCTTTGACGCGGTCGAAGTGGCGCTCATTGATGCAGGCCACGAAATCGGTATTGCCCTGCACCGAGGGGAACTGTTCGGCTATCACGGCCCTGCAGCGATTGATGAAGGCCTCCAATCGGCTTTGGGGCACAAAGCAGTAGTCCGGGCTGACACACAATTGGCCGCCGTTCATCGCCTTGCCGGTGATAATGCGCTCCGCTGCCTGGTGAATATCGCAGTCCTCGCCGACGATGACCGGTGACTTACCACCCAATTCCAGGGTGACCGGCACCATGTTTTCGGCGGCCGCGCGCATCACCAGGCGGCCGATGCTGGTGGCGCCGGTAAAGATGAGGTGATCCAGGGGCAGTGAGGAAAAAGCGGCGCCGATTTCCGGTCCGCCGGTCACCACGGAGATTTCCGATTGCTCAAAATACTGGGCGAACAATTTATACATGATCTCGGCGGTGTGTGGCGTGTACTCCGAGGGTTTGATCATGGCCCGGTTGCCCGCGCCCAACACATCCGCCAGTGGACTGAAGATCATATTCACGGGCACATTCCACGGCGTCATGATGCCGACCACACCCTTGGGTTGATAGTGCACGTGGGCTTTGGCGCCCAGGAAGTTCATCGGCATGAAGGGAGTGCGCTTTTCCGGCTTAATCCATTTCTTCAGGTTCTTCTTTACGAACTTGAGGCTACCCACGGAGTTCATGACGTCCATCATGAGGGTCACGTATTTGGAGCGGCAGCCAAAGTCCGCATTCACCGCCTCGCAGATAGCCGCTTTATTATCGACCAGCAGCGCGATGCAGCGCTCAATGCGATCTATCCGTGTCGCCAGTGCGACGGGACCTTCAGCGCGAAAGGCGCGCCTCTGATTGTCGAGTATGGCTTGCAGCTCTGTTGCTGCAAAGTTGTCCTTCACGGATGCATTCATCTTGCGTTCCTCTTTATGCCCTTACTCGGTGGTCACTGCAGCGGTGGTCCTGCGCCTTTTGCGCGTGGGCTGTTCTCTTAGCCCTTCCGGCAGTGTGACTTTGACACCGGCGTCCTGTAACAGCATGTCGGCGCACTTCTCGGCGATCATGATGGCCGTTGCATTGGTGTTGCCGGAGATCAGGCTGGGCATCACTGAAGCATCGGCCACACGCAGCTTGCTGATTCCGTGCACACGCAGGCGATCGTCCACCACCGCCATGGCATCGTTCCCCATCTTGCAGGTCCCTACCGGGTGGTAGACGGATTCGGCTGACGCACGCACATAATCCAGGATCTGTTCATCGCTCTGCGCCAACGGACCGGGCCGGTATTCCTCGCCGCGGTATTTATTCAGCGCGGGGGCGGTGAAAATGTCCCGCACCCGGCGCACTGCGGCGATGATCGCCTTGCAGTCCTGATCGGTGCTGAGGTAGTTGGCACGAATGGCAGGGGAGGCGAGGGGGTCTGAGCTGCGTATGTGGACACTGCCGCGACTTTCCGGGCGCAGGAAACACACGGTCGCGGTGGTGCCCGGTTTAGGCTTGAGGTTACCTTTCCTGTCCGGCTCGCTGGCAGCGGGCGCAAAATGGACCTGGGCATCCGGCCTGTCGACCTCGTCATTGGTGCGAAAGAACACGCCAACCTGTGCCGCCGGGTGCGCCAGCAGACCAGCGCCTTTGAGCAGGTAGGTCAATACGTTCCTGATCATCGCCAACGGCCGGGTTTCTTCAAAGAATGTCGTTACGCCGTGCAGGCCCTGCTGGATATGCACGGTCAGGTGATCCTGCAGGTTCTCGCCCACACCGGGCAGATGTTGCTTCACCTCAATCCCCAGCGCTGCAAGCGTCTCCCGGTTACCGATGCCGGACAGTTCCAGCAACTGGGGAGAGTTGATGACGCCACCGCAGAGAATGACCTCACTCCTGGCATGGGCGCGCACCACCGTCGAACTCTTTTTGCCTGTGAGGCGGTATTCAATGCCCGTGGCCGACACTTCGGCGGCCGACGCTTCGGTGGCCGACACCTCGGTGGCCGCGCCCTCCGTGATTAATATTTGCTGGCACACGGCGCCCGTTACAATGGTCAGATTGGGTCGTTTTTTGCACAGCGCCAGGAAAGTGCGCGCCGTACTCTGGCGCCGACCCCGGCGAATATTGGTTTGGTAGTACCCCACACCCTCCTGGGAGGGGCCGTTGAAGTCCTCGTTATAAGGCAGTCCGGTTTGCACGCCCGCCTGGATAAAGATATCGGCCAGGTCGAGCTTCTCCCTGTCAGCGATTTCCTGTACCCACAGCGGCCCGCCGTACCCGTGCCAATCATTGCCACCTTCGGCCTTGTGCTCTGAGCGCTTGAAGTAAGGCAGTACGTCATCAAACGACCAGCCCTGGTTGCCGAGCGCGTGCCAGTGGTCGTAGTCCTCGCGCTGTCCACGGATGTACACCATCCCGTTGATGCAGCTGGTGCCACCGAGCACCTTGCCGCGCGGCCAGGCAATGCGTCGATGATGCATATTGGGTTCGGCTTCGGTCTCATAACACCAGTTAACCCGCGGATTCTTCATCAGAAAGGCAAAGCCCAGGGGAATGTGGATGAGGGGGAAGCTGTCCTTGCCGCCCGCTTCTACCAAAAGCACCTTACGACTCGCCTCGCGGGACAGGCGATAGGCGAGGGCGCAGCCGGCAGAGCCGGCTCCCACGATAATGTAGTCGTACGTTGGATGGTCTTCGGCCATGTTGCTGCAACCTTTCTTTCTGTCAGGGCTGTGGAGCTCCCGCGACTGCGGTGCGAATAGCCGGGTCGCAGGAAGAAGCAAAAAAATGATAATTGTTCATTTGCTGTAATGGGTCAAGGTCGCGTTCTGATGAATGCCGGGTAATCGGTTCACTGCACTGGACTGGCAGGGTCCGATGGTGGCCACGGAGCCTATCCGATGGGGATTACACAAAAGACGCGAAGACGCAGGGAAAGTCATGAGCGATTCCGTAACATCCCTTTGCCCATCATTTTTCCACAGATTCTGTGGATAACTCAGTGAGTAAATTGTTCAGCCGGGGCGCAAGTCCCATAAAGTTGGCCTTTGTTACAGATTGGTTAAAAAGTAGACAATGATAGAATAATATTAAAAAACAATATCTTACATAATATACCTGAGCTTTTGAATGTAAACAAATTGCTAACTGTGTGAAACTCTCATGACAGTTTAAGTGTGTGCATAACATTTGTGGCCTTGCTACTTCAAGTAACTTTTATGGCTGTGCGGGAAACAGAGAGTGCAAGTTATCAGGGATAACATTTTTGCTGATGTCCACGGAAGTACTGCAAGCGTAGCGTATCGTAATTCGTCAAGTTTTTTTCTGTGTGTTACTTGGCGCAAACCACGTCACGCGAAAACTCAGTCGCCGCCGTAGATGCACCCGCTGGTACAGGTCTCACGGATCTCAACCTGGCTCAAGTGTGGCAGTTGCGGCTTAAGTTTTTTCCAGATCCAGCGCGCGACATTTTCGCTGGTGGGATTGTCGAGTCCGGGAATGTCGTTCAGGTAATGATGATCGAGTTGTTCGAGTATGGGTTTGAAACAGGACTTGATGTCGGCGAAGTCCATCACCCAGCCAGCAGGTTCCGGTGCATCGCCCTTCACACTCAGCCGCACATGAAAAGAATGCCCATGTAAGCGCGCGCATTTATGTCCCGCAGGGACGTTGGGCAGTCGATGGGCCGCCTCAAAGTGAAACTCTTTGTAGATTTCCATGGTGCGCGCTCTGTATCACGGGGTTGGTCGGTTGTAATTTGCCAGATCAGGGATTGACCGAGCAAGCAGAATCCCTATAATGCGCGTTCCCGGATTTGGGGTGGTTAGCTCAGCTGGTAGAGCATCTGCCTTACACGCAGAGGGTCGGCGGTTCGATCCCGTCACCACCCACCAATGTCCGGGAATGTTCAATACCGTGGAGCGGTAGTTCAGTTGGTTAGAATACCGGCCTGTCACGCCGGGGGTCGCGGGTTCGAGCCCCGTCCGCTCCGCCATTTTTTCACGCAGGATCTCCTTACGTTTCTGGCAAGGCTTCGCTATCCAGCAGTTGCAGCACGCCACGTAACATGCGATACAAGACCCATAACCCCACCGCCACCGCCAACACCCACGCCAGCGGTATGCCAATGATCGTAATTACCAGGACCGCGCCTATCAGTAGCCATAACAGGGCAAACCAGAAGGTCCGGATTTGCCAACGAAAATGCGATTCCAGATAGGTGCCCCGGGTCGCGTCCCGCTTGATGTAATTGAGAAAAACGGCAAGTATCGAGGGCCAACCGCTGAGAAAGGCCGTCACCACGAAGGCGCTGGTGAGCACACCATTAATCGCACTGAACAAATGCAAGCCATAGATCAGATAGGTGAGTTTGATCAGATCGGCAGACGGTTGTTGCTGCATTGCGAAATCCTGAGGGCTGCAAAGACCATGCAGGATAACACTCTGGCAGAGCACTCGGAATGTAGTTTTAATCCTGACATCTAAATTGCGGGTCCTGAGGGGCGATATTCTCGCGCAGGCAGCGTGGTATAGTGGCGTCTCGATCTCGTTCACTGCCATGAGCATCCAGGAAATTTCACATGCCACCCAGCCCGCCTCGCGAACGGCGTAAGCGCGATCCGCAGTCCACGCGGAACTCCATTCTCGAAGCAGCCAAGACAATTCTGGCGCAGGACGGTGCCGAGGCGCTCAGCGTGTCTAGCGTCGCCAAGCTGGCTGGCGTTAACCGTGGCACCGCCTACCAACATTTCAAGGCCAAGGAAGAACTTATACGCGCCACGCTGGAGCGGGTCAGTCACCAGTTGTTGGAGGCGGTATTCGAGGGTGGCGATTTGGGTGGTGAGCGCCCTGAGGGTCTGCTTTTACCGGGCCGGGCAAATCTACCCGATGTCATTAACCGGATGGCAGCGTTTAACCTGCGCCTCGCCGAGTATGCTGTCGAGAACCCTGATATTGGTCGTATCTGGTTGTTCGATGTACTGTCCAGGAATAATCCCAGGGAAGATGTTTTTTACAAGCGCTTCGAGCAGGCGCTGCACACGCTGGCAGCAAGCGATGCCAGCGAAAACGATATGGATGTCGAAGTGTTGGCCGTCTTGATGCTGACAGGGTATTTCCTGTGGCCGGTGTGGGTCCGCTCGCACGCCAAGAGCAAGAAGGCACGCAAGGCCATGGCGCAGCGCTATGCCAGTGAAGTGCTGCGCCTGTCCATGGATGGCGTGCTGCACTCTGACAGCCACGCTATCCTGCGGGCCTACCTGAAAAAAAATCTACTCACCTCCTGATCGAAGCGACGGGTTCACCACGTTGACAAGCCATGGGTTGGCGCGCACAATCCCCTAATCAACGACATTGGTGATTAGTTTGGGAAGGGACACCAGAGCGGGGGCAACAACACGCAGGCGGCGCAATCCCGAGGCAACTCGCGAGGAGATACTCGCTGCGGCGCGCACTGTGCTGGCCTCGGATGGTCCCGATGGGCTGAGTCTATCCAAGGTGGCGCAGCTGGCGGGAGTCAATCGCGGCACCGCCTACCAGCACTTTGAGACCCGCGAAGACCTGATCAAGGCCACCGTTGCCTGGGTAAGTGAGCATTTGTCCGATACGGTATTCGGGCAGCCGGATGCAGACGGCAATACGCCGGACCCTGGCCGCAAGCCGGTATACGAAGTGATCACGGGTATGGTGGATTTTGCCGTAGAGAATCCGGAGCTGGGGCGTATTTGGCTGTTTGAAATACTGTCCTCGGACAATCCCAGCGACGACCGGTTTTTCAAGCAGTTCGTACAGGCCACGGAAACCCTGGCCAAGAGCGAGCGCAGTGAGGAGGGCATCGATGCGGAAGTCCTCTCTGTGATCATACTGGCGGGATATTTTCTGTGGCCGGTCTGGGTGCGCTCCCGGGCCCACTCGAAAAAGGAACGCCAGATCATGTCGCAGCGCATGCGGCGGGAAGTGCTGCGATTGTCGCTGCATGGCACGTTGCGGGCAGAGGCGTTTCCACAATTACAGAAATTGCTCGAGCAATAAAAAAATAGCGCATCACCCTGTTTCGTCAGGCGCGAGTTGCAGGGAAAACAGCAAGTATTTACCAGTGCGTGAACAACAATCGTGTATTGTACAACAGTGGTGATTATGATTTATACTGGCGTCACCTGTACTATTAAGTCCCAAATAATATTAAAGAGGAACCCGCGAATGAAAAACTCACTGTACACATCAGTCCTGTTGGCATCATCCGCCCTGACTGGCGGCCTGTCGTTTCCCACGCTCGCACAGGAGGGTGAAACTCAGCCTGCAGCGAGGGGTTTCGCGCTTGAGGAGGTCATGGTGACCGCCCGGAGACGGGAGGAGAACCTGCAGGATGTTCCTATCTCCATGACAGTGTTCAGCCAGGAACAGTTGGACGATGCGAATATCGCCAATTCGGGCGACCTGGCGAACTTTGTACCGTCGCTGCAAGTCAACACCCGGTTCGGCGGCGATACGACAACCTTCGCCATCCGTGGTTTTGGCCAGGAGTTGCGCACCACCGCGTCGGTGGGTGTATATTTCGCGGACGTGGTCGCGCCGCGCGGCGCCAACACCCAGAATTCCGGGGATGGTGCGGGCCCGGGTGATTTCTTCGACCTGCAAAACGTGCAGGTACTGAAAGGCCCTCAGGGCACGCTGTTTGGACGCAACTCGACGGGCGGCGCGATACTGATCACACCGCAACGACCCACCGAGCAGCAGGAGGGCTATGTTGAAGGGTCTGTCGGGAATTATGACATGTGGCGTACCCAGGGCGTGTTCAATACTCCCGCAGGCGACAAGGTTCGCCTGCGTGTTGGCATAGACCACCAGGAGCGCGACGGGTATCTCGACAATTGGTCGGGTATTGGCCCAGATAAATTTGGCAACATGGACTACACCGCCGTGCGCGCCAGTATGGTCGTTGATATCACCGATACCATAGAAAACTATACGATCGCCCGCTACACGACCTCGGACAACAATGGCTTCCCAGGATCGTTGATCGACTGTGGTCCCGGACCCTTGGGGGCTATTTTTTGCAACGCTGATCTCGCAAATCGAAAAGCCATCGGAAAAGACGGCTTCTATGATGTGTACAGCTTTGTCCCGGACCCGGTAAGCGAGCAGGAACTGGCACAGGTTATCAACACCACCAGCTGGGAGATCAACGACAATTACACGCTCAAGAATATCCTGTCGTATGCCGACCTGGAGACTAAAAACAGAAGTGCGCTTTTCGGTACCAACTGGTACTGGGCCACCCCGGCGGGACCGCAGCCTTTCATATTCCAAACGGTAGGTACACTCCCTTCCAATCCGACCACAGACCAGGCAACGTATGTTGAAGAGCTGCAGCTGCAGGGTACCAGCTTTGACGAACGTCTCACCTGGCAGTCGGGCCTGTATTATGAAAAGAGCGAACCCGATGGGGACTACGGGGCACAATCTCCCGCTATTATCAGCTGCGATCTGAACACCACGGGTGGGCCGAACCCCGCCGATTTTCGCTGTAACGACTTTCTCGGCGCAGGTAGCGTACAGTCCACCCGCGGGGGCGCGACCTACGAGAACATGGCGGTCTATGCCCAGGGAACTTACGACATAACCGATCAGTGGGATGCCACCGCCGGCGTTCGCTACACTGACGATAAGACCACCGGCAAGGTGACCGACACGGTCAATTACTTTCCCGCCGTGGCGGCCGGAGGGTACGTTGCCCCTGACGGCCAGTTCGTCGAGTACCGCAACCCCGAATCGCAAAGCAAGGAACCGACCTGGTTGTTCGGCGTGGGTTATCATCCGGTGACTGACATAATGCTGTATGGAAAATATGCGCGCGGTTACCGCCAGGGCAGCGTTAACATCGGTGGCACGACGGGTTTTGATACACACGATCCTGAAACCGTTGACAGCTACGAGATTGGCACCAAGACCAGCTTTTTCGGCAGGTTTCCCGGCACCTTTAACGTGGCGGCCTTTTATAATGATTTGCAGGACCAACAGATTCAGTTTGGGTATTTTAAATTTAGCGGCGTAGGTACCACCGCCATCGTCAACGCCGGCGGCTCCACGG
>JANPDE010000307.1:0-6484 GCA_031431315.1 Haliea sp.
GCTTCCGCAAAAAACTGCGCGTCGTCACAAATCGCATTGGCTTGGCTGCGGCATCGAGGCCCGATGATCGTCCCGATTCCGGGTGCCAGCCGTGAAAACTGACGTGGGATGAGGGGTCGCCACTGACTTCCACCTCAAAGCGTTCTCCTTGTGTTCCGAAATTCCACGCCGGCTGCAGGCTCTTTTCACCCATGAACCAGTTGACGCGAACCGTGATGACCGGCACACCACGCACTGTATGCTGCCAGGTAAACCGCTGCGCGGCGACCAGCCCCGGTGCAATGACCCCGATAGGTGACTCGATAGGTGCAGTGGCAACCGCAAATTCATGCGAGCTGATCACCTTGGGATCAACCGCGAAACCCAGTTCGGCCGCGACCATATCCATGGATTGTTGGAAACCCTGTCCCAGGAAGTGAACCATGGGGCTGGTCGCGGTTTCCTGGGGTGTTTTGCCGAACAGCATAATGTCTCTGACCACGTTGGGAGCGTTGTACGTCCTGATGTCCGAAAACTCCTCTGCACGCACATGCGTAATCGCGCTGGACAAGGCAGAAATCATCAGCGGGAACCGTTCTGTAATGCCTCCCGGATGGATGCCGGTGCCGTGTAGCGTACTATTGCCAGCGTAACAGGCTTGTTCCAGCGCGGCGACATCGCGCTTGCCAGGATAGAACCAGTTAAGCGGTGTCACTACATTTTTTCCCGATGCCAGCAGGCGAGCTACCAGAGTCGGGTCTGCCATGATGGGGCTGTACAGAACGCAGTCCGCTGCCAAATCCAGCAACGCATCGACATCGGAGGTGGCGGCTACGCCCAGTGGCTGCAGACCGCAGATGTCTCCTGCATCGCGCCCCGCCTTATCCGCGCTGTGCACCCAGCAGCCTACCAATTCCAGTTCTGGATGGGCGACTATACCTTCAATCGCGGCGCGTCCCACACCGCCGGTTGCCCACTGTATGACGCGCAATGCCATCGTTAATGCGCCTTTTCATGTCGGAACGCATCAGGCAGCGAGCGCCAGGCTTTCGGTAAATTCGTTGACCAGTTTGGTTTGCGCGGCGGCATGTTGAATCCGGCAGGAGGTTGCCAGGCCATCGCCTTCATCGTTTCACCGATATAGGTCATGTTCAGGTAGTCGTGGCTGTAGCAGAATAAACCGTCACCGGCGTAATAGAGAATGGACAACCCGGGCACGGTCCATTGGCCGCCATCGGGCTTCTGTCCCAGCACCTGGTCCCAGTGGCTGACCAGCCGGTGACCATCCACCATGGTCCAGCGTTCCGGCGTCGACCAGCCGTGGCCGGTAAGGCCTGCCATCGAGTCGAGAAAAAACTGCCTGATGGTTTCCCGGCCTTCCTGGCGACCCCAGGCGGGATCGATATAGACGGCATCCTCGGTAAAGAAATCCGCCATCACGTCCCAGCCACAGGCGCCGCTATCGACTGTATCGCGCCTTGCGACATACCGGTGGTAGGTTTCAAGCGCTTCCTGTTCAATCTGTGTTTTCGTTTTCATGGAAATTCCGGTGGTGAATTCTGTTTCAACATAGTTGATGTCGTTGGGGATGTCGATACCGAAACTCCTGTGTCACAATCAGACCGGTATAACCTGTTGCCAGGCGGCGAAAAACTTTTACGCAAGAAGACAATGTGAGCGCGATACCCATGATAGACCTGCATTACTGGCCTACCCCGAACGGCAAGAAACTCACCATCCAGTTGGAAGAATGCGGGATCGACTACACGGTAATTTACTGTGAGATCGGCAGAGGGGCACAGTTTGCGGAAGAGTTTCTGCGCATCAGTCCCAACAACCGCATGCCCGCTATTGTGGATCATGACCCGAAGGATAGAGGAGTACCACTGTCCGTGTTTGAGTCGGGCGCCTGCATGATGTACCTGGCCGAAAAGACCAGCCTGTTTGGCGGCAGTAGTCTGCGGGAGCGCTGGGAAGTGAACCAGTGGGTGATGTGGCAAATGGCCAACCAAGGACCCAAAACCGGGGAGCGCGGCCATTTTGCGCGTCTCAAGGACAGCCAGGGAGATCAATCCTACGCACTGCGCCGCTTCAATGACGAAGTGCACAGACTGTACGGCGTGCTAAACAATCGGCTCTATGATCGGCGTTATCTTGCCGGTGATAACTATACCATCGCCGATATGGCCTGCTATCCGTGGAGCAGTAGCTGGGAAGCGCAGGGCATCGACATCGATGAATTCAAATATTTCAGGCGCTGGCTGCATGAACTGAGTGAGCGTCCCGCCGTGCAAAAGGGCATGGCGGTTGGCGCCGATCTGACCCAGGATTACTCCCAAATCTCGGAAAAGGAAGTCAGTCAGCTGATGTCGCTGCTTTACAATCAGCGTGCGCGACCGGCGCCGGAGACGGGCGGGATACCAAGTTAAGTGCTAACACCCTGCGTTGGTACATTGTGCATACCACCACGCGGCTGCACAAACAGACCCTCTGCGCTGGCAGTCATGGCGCCATCTGCATACATCTCACCGCGCATGATAGTTTTTCGACCTTCTACTTTCACGAGAGTACCCTGCAATTTCAGCTCTGTATTGAGCGGCGTGCGCAGGTGGTAGTTCACATGCAGGTAGCCGGTCATGCCTGGTTGGCCGCCAATCATTTGCGCCATGCCCAGGAACTGGTCGAAAATCGCAGCGACAAAGCCGCCGTGCACGCTGCCCGGGGGGCCTTCATAGGCCCAGCCACATTGACAGGTGGCCAGTGCCAGGTCACCCTCAATCCAACTGTTCACGGGTGGGGCAATCGGGTTGCTCCATCCCGCCATGGGGTTCAATTCATGACTGACCTGGCCAAAGCTACCATGCCTGCCGCTCTGCGCCCAATCACTGCGCCCGAAAATACGCGGTGACTGACGAAACTCCGCAGCCGTAAGTTCCAGTTGTTCAGCGATGGCGTGCATCGTGGCGATGCTGGGTGAACTGGTCACCAGCGACTCGGTCAGTTGCTTGATAGCGTCGGCGACGCGGCGCTTGGCAACCCACTCATCGTTAAAAGGAGGAGTAATTTCTTCTACTTCAAATGGATTGTTTGTAGTCATGTTGGGTCTGCTAATTCTTACTGCGAGAGTCGCTGTAGTGTAACCCAACTGCGCAGCTAACTTAGCCTGGGAAATCGACATTCCTGCCCTGCTACAATTCATTGATGGATACAACGGGCGTATACGCAGATTAGGCAGCTTCGGATTATTTCTGGTGATGTAACGAGGTTTGACTGATCGGTATCCAAGCTGCATCCGTATTACCTGGCACACAGAGGAAAGCAGCTATGGTGCGAACGATAGTATGGGTGGTGTTGGTTGGGGCGCTAATGGCCTGTTCCAACGTGCGGGTGACGGATTACGCTGATAAAAAGCCGCTTTTCGATGTTGAACAGTTTTTCAACGGCGATTTAACCGCCCACGGTGTCGTCAAGGACAGGGGCGGAAAGGTGATTCGCCATTTCAATGCCACCATTGTTGCGACTTGGGTCGATGGTGTTGGCACGCTGGTAGAGGATTTTGTGTTCGACGATGGCGAAACCCAGCGCAGGATCTGGACATTAAAACCGGACGGAAAGGGCCGCTATACAGGCACCGCAGGCGATGTCGTTGGTGTAGCGAAGTTGCAGGAGGGGGGCAATAGCGTTGTTCTCGATTACGTCCTGCGACTGCCTTACAACGGGAGTGAGGTAGATGTACGGGTAGATGACAGGATGTATCTGGTGTCTCCCGATATCCTGATCAACGAATCAAGTATGAGTAAATTCGGCTGGCGCGTGGGGAACCTGGTGCTGGTGATCGCTCGCCAGTCCAATATCGAGGGTGCAAACAAATGAAGGAAGAAAGCAGGTGCCGCGCTGATGGGGCACAATTGTCACCACCGGCAGGTAGCAACTCACGCTTGCCCTGCCGTGGCTGTGCCAGCGACTGTGTACATTACACTATCTGCGACGGACGGCCCTGGAGAACATTGACACGTGAGCATGGACCCGGGGGCAACCTGTTGAAAGTTGAACGAGGGTTGATAGAAGCGCAAATAACGCGACAGAGCGGTTTACAGGCAGGCCAGGATGAATGAGGTGGTTACGCTTGACGAAAGCATAGAGGTAAAGCGGCCGTTGCGCGAAGTATTTGCCTACATGGCGGAATTCTCGCGTATCGAAGAGTGGGATCCTGCGGTCGCGCGTGGTCACAAACTCACGCCGGGCGCTCCGGCGCAAGGCAGTGAATACCGCATAGAAATGAAAGCCGGCTTCTCCCTGCACTACCGGATTATCGAGCTGGAGCCGCAGCGACGCATGTTGATGGAGGTTGATTCACGGCTTTTCACGGCGCGGGAAGAGATATTTTTTAGTGCCACTAAATCCGGTGGCACCACGGTACGTTATGTGGCGAAGTTTAACTTTCCCCGACCCCTTGTAACTGCTAACAAGCTTTATCCTGCCGTCATGGACCGCGTCGGGAAAAGTACCATGAAGGGGCTGCAGGAGGCGCTCGAAGACAGCTTTCAGGCGCCGGGCCCGTCACCTGGCCTGGCCCTGGCAGATCGACTGATCCTGCCGGGTATATGGCGCTTTACCCGACTGGGCTACAGTGTGTCGCGCCGGCACTGGAAACCACTCTCGGCCTACCTTGTCGGCCGTCGCGCTCTGGTGACTGGAGCGACCTCTGGAATAGGTCTTGCCGCTGCGCAAGCGCTGGCGGGAATGGGTGCAAGCGTGACCCTGGTGGCAAGGGATGAACAAAAAGCCCGCGCCATCGTGCGAGCGATGCGCAAGGAAACGGGCAATCCGAAAATTGCTGTGGAAATCTGCGACATGAGCGTAATGGCGGATGTCCACCAACTGGCGGACCGCCTGATTGCGGCGGGTGAGCCGATCGATATCCTGGTCAATAATGCCGGCGCCCTGTTCAATCCGCGCCAGCAGACTGCAGAGGGATTGGAAAAGAGTTTCGCGTTGTTGCTGTTGGCACCTTACATTCTTACCGAGCGTATACAGCCTTTACTCGCTGCTTCTTCGGGGGCGCGAGTGGTCAATGTGTCTTCCGGCGGGATGTACTCGCAGAAGATCCAGGTCGATGACCTGCAGAGTGTGAACGGCAGCTATTCCGGTTCGGTTGCCTATGCGCGAGCCAAGCGCGGATTGATGATCCTCACCGAGGTCTGGGCCGATAAATGGCAGGAAAGCGGTATCGCCGTCAATGCCATGCATCCTGGCTGGGCTGACACGCCGGGTGTAGAGACATCGCTCCCAGGTTTCTACCGCATGACACGCAGTCTGCTGCGCAGTGCCCGGGAGGGCGCTGATACGGCGGTCTGGCTGGCGGCAGCGACTGAAGCGGGTCAGGTGACGGGAAAGCTCTGGCTTGATCGCGAGCAGCATCCCAGCCACTTGTTCAAGTGGACCAGAGAAACGGCCTCAGAACGGTCTCGGCTGCTGCAGGAGCTGCAGGGATTATTGGCAGTGACCAGCAGTAAGAAGGCCAGAAATCCGCGCAGGATGGGCTAAAAGGGCGGGGGCAGGTTGCGCGCTGATGAGCGCTTGCATGTCGTCTCCGGTACAGGGGAGAGAGCGTTGTAGCGAGGATGCGAGGGCGGTTGCAAGCAGTCTCTGGTAGTAGGGCAAGCCTGAAATATAAAAGGGCAGGTGGGCGACAATGGAAGGCTGCTCGGCGAGGCTATCGACAAATCCCCGTATGAAAAGCCGTGCCCTGGTGAGCGCCGGGGAGTGTTCATCCAGCCCGGAGGTATCCATTTTCCAGGTCATATCAGGGCGCAGGCGACAGCGTGCCACGAACTCCCCGACTTTACGCTGTCCCCACTCTTCGGGCGCTATCAGCGACAAGGACCAGCCTTGCTCGCTGGCATAAAGGAAGTAGTGTTGCCCGACAACGGGCTTGAAGCGGAAATGGGCTGCGAGGACCAGCGAAGAAACGCAATAACCGCGCAGGAACTCTGCGTGGGATTTTGGGCCCAGCACCGTGGGTTGCACTGTTTCCCAGTCACGCAGAATGGGGACGAGGCCCTTGCCCTGTGGATTGGGTGTTTGCTGTTTAGTGACTGGATTGTTGTTCATTTTGTTAGCGGCTGCGGTTGGCAATGGGGGTGGAAGAGAGTGTGCGTCCGAGGTATTGAGGAGTCTTTCAATGTTCGGCCGCCAGTGGTTTATCGTTCGCCTCGTGGCGAAAGTCGTCACTGGCGAAGCGCACTAGCCACAAACCCTACCCGTGATATGGTTGGTACAGCAGTGCCAGTTGCTTGAACTGAGGGTTGCAACCGCAGTGGCTGTCGGGGTTGACGGTCAGTAATGGGCTTCCGCCAGCGATCTGTCAAAGGGTGACTATTTGTTTGGAGTGCAGCGTTCTCAGGTCATGAGTCAGGGAAGCGGGCCATTTGGCATAGACCGCTGCACCCCCAGTAGAGTAATCAAAAAAACGCGTTACCAATTATGGCTCCGCCCCCTTTGG
>JANPDE010000308.1:0-6283 GCA_031431315.1 Haliea sp.
CTAATTTTTCTGGCGGATCTGAACGACGTGCCGATTTTGAATGATCTGTGGGATGAATGGGTTCCGACGGGGCATCCGCCAATCCGAGCCTGCGTGGAGGCGAGGTTGGGGCCGGGATATTTTGTAGAAATGGTGATTTCAGCGGCGAAGTCTTTGGCTTTAAGAATGATGGTAGGGGAAAAATCGGCCAGCGGGCGATTATCAGGTACATTCCACTGGGCTTTCATCGCCAGTGTGGTTTTGCCAAACAGGGCTTGATCGCCCTTGCTGCGGATCAGGCCAAAGTTGCGATCGCTGCCGGTTTGCTCGTAGATCACGGTGGACAGTTCTTTCTCGGTGCTGCTGAGCTTGTCGCGGGCGCTGACTCTTTCTGCTTCCAGCAGACGTAGCGGGTAAGCATCAGGTCGCCGATGGCGTGGCCGGAAACATCGCAGGCAGTTTTTGCCTTTTTGGCCATGATCAGTCTGCCTTTTGCTTTATTTTTTTGCGTGCCTCTGTTTCCGGCAGTTGCTTGTAGTTTTCTGTGCTGGCGATGGGCTTGCCGGATTGTTGCTCCAGATCGCGCCGCGCGCGCCCGGCAACCGCGCCACCTTGGGCGGCGGCTTCGCGGTTTTCGTTATAGCCCTGTGCCGCTTTATTGCGGGTTATTTCTGTCGTAGACGCTTCACCCAGCATGGTGAAGATCAACTCCAGGTCGTTCATATGGTCACGCAGATTGTCTGAGGGTTGGTCCAGACTTTTGAAGGCCTTGTATTCGGCTGGGGTCATGCCAAAGGTGGCGCGGCTGATTTCGGCAGTGAGAATGGCAAATTCGCGCTGTTCTTTGACGCCGCGTTTCTGCCATTCGCCAGTCAGTTCGTCGCGGATGGCAATGCCGCGCACGCGCTTTTCGATCCATTCGTCACTGTAACCCTTGGCCTTGTAGAGTTCGCGCATACGCGCAGCGGCCAGTTCCGGATTTTCGATTTCCTCCAGTCGTTCGTAGCCCACCTGGGCCAGCCAGCGCTTGAAAGGTTCCGCTTTTGGGGAAGGGATGGACTGGATGATGCGCAGCAGCCCTTCTGTGTGGGAGCAGTCCGTTTGCCGCAATTTGCCATCGGGGGCGGCGAGTTTGAACTGTCGACAGATTGTCGACAGTTCTATGCCGCTGATTTTTTCACGCTGTTTGATGCGATACCAGTAATCCCTGGGGTTAGGACTGTCGGTGAGCGCCGCTACCACGTCGATGATGGAGAAATACCATTTCTGCTCATCCTCGGCCCAGATAGAGCGAATTTGTGTGGATTCAAACAATTTAACGTTGCTCACGGTTCATTTCCTCCCTAAATGAAAATGTCCATCATTTTTCGTGGCTCCCTTAGGCATACTGATCGTTTTGTTGACGTCAACTAAATGATCGCCAATAGCTTGGCCAGAAAGATCACAGGCGGTTTTTGCTTTGGAAATCACCGTGTTACTGAAGTTGCGCCACTCGTTATAACCCAGTAAGTGCTGAATATCGCGCGCCAGCCAGTATTCGACACCGGTCTCGGTGTGCTGGGCATGGGCCTCGAAGGTCTCGGTGAGGGTATGGATTTGTTCAGTTTTCATGGGTCACCCTCTCAGTCGCTATCGAGTATCACCCAGTTGAGTTGGCAGTGGCCAGCGTCTGCCTCCCAACGATACATTTTTGATGTATTAAAGTTCACATGGCAGATCGAGCCAGTGGGATTGTAAGGATTGATGTCTGCTCATTATTTGACCAACTCTCCGTGTCGCATTTGACGAGTGAGGGCTATTTTTGGGGGTACTTGCATGAACCTCTGGCGCCGAAATAGTTACCTATCGCTTACTTAGGCGGACATTTCAGTTGACGCCGCCGCTGCACGCCGCCGAAATGATCCCGGCAGCGTGCACCCCACATCAAGACACCAGCATATCCCCCCGATTGACGGTGAACGACTTCGTGGCGGCCTCATCCACGGTGTAGTCAGTAGAGTCTATCGTGGTAATAAAGCGGTGGCTGGCCACGAGTGTGTCGCGCGTGAACGCAATGTGCAGGTAACCGCGGCCAACCAGATTGGCATATTTCAGATCATCCACCAGCGTCACCACGAATGAGGTGAACGCGGCGGCGGTTCCTGTCCCCAGTACCTGGTCAAGCCCCGGTGAGCTGACACTGGTGGTGCCAAATTCCACGCCGGCAATTTTTCCGTCGGTGGTGGTCAGCTGTGACGTCCAGGCGTTGTGCGTATCCCCTGCCAGTACGACGAGTTTGGAGCCTAACTGCTGCGCGAAGGACAGTAATTCGTCGCGCTCAAAGGCATAGCCATCCCAGGCATCCGTGTTGTAGGGGATGGCCGAATCCAACAGCGCCTGTTCCTTCTCGGTGCGAGCTTCCGGAGGTTTCCCTTTCGCCGTAACCGCCGCTACTACGGCGGCAGTGCCCTCAGCCAGCCGCGGATTATCGGAGGAGATTCTCGGATCGAGTGTTTCTATAATTGACGCGGGCAGCTGGTAACGGCTCAGTAGCACCTGCTGTCCCAGCACCTGCCACTGCGCGCTGCTTTGATTCAACTGCTCGCGCAGCCAGCCTAACTGTTCGCTGCCCAACATAGTGCGGTTGCTGTCGCCAAAGGCGGCGCGTGCCCGTTCCACATCAATCACACCGTTGGTGGCAACGTCACTGTAGAGGACTTGCTCGTCGCGCCCGATCAGGCGCGTGTCCAGCATCAGCAGATCCAGCAGATCGCCGTACTGGAAGCGGCGATAGATAATGTCGTTCATGCTGGCGGGTGGTCGCACTGGCAGCCATTCGTGCCAGGCTTGAAGAGCGGCCATTTTGCGCTCGATGAAGCTGCCTTCCGTTGCGGGATCGTGGTTATCGGCACCCTCGCGCCAACTGTCGTTCGCTACCTCGTGGTCGTCCCACACGATGACAAAGGGGTGGGTCGCATGGGCTGCCTGCAGGTCCACGTCCAGGTGGTACTGTGCGTAGCGGGTGCGGTAGTCGGCAAGGGACAGTAGTTCGTTTGCTGGTTCCACTACCCGGCCCAACTCCTCTGCGCGCTCGCTGGCATAACCTGCGGCGTCGTATTCATAGAGGTAGTCACCGAGGTGCAACACGGCGTCGAGCTCCTGGTTGGCAAGCTCGCGGTACACATTGAAAAATCCGGCGGGGTAATTGGAACAGGACACCACCGCAAACGTGGCAGCTTCTATTGCGCCTGCGGGCAGGGTGCGGGTTCTGCCTGCAATCGATGTCTTGTTAACAGTTAGAAAGCGGTAGTAGTAACTGGTACCCGGCTGCAGGCCTTCCACGTCGACTTTTACCGTGTAGTCAACGTCCGCCGAGGTGTAGCCGCTGCCCTCTACCACCTTATTGGCAAAGCCGGCATCGGTGGCTACTTCCCAGGCGACCCAAATTTCTCCGTCCGTCTCGGGGGTGACACGGGTCCAGATAATGACCCGGTCTGTCAGTGGGTCGCCGGAGGCGACGCCATGATTAAAATCGGCGGGCGTGGTACTCACGGAGAGCGAATTGTTTGAGCCACCCGAGCAAGCGATCAGGTTGCTGCCGAGCAGGGGAATCAGGGCGCCGGCTGCGAGGGCCTTGACCAGTGTGCGACGTTTGAAATCAGTGGGTGTGGTCATGGATGGTTCCTCTTATTGTGCGGATGGGAACGATACTACGCTTGTTACAAGGCAGTCATGTTACAGGGCTTCCGCAGTATATAGCCTCGGTGGCCCGCAACGCTATCCGGGGTGAGCCGCGCTCAAAACATGCGCGGATGCTCACTGACGGCGCCACCCTCCACCGGGAACTGGCCGCCTGTGCAAAAACTTGCTTCATCGGAGGCCAGGAATAAGGCCATAGCGGCCACTTCGCCCACTGTGCCCAGGCGTCCCATGGGTGACATGCGCTTGAGCGCGGGTTCTATGGCGGGCGTCGCGGCGATAGCAGTGCGCAGAATGTTGGTCAGGGTTGCTCCCGGGTGAATGGAATTGACCCGGATATTGAGGCCCTCGGTCGCGCAGTAAATAGCGACCGATTTGGTCAGGCCGACCACACCGGCTTTGGACGTGGTATAGGCCACATCCGAGGGAATCGCCAGATAGGACGTTGACGAGGCCGTATTGACGATAGCGCCGCCGCTGGCATCCGGGTTTTCGCGCATCAGGGCAATGGCAGTCTGGCAGCCCAGCATCATGCCGGTCAGATTGACCGACAGCAGCCGGTTCCAGGTTGCCACGTCTGCGTCCACAATCGACTGGTTACTGACAATGCCGGCATTGTTGAGCAGGGCGTCGAGGCGTCCGTACTCGCTGCGCATGATATTGGCCAATGCCTGCCAAGCGGATTCACTGCTGACATCAAGGGGCGCAAATCGCGCCCCACACTCGCGGCTCACCTTTAGTCCCGCGACCTCATTCACATCAGCCAGTACCACGCGGGCACCTTCGGCGCAAAAGCGCCGCACCATGCCTTCACCAATCCCGGACGCGCCGCCGGTAATGATAACCACCTTGTCTTGCAGCCTACCGCCCATCACCGAGCCTCTCTGGCGTTGTTGCGATCGAGTATAGCCCACCGGTGATTGATGCTAGTCTGCCGTTTGATATTCCGCGGGGGCAGTATGAAGCACATCAGGGATCGGGTCGCAGTGGTAACAGGTGCCGGTAGTGGTATTGGCAAGGCACTGAGCCTGGAGCTTGCACGGCTCGGCGCGCGGCTCGCCCTTGTTGATGTAGATGAGCGCAGGCTGTTGGAAGTGAAAGCGGCGGTGGAGGCGGTGGGAAGTGTCGCCAGCGTGCATCAGGTGGATGTGTCCAGCAAGCAACAGATGTCGGTGTTGCCCCAACAGGTTATTGCCGAGCACGGTGCGGTGCACCTGCTGTTCAATAATGCGGGAGTGTCCGTCAACCACACCTTTGCTCAGCAGACTATGGATGATCTGGAATGGATTACCGGGATCAACTACTGGGGAGTGATCTACGGATGCAAATATTTCCTGCCCTACCTGTTGCAAGCGGACGAAGCACATATCGTCAACCTGTCCAGTTCCGCCGGCCTTACGGGTATGAAGGGGCAGAGCTCCTATTCCGCAACCAAATTTGCCGTGAGAGGATTGAGCGAGTGTCTGTACATAGAGCTGGCGGGTACCGCGGTGGGCATTACCTGCGTACATCCCGGTGCAGTGGCGACCAATATTCTTGCGGCGGCGCGCATGGAATCATCGCACCGGGAAAAAATGCTCAAGTTCTTTCACCGGGCCATGCCGGCCCAGAAGGCGGCGCGACTTATTATTCGCGCCGTCCAGAAGAAGCGCTTCAAGCTGGTGTTTTGTGTTGACGCCAGAGTCCTGGATGTTATGAAGCGACTGGCCCCGGTGGGGACACTGACGCTGCTGCGCTGGGCCAACCGTCCTGCAACGCAGCGCTACAACGGGGTGTAGGTCCCGCTCAGGTCCGCCGCGCCATTGTAAATAAAGCCATAGCTTCTTGACTGGAACAACCACTGACCACCCTGTTTGACATAGGTATCCAGATAGCGGCTGAGCACGGTACTGGCATTGCCCTGCAGGTCGCGGGTGTACTCATGCAGGTACCAGTGGCCGCTGGCGGTGTTGCCATTGATCTCAAACAGGCAGGAACTGGGCAGCATCAGGGCGAATTCAAAGCTGCCCATCATCTGTTGCCAGAGTGCCAGAATGTTGGCCCGGCCTTTGACTGGCGTGCCGAGCAGATTCCACACACCGTCCTCGGTCCAGGTGGCGACCCAGGCGTCGGCATCACGACGGTTGACGGCATCCGCGTAGCGGGCCATCAGGTTTCGCAGGGCCTGTTCGTCTTCCAGTGCATTCATGGTGGTCTACCTGTGGACTTGATGGACAGTCACTTTAGCGCCAGTAGGGGTGAAAAGAAACAGACGAGACTGTTTTTTAATAGCATGTACTGTTACTATCTTCTCCCCTTATCTGCCGGTCTGTAAAAACCGCTAACACATCCGAGGTGAGCTGATGGATTTAAGTGCCTTTCCCTATTTGCAGGGCAACTATGCGCCGGTCGCCGAAGAGCGCGATTGTGGCGAAGACCAACTGACCATCGAGGGCGAGATACCGCGCAAACTGGCGGGCGCCTTTATGCGCGATGGCGCCAACGTGGCCTACCAGCCCAACCATTACGTGTATCCACTGGATGGCGACGGCATGGTGCACGCGGTGTACTTCAAGGACGGACATGTCCAGTACAAAAACCGCTGGGTTGAAACCAGCCATCTGAAAACCGAGCGAAAATTCGACCG
>JANPDE010000309.1:0-7454 GCA_031431315.1 Haliea sp.
TGAACCTGCGCGACAGCGGGCTCGATGTTTCCTATGCACTGCGCGACAGCGCCATCAAGGAAAAACGTCAGTCCTGGAAAAACGCGACCGAAAACGGCTTTGCGGTGGGCACGTACGAGGAATTGATTCCACAGGCCGATCTGGTGCTCAACCTGACACCGGACAAGCAACATACCAGCGTGGTAAACACCATCATGCCACTGATGAAGCAAGACGCCTGCCTGTCCTACTCGCACGGGTTCAACATTGTCGAGGAAGGTATGAAGATTCGCGACGATTTAACCGTCATCATGGTGGCACCCAAGTGCCCAGGCACGGAAGTGCGAGAGGAGTACAAGCGCGGCTTCGGTGTTCCCACCCTGATTGCTGTACACAGGGAAAACGATCCCAACGGAGACGGACTGGAGCTGGCCAAAGCCTACGCAGCGGGCACCGGCGGGCATCGCGCCGGCGTGCTGGAATCCTCTTTTATTGCCGAAGTGAAGTCCGACCTGATGGGCGAGCAGACAATCCTCTGCGGCATGCTGCAAACGGGTGCGCTGCTGTGCTTCGACAAAATGGTGGAGAAAGGCATCGAACCCGGCTACGCGTCAAAGCTGGTCCAGTACGGTTGGGAGACTGTCACGGAAGGGCTGAAACACGGCGGCATCACCAACATGATGGATCGTCTATCCAACCCGGCGAAAATCCGCGCGTTTTACCTGGCGGAAGAACTCAAAGGCATCATGCGTTCGCTGTATCAGAAACACCAGGACGATATCATGACCGGAGCTTTCTCCCGTACTATGATGGAAGACTGGGCCAACGACGATGCCAATCTGCTGAAATGGCGCGCCGCCACGGCAGAAACCGCGTTTGAAAAATCCATCAATACCAAGGCGGACATTTCCGAGCAGGAATACTACGACCACGGTATCCTGATGGTCGCCATGGTCAAGGCAGGCGTGGAACTGGCCTTCGAAGTCATGGTTTCGGCCGGAATTATCGAAGAATCAGCCTACTACGAATCACTGCACGAAACACCGCTAATCGCCAACCTGATTGCGCGCAAGAAGCTGTACGAGATGAATGTGGTGATCTCCGATACTGCGGAATATGGCTGCTACCTGTTCGATCACGCCTGCCGGCCATTGCTCGCGGACTTCATGAGCAAGATTGACACGGATGTGATCGGCAAGGGCATTGAGGGCGACAATGGCGTCGACAATGCCGAACTGATTGCTGTCAATGATGCAATTCGCAGTCATCCCGTGGAGATTGTCGGCAAGAAACTGCGCAGCTACATGACAGCCATGAAACGAATTATCTAGCCGCCAGACAAACCTGAAGGCAGTGCCGAGTTCAATTCAGAGGCTAAGCACTTTCTCCCCGCGTGAAATGCCGGCGACACCCGATCGCACTACCTCGAGAATTTCCGCGTCCGCCATAGCCGCTACAAACGCGTCGAGCTTTTCGCTGGTACCGGTCAGCTGGATGGTGTAAATGGTGGGACCGACATCCACTATATGGCCGCGAAAAATATCGGTAGTGCGTTTCACCTCTTCGCGCACAGCGCCGATGGCCCGCACCTTGATCAGCATCATATCGCGCTCGATGTGAGCCCCGTCCGTCAAATCAACCAATTTCACGACATCCACCAATTTGTTGAGCTGTTTGGTGAGTTGTTCGATGCGCAGATCGCTTCCCACGGTAGTCAACGTCAGCCGGGACAATGTCGGATCGTCGGTTGGCGCCACATTGAGCGTTTCAATATTGTAACCGCGCTGCGAGAACAACCCGACCACACGAGACAATGCGCCGGGCTCATTTTCCATCAACATAGAAATTATGCGTCGCATGGTCAGGTCCTCTGGTTCTTGCTGAGCCACATATCCTTCATCGACCCATGGGGTGCGACATGCATGGGGTATACGTGCTCCATGGGATCCACAAAGATGTCCAGGAACACCAGCTTGTCCTTCATCGCAAAGGCTTCTTTCATCGCCCCGTCCAGGTCAGCCAGCTTTTTGATCTGGAAACCCACATGGCCATACGCCTCCGCCAACTTGACAAAATCCGGTAGTGAATCTTCGTACGTGCTCATGGCGTAACGCCCCTCGTACTGCATATCCTGCCACTGCTTCACCATGCCAAGGTAATTGTTGCGCAGGTTGATAATCTTGACCCCCGTGTTGTACTGGGTGCAGGTAGAAAGCTCCTGGATATTCATCTGGATACTACCCTCACCCGTCACACACGCGACATCCATATCGGGAAATGCCAGCTTTACACCCATGGCAGCGGGCAGGCCAAAGCCCATCGTTCCCAATCCGCCGGAATTTATCCAGCGTCGCGGTTTATCAAATCGATAATACTGGGCAGCGAACATCTGATGTTGCCCCACGTCGGAGGTGACATACGCGTCACCTTTAGTAACCCGGTACAAGCTTTCGATCACCTGCTGCGGCATGATCATGTCGCTCTCGCCGTAACGACGCCCAGTGAACAAGCCCTGAGCTGCGCGCCACTCCTCGATCTGCTGCCACCAGCGCGCCAGCGCGGGCTGATCCGGTAAGCCGCTATTTTTATCGAGCTGTAAATCAATCTGCACCAGCAATTCGGTCAGCACCGATTGCACCGGCCCGACGATAGGGATATCCGCCATGACGATTTTGGATATCGATGCAGGGTCCACGTCGATATGAATGATCTTGGCGCCGGGGCAGAACTTGTCCACAGTGTTAGTGACGCGGTCATCAAAGCGGGCGCCCACAGCGATGATGCAGTCGCTGTGGTGCATCGCCATATTGGCTTCGTAAAAACCATGCATCCCCAGCATCCCCAAAAACTGCCGATCGCTGCCCGGATAAGCGCCGAGCCCCATAAGGGTGTTAGTGACAGGATAGTTCAGTTGTCTGGCCAATTGCGTCAACAGTTCGCTACCGTCACCCAGCACCACACCGCCACCGGCGTAGATGATAGGTCGCTTGGCCGCCAGCAACAGTTTCGCGGCCTTTTTGATCTGGCCGGTGTGTCCCCGCTGTGCCGGAGCATAGGAACGCATCTTCACCGTCTTGGGGTAGCGGTACTCATACTTTTCATCCGGCCGCGTGAGGTCCTTTGGAATATCGATGACCACGGGACCGGGGCGGCCGCTGGACGCGATGTGGAAGGCTTTGCGTATAATCATCGGCAGGTCTTCCGTACGCTTAACCATAAAACTGTGTTTAACGATGGGACGTGATATGCCAATCATATCCGTTTCCTGAAAGGCGTCCTCGCCTATCAGGTGGCTTTGCACCTGGCCCGACAGCACCACCATTGGAATCGAATCCATGTAGGCAGTCGCGATGCCGGTGATGGCATTGGTAGCACCAGGACCGGAGGTCACCAAAACGACACCGGGCTTACCCGTTGCCCGGGCGTAACCGTCCGCCGCATGGGTGGCCGCCTGTTCATGGCGCACCAGCACATGCGGAACTTTGCAGTCCTTGAACAGGGCGTCATAGATGTGTAAAACCGCGCCACCGGGATAGCCGAAGATATACTCGACGCCTTCGTCTTCCAGTGCACGGGCGATCATTTCACCGCCGGATAACAACTCCACAATCATTCTCCACATCAAAAACGCCCGATGCGTAACCCTCACCGGAACATTCCAAAGTAATGTGTGGTCGTTGCTACAGAAATACCTGGGACAGGTATTCGATTGGCTACGCCACCCCCTTTACAAGCTCGATACACCGCCAGCAATCACCCCATGGGGGAATACGATCACGAATAGCCTGTGTATCGGTCGCCCTGCGGGGTAGCGCAGTGTCTGGCCCTCAACCATGCCGATGCGGCACGAATTGAATACGGGACTTACAAACAGCTGCATCAAATGATCGGATCAATGCAGTGGACCAGTGGTCGAGGGTACTCGACAATAGCCGTTGCCATTCGCAAGACGGCCCTATTGTTGCGTCTGAGGGCCGTTGAAGTCAACCACCGTGGGACTGGGTTTGGTGTAATTTGCTCGATTGCCTCTGGCCGTGATGTGGGGTATTTTTGAGCCAGTTACTGTCTATTAAGGAGTCAACCTCTTGAAGCTCGCTTTCACGACCAGCGCACTTGTCCTGGCAACAGCGCTACTGACCTTATCCACGACCTTCGCCAGTGCCAGCGAAGTGGTTTACCGCTGGAAGGATGCAGCAGGCAACCCGGTAAACAGTGACCGGCCGCCGCCAGAAGGTGTTGAGTACGAGACCTTTTCCACCAGTTCCAGCATGGTGCACGCGGTTGATCCTGCAGCGGGCACTGCGCCGCCGACGGGTAAACCCGCTGCGGGCAAAGGTGCTCCAGCGACGGCTGCCACAGCACCTGTTTCCCAAAAGAATCCGGAAAATTGCGCGCGCGCCAAGGACAACTTGACACAACTTGACACTCACGCCCGCATTCGACTGCGTAATGACCAGGGTGAGATTCGCTACCTGAGTGAAGAAGAAAAAGCGGCTGAGAAACAGAAGGCTCTGGATGCGATCAAGGTCTTCTGTGAGTAACGCCACCAAACATCAGGGGACGCTGGTTTGAAACCGGTTTATCGCAATAGTCTGCATGCAATCCTGCTGGTGGTCATTGCTGGCAGCAGCGTCAAGAGTTTAGCGGATACCAACTACTATCGGTGGGTGGACAGCAACGGCAACCCTATCCACAGCGATCGCCCGCCTCCGGCAGGCACCAATTATGAAGTGGTAAGCACTAAATCAACGGTCACACGTGCCGTGGCCGCAGAAGAAGGGGCTGTTCCACCTGAAGTTGAACCTACTGTAGGCAATGAATTTACCCCGACAGACACGACTGACGCGCAACGCAGCGAGAAGAATGCTGAACTGTGCCAACTGGCACGAGCCCAACCTGGAAGCACTCAACGGCTCAGATACGGTGGCCATTCGAAATAGCCAGGGTGAGGTGCAAGAGCTTGATCCCCAAGAGATGCAAATCCAGCGGGAAACAACCAAGGCACAGATCAAGGTTTACTGCGAGGAATAGCGGCCGCCGCGATGAGCGAGCGGCCTTATTCGGCTCTTACGTACCAAGAATATACGCTGCAACAGGCGCTGCGACCGTAAAAGTCGCAGCGCCCTCGCCAGTCTCCCGACACCGATCAAACACCGCTGCGATCAATGTCTTCTGTAAAGAATACGCGGCGCCTGATTGGCGGAGCGTCCGGTACGATTTCCATAATGTCACCCAAATCCTTACAACCGATACATAGGTCTGCCTGCCTACAGTCATCCGCTTCTTCGGTACACTGGAGCTGGGGGTCAGGGAGTGGGGGGCAATCAACCCCTTCACAATCCGGCCGGCCCTTTGGCAGCAGGACTGTAAAGATGGCCGGAGGGATTGGCAGGCCAGCTGCTTCAATCTCCTCGCCTTCAGTGAACTCGGGGCCAAACAGACTGATGTTATAGCCAGTACCAATACCCAGGGGGCGCTCGCACAAGCCGTCAGTGTCACCACCCGGCTGGAAGGTATTGAAAAACACCTTGCCGCCACCGATCACCGAAGGATTGGCAACCTGCTCTCCACGGTCGGGCAGATCCATATACCAGCCGTCAAATTCCTGTGTAAACGACCCCTCGTCTTCATCTTCCACCACAGCCAACATGGTATCGCCGTCCAGATTGACCGTTGTAGCCTCATCCACTTCCAGATCACCCACAGGACTCGCCACGAAGGTTTTGTAAGGCTCATCAAAGATTGCATAGAAGCGATTCTGCACTTCCTCGACAAAGGGATAGTTTATCTCCAGGGGTCGCTCTCGATCGCCGGAACCCAAGGTGACAATGACGCGGCCCTGGAAGGCACCCGCGGTTGGTGCATTGTAAAAACGCCGTTCATCGTCAGAGCTAGAGGCAATCTTGACGATGGTCCAAGCCTCCTTCGCGAGTGCTGTCAGTCCCGCTCCGGGATCAGCGCCAGTCATGTTGGCCAAATTGACCCGGTACAGATCGCCCGCCACATCCGCCGCATAGAAGAAGTCCAGGTAGCCATCGAAATTGATATCAATGGGTGCCAACTCCGAGATAACCGGCGCATCGGTGGCAAGATTCGCCAGCAGTGTGCCCGTCGCGGCATCGAGTATGTAAACCCCTTTGCCGTTTGCGGAGCTGCATTCACTGGGATATGCCGCGGCGTCCTTGTTCAGGCAGTCGTCGAAGCCGCCGCCAAACGCTATAACCTGTTTGGGATTGCCGCTGCCATCCAGATAGCCCTGGGCAAAGCCACCCACTGGCGTCGACCAGGTCTGGCCGATGTCTGTGAACCCGGAGGTACAGCCCGTATCGTTGGTGAGGTTGGGGCAGCCCACCCGCCACAACAGGTCCGGGGCGCCGTCAGGGTCCGTCACATCCAGGGCATAGACCATGCGACCACCACGACGCTGGGTGGGGTAAATGTACGCGAGTTCAACTTCTCCCGCGTCATCATACAGCAGGAGTTGCCCAGTGGAGCCATCGAAGAAGTAGTCCTTGAGTTCCTCGCCCGCTTCCTCAGCACCGGTGAACTTGATCAGCGGCGTATTGTCGTGCAGCCGTTGTAGTTTGCCGAAATGCTCCGGTGCAACCAGCGCCCAGCGCTCCGTACCATCTGCAGGGTTTACTGCCCTGTAGATCCCGTCGTTAGTACCATAAAAGAGGGACACATCGTCCGCGGAATACCGGACAGCGAGCGGCCGCGAATGGACCACGTCGCCGTGGATACTGGCGCGCAGGCCGGAAGCCGGCATCACCTCACCCGCACCCTGAACCCCTCCGCGCAAATAACTCAGCACCGTCGTCCCACCCAGGGCCGTTGCATCAGCACCAGCGCCAGTACCCAGGGCGCGCAGAGATGTGTCAGTTTGCACTGTATAGATCGTTCTGGCGGCAGCGGCAGTGGCAGCGGCAGTGCCAACAGCGCGCGTCTGCTGCGCCACCCCGCCTTTTTCCACAAAATCTCCGTCCGGCAGGTCAGACCATTTTTCCACACCCGCTTCTAAACAGAGACTCTCCACCGAGGGGTCTATGTTCATGGTCTCCCAGTAATTATCGGAGTCCTCAGTCCAGAAACTCTTGGCGCAGGTTCTCAGGTTGCCATCATTAGTATTGGCAGCCAGTTCGAGCGAGACGTCCGCCAGGCCAGGAATATCGTTGAACAGCGCCAGTTGATAGCGCTTCAGGTTACCGAACCAGCGCGGCTTCTTGCCGAGTGATGGCCGGAACATACCGATATAAACCTGGTTGTCGACCCTGGCGCGGTTAGTGGCGCTCAGGGGCAAACTCACCGCCGCGAAACTGGAACTTTCGGCAATGATATCCGCTGCCGCGGAATTAATGGCGTCAATAATTTGCTGTTCATTCTTCGCCTGGAAATAGCGACCACCACCCGCATTCGCGGCGCTGAACCATACGGAACTCAATGCCGCACTTTGCTGTGCATTGAACACGTCGATC
>JANPDE010000310.1:0-4355 GCA_031431315.1 Haliea sp.
CCAGCCGCTCTTCCAGACCACGCAATCTGCGCTGTGAAACCAAGCCCAACTTCTGCAGC
Organism: Haliea sp.; assembly: GCA_031431315.1. Lineage (GTDB taxonomy): Bacteria > Pseudomonadota > Gammaproteobacteria > Pseudomonadales > Halieaceae > Marimicrobium. The sequence continues at coordinate 60 of JANPDE010000310.1, forward strand.
AACTTCTCCCCGAGACCATATCCATCAGCATTAAGAGCCGGGGGCAAAGTGGGCAAAGGCGTAGCCTGAAGTACAGGTGTGGGGACAGCCGTAAATGGCACAACATGGTGGGGCTGCTCAGTATAACTGGACCACTCCAATTCCAGGCCCAGCGTTGAGGCCATCGAAGTAATGAGCTCAGGGTGGTAAAACCTGACGTGTTCAGGATCGCGCCAAAAACCCAATAACTGAGAGCGGATAGATTCGGGATCTGGGGACACCACCACCAAAACCCCACCCTTGGCCATGCGCTTGGCCATGAGTTGCAGTACGCGCTGGACGCCCTCAATTGACAGGTGCTCCACAAAGTGGGAGCAATAGATACCATCAAAGCTCGCCGTGCTATGTTCAAGGTAGGCCAGTGCATCCTGCGTGGACACTTCCAGACCCATCCCTCTGGCGTATCGGGCAACCCGCGGATCGCGCTCCACTCCCTCGCTCTTGATCCCACCTTGACGCAAGCAGTCGAGAAAAATCCCCACGCCGCATGCCAAATCCAGAACCCTGGAGGCCCCCTGGAAATGCCTTACATCAGCGCTTTGCATATTCACTAACAGAGCATGATCGCGCTGACAGAATTCATACATAGAATAGTCGTAGGAGTAATCGGGCACGGGTAGCTCGAACAGGCTGTCGAGTAGCGCCCCCAAATCGCCCATGGCCGCCACAGACTGCCCGTTTAGCCACGATGGAGGCCACCTGTCGGCAAGCTCTATCTGTGCCCACAGGATGTGCCTACAGCACGCTAGAGACGATTCCAGCCAGACCCGGGTCGCCTCGCTGAGGGAGTCTGGTGGCTCAACGGGTGCGTCCAAAATCAATACTGCGGGGATACCCAGCAAATCCACAACCCGCGATAGATCTACGGTACAACCGGTCAACCCGACGACGACAACCACTCGTGGTTTGCAGCGCAGGAGCGCCTGCGCGAACAAACGGTTGAGCGCATGTTGTGCGTAGCCTCCGCTGTACGGATAGCAATGGATAGCCACATCGATTGTTTCACCCTTTGTGGTGCAGGCTGTGCGCCAGGCGGCCAGACCATCCTTTGGAAACTCCTCCACAAATCGGAATGACAGATCGTAGACATTCCAATCCGCTAGAACCTCACGATTCCAGTCAGCGGGAGCCACAACCAGTACCTCATGGCTTGTCATACAGTGTTATACTCAGGATGTGCTAGCGGCATGACCCTATCTTCAGGGTGCCGAGCAGGCAGACGCGAAAAAGCAATCATCGGAGTGACAATGGTCTGTCTGGAACAAGGCAAACCTATTTGGCTACTGCGTTAGTTTGATACTGTTCCTGTAACTGCTGCAACAGCTTTTCATCCACCACGATGTTGCCGGCTGAGCGGATCGCAATTAATTTATCCTGCCACAGCTGCTTACCCATTTCTGCCTGCAACTCTTCAATTATCTTGGGCTTGACCTTGTCAAAGGGAATCTGCGTGGGTGCCTTGCGCGCATCAAAGCGGATCACGTGGTAGCCAAATTGTGTTTTGACCGGTTCGCTGATGTCACCTGGCTTTTGCATCGCGAATGCCGCCTCCTCAAATGGCTTCACCATTTGCCCCCGCTTGAAGAAGCCCAGCGTGCCAGCATTGCGCGTCACCGACGTGTCTGCGGAAAACTGCTTCGCCAGCTCAGCGAAATCCTCACCCTTTAGAGCGCGCTCTCGCAGCTCCAACGCCAGGGCTCTGGCAGCCTCATCGCTGCGCTTCTCGTCTACTTTAATCAGAATGTGTGAGGCCTGCACCATCTCGTCCGTCATATACTTCTCCTTCTGGACTTGATAGCTCTCCTTGGCGGTTGTGTCCCAATTCACGTCTTTCAGGCTTTCCCGCACATATTTTTCCTTGAGGTCCTTGATGATACGCCGCTGATACATGATGTGTGCGTTCCACTCGGCCTGCTCGCGATCGAATTCGGGCATGCGTTCGGCCTCGGCGGCCAGCACCTGCAGCGTGTATAGCATCTCTGCCATTTCGCGATAGATCCCCGGACGATTCAGCACGGCGGCCTTCTCTGCGGGTTCCGGGGGGGTGTTTTCCTGAATATAGCGCTCCATATCAAGGTAGCTGACAGTGACATCACCCGCCTGGAAAACAATACTGTCCTGCTCCGTAGCAAGCGCTCCCGGTAACTGTAGAGCTGCGAGCAGAGCTATGAGTCCAATTTTCTTCATACAAAAATTCCAAAAAAAAGCGCCAAACAGAAGTTTGGCGCCATGGAACATCTTTCAGATTACAGAGTCAACAAAAGATTACCGACTCCAGTACTAGGGTGTTCCTGATTTACCAGCACCCCGGATAAGCTGGCTGGTAGTTGTGGGACCAGACCCGGTACCGAAAGCCGCCTGAGAATAATTCAGGTAGTAGGTTTTGCCCCGAGTCAGTTTACACGTGGTGACATAAGCGGGCGTATTCTCCTGAGACCAGCTCAATTTCAGATCGACGCCACTAACATCACACGCATTTCTCACATCGCCGCCGATGGTGTAATTGCGCACTATCGGTGCCGCACCCGGACACTCTGAGAACCACATGCGGCGTGAAAGGTTCGCGGATGCAGTTGTAGCTAGCCCCGAGAAATAACCCTTGTAGGTTGTCGATAAGGATGTGGTGAACTTGGACGCAGCGCCTACTTTACCGGTCGTGAGTACTATCTTGTTAGGTAGAGCCGTCCAAGGTATTGTCTCAAATACCAGTGGGGCGCCGATATCTCCGCATTCGCCGGGCGGTGGCGGTGGCGGTATGATGGGGCAGGCAGGGTCTAGCGGTGTTGCAACGCAGTTGACGGGGGTAAAGCCGCCCTCAGCACCTGGCCCGGGGATGGTATCAATGTTGGTGGTACCCTCCACGCCTGGGAGAGAGGTCATCGAAATATCGAACACCTTTTTCGGCAGAATCGCCGGAATTGTACCCGCTGCTGCTGCCGGCACTGTGGTAAGCGTTACATCGCCATTTGCGGCAGCTGAGATAGAAAAGCGGTCGAATTGCACGCCATTTATTGTTACAGCGGCAAATGTCGCGGGAGCAAGAGAAGCCGCCAGCGACAGGGTTAACAGACGTAATATTTGAGTTTTCATGATCACTTGCTCCTAACACTCTGGTAACTCTCAGATATAACTTAATCATATCTTGTTTGTTCAACTACATTCTATAAAAGAATTTTACGATTTGAAACGTATCAACCTCTTATTATTGGCAAAATTCACCCAAAACTGTGAGCCGGTGCACATTCTATATCCACTCAGGGTTCCATTAAAGCAAAAAAAACGCGACTTTCGCCGCGTTTTTTGTCTCTTTCCGTAAGTTTTGTTTGGAACGGACCACCTTTGTTCAAAGATGGCCGTTCCCTACAAAGTTACTTCAGAGTTCAGAAGAACTAATGATGTCACGATCACCTTTGTGAAGATCAGTACCCTGGTAGTTAGACAACACACCGGCGACGTCGCCATTGACGTATTGTTGTACCGCGAAACCAACTACCGGCAGACCGAAGAAAACGTGGTCTAATGTTACCAACTCACGGCCTTCACCAGTGAAGTCGATACGTGCCCAACCGTTCGCAAAGCCCTCTTCCAGGTTAAAATTCACGCCGGTCCGCGCAGAAGCGTCCAGCACATTGGACTCGTTGAAGGACAGGACATTGGCCTCATAACAGAATGCGAAGGTCGGAACTTCGGCATCCGGCGGCTGAGGAGAGAAGTCATTGGGATCTACCGGATTAACAGGGGTACCTTCTTCACGATTCCAGTACTCCAGACCAAACTCCTCACACGCGGTAGAGGTTTCTGTATCCCAAGTTTCGGTGAAGGGCGCGATAACAGGAGAGGTGTTCACGTAAAAACGCTTCGTCGGGAACGTTACAACCCAGTCTGTACCAGCATTAATTGCAGGTTCCAACACATAGTCATTAGCAATTGAACCCTGCATCATGGTCGCACTGACGGCATCCGCGCTACTACCGGCAACGCCGCTGACAACACCGCCTTCGTCGAATACATCATAGTCTAAACTGGCATCGCTCACAATCGACGGGGCTAGGTCACCGGGGCTAGTGTGAACAAAACCATCGCCATCAGGGTCAATCCAGTCATCAATGGCGATTGCATCGTAGCTAGCATCGGTACCATTGGCTACATTGATCAACACGCCATAGCCGTACAAGCCGCCTGATACAGTAGAAATACCGTTAGTGGGGTCATCATTCCAAGAACCGCCGGAAGCCCATGCAGTGTCGAGAAACTGGC
>JANPDE010000311.1:0-7761 GCA_031431315.1 Haliea sp.
GGAAATCATCTCCTACGAAGTCGGTTACAAGGGGAGAATGCTGGACAACCGCCTGAGCCTGGCGTCGTCGGTGTATTATTATGACTACACCGATTTACAGGTGATCAAGCAGGACGTGGAAAATGGCATAGCCCTGAACACGTTTGTGAATGCCAAGGACGCCCGCGCCATGGGCCTGGAAATGGAAGTGCAGGTGCTGCCCGTTGACGAGGTGATGCTGAGTGCGACCTATTCCTACAACAATACCGAGTACAAGACCTTCGCCAGCAAGGATGCCAATGCCTGCACCCTGGGACCTTATGCCGTGTGTGATACCCAGAACCCTTTGTGTACGGATGAACTGGATCTGCAGGGCAATGAATTCGCGCTCACCCCGGAAAACAAGGTGTCCCTGAACGCCACCTATTTCTGGGACATGTTGGAGCTGGACTGGTCGGCAACCGGCAGTTATTACTACCAGGGCAATCAGTGGATGACCCCTTTCAATGACCCGCTGTACGATGAGGTCGGCAGTTGGGACCGCTGGGACGCGCGCATGACTGCGGCTGACAAGGAGAAAATTTGGGAAGTGACCGCCTTCATCAAGAACATCACCGATGATCGGGAAATCGTCACCCTCGGCCGCCCCAGTACGGTCACCCAGAATGCGCAAACCAACCTGACAGACCCGCGAATTTACGGGCTGAAACTGCAATACAACTTCTGACCTGGCGCCGCGCAACTGAGCATCGGTGACACGCCCGCTCCGATCTATACACGCAGCGAGCGCGATACCGGCGGCGTCTTTCGATAATCCTTCATGCTCGCGCAGCGCATGCCAGTAACTGAAGGACAGCAGGCTGCGCAGTGCAGCAATTCTGCTCGCGCGTCTGTCCTCAGGCAGCCGGGCCAGTTCACTGGCGAAAACCAGCCGTGACGCTCCTTAAACATGCCCGAGACCGAATCGGACGCCAACACGGCGCGGCGGACAGGTGCAATCAGCTCGTTACGACAGACAGAATTGGCCAACAGCGCATCGACTCTTTGCTCCAGCGTACCTTCGGTGCCAATAGGTGGAAGCTCGCGCGAGACTTGTTCGATCTGCAGCCTGGCAACCTCTTCCAGCATAGCCTCGGCGACCGCTGCGCGGGTGCGTTCCGATCGGGCGTGACGTCCGTCCGTCGTAGAATCTTTATGGGCAGCGCTTGATTTCATTGAATGATCATGTATTGTCAGTGAGCGTGACAATACTATAACAATGACCGGTGGAGAACAGCATTGGGTCGAAGTGCAAAATGGGGAGCGGCGATCGCAATCGCTGTGGGCCTGACGGCATTGCTGTACGCATATCGTGAGCCGATAGTGCTGAACGCGGTCGGGTTCCTGGTCAAGCAGCGCGTTCCTGTGGGTCCTTTCCAGGAAATTGCCTGGTCCACGGGAACAGATACGCAGGGGCGCGCCCCCCAAAAGCGCCCACCCAATATTGTGCTGATCCTGGCGGATGACCTGGGCTGGAACGACCTCACGTTCGGCGGTGGCGGTATCGCGAGCGGTACTGTGCCAACGCCCAATATTGATTCAATTGCGCAACAGGGCGTGACGTTCACCAACGGGTACGCGGCCAATGGCACCTGCGCACCCTCTCGCGCTGCCCTGATGTCCGGACGTTACGGCACCCGCTTCGGCTTCGAGTTCACCCCTACACCGCCCGGCATGATGCAACTCGCCCGGTTTGCTGGTGCAGAACCGGGTCGGTTGCGGGAAATCATCACCTACCCCGACGCTGCAGTGCAAAACTACGCGGACATGGGTATGCCTGCCTCCGAGATAACCATCGCTGAGCTACTGGCCGATAAGGGCTATCACACGGTACATATCGGCAAGTGGCACCTGGGGCTCGCCAAGGGTATGGCAGCGCATGACCAGGGTTTCAAGGAGAGCCTGCTGATGGCCAGCGGCCTCTATCTGCCACAGGACCATCCCGACGTGGTGAATTCAAAACAGGAGTTCGATCCGATCGATCGCTTTCTGTGGGCGGCGATGAGGTTCGCGGTCGCCTTCAACAGGCCAGGCGACAATGAGATCAATGCGTTCGAGCCGGATCGTTACCTCACGGATTATTTTACCGAGCAGGCGGTTAAGGTGATCGCGGCCAATAAGGATCGCCCCTTTTTTCTCTCGCTCGCGCACTGGGGCGTGCATTCGCCGCTGCAGGCATCGCGCGAGGATTACGAGGCACTGTCACACATCGACAACCATCGCGAGCGCGTGTACGCAGCGATGATCCGCAGCCTTGACCGCGGAGTGGGTCAAGTACTGCAGGCTCTCAAGGACAATGGTCTGGAGGAGAACACGCTGGTGTTGTTTACCTCCGACAACGGCGGTGCCGGGTATATCGGCCTGCCCGAGGTGAACAGCCCGTTCCGGGGCTGGAAGATCACCCTGTTCGAGGGCGGCATCCATGTGCCTTACTTCGCCAAGTGGCCGGCGCGGATCGCACCCGGTACCAAGGTCTCCGCTCCGGTACACCATTTCGACATGTACGCTACTGCGGCCGCAGCCGCTGGTGCCAGAGTGCCCACTGACCGGATTATTGATGGTGTCGATCTGGTGCCCTTTGCCACTGGCACGGCGCAAGGCATGCCGCATAAGGCATTGTTCTGGCGCAGCGGCGCCTCCCAGTCGGCGCTGGTCGACGGCTGGAAACTTAATGTGAGCGACCCACCGGGGCGCACCTGGCTGTTCGACATGAACGCTGACCCGACCGAGCAACGCGATGTTTCCAGCGCGCATCCAGACCAACTGGCAAAGCTGCAGGCGGCGCTGGCGCAGCATAATGCAGAGCAGGCCGCGCCGTTGTGGCCCAGCCAGGCCTCAGTCCCCATCAATATCGACAAGGATTTGAGTAAGCCCGACGCGCCCGACGATGAATACATTTACTGGTCAAACTAAAAAAATGAATCGCATAGCTAGGAATAATAAACACCCTGGTAGGGTGGCAACCATGCTGGCCCTATCCATAACGGGCGCACCACTGTTGGCGCAATCTCAACCGACTGCTTTGGAGGAAGTCATCGTGACCGCCACCAAGCGCAGCGAAAGCTTGCAGGATGTACCGATCACGGTGACCGCGTTCAGCGCTGAGGACATACAGGAGGCCGGCATTCATAACGCCAATGACCTGGCGACACTGACGCCCAGTTTGACCATTACCACCAACGTCAACCCGTCTACCGCTGCCTTTATTATTCGCGGCATCGGCACATCACAATCGGATATCGCCCTGGAACCGTCCGTCGGCCTGTTTGTGGATGATGTCTATCTCAATCGCTCGGGGCTGGGTATGTCTGACCTCAACGATATAGAGCGTATCGAGGTCCTGCAGGGGCCCCAGGGCACGCTGTATGGCAAGAACACCAATGCCGGTGCCATCAGCATTTTTACCAAGCAACCAAACCTGGAGGCCTTTGAAGGGTATGTGGAATCGTCAGTGGGAGATTACGATCTGCGCCGGTCGACGGTGGCTGCCAGCGGACCCTTGTCCGAGACCGTCGCCTATCGTCTGACCGGCAGTGTCTACCAGCAGGACGGTTACATCGAAAACAGTGCAGGCCCCGATCTGAACGGTGCCGATGACTGGAACGTGATCGGTAAACTACTGTATGTGCCCTCCGACACTCTGGCCTTGCTACTTAGCGCTAGCCATGTGGATCGCGATACCAAGTGCTGTGGTGCGGATGCCGTGCAGAGTGCCACTGTTAACGCCGAGCTCGCCGCCCGCGACCTGCCGATCGACAAGAACGATCCCTATGACTATGAAATCGCTACCGACCTGGACGGCGAATTCAACAGTGAGGCCGACGCCGTGTCACTCGTCGTAGATCAGGAGCTGGTAGCGGGGGACATCAAATCCATTACCGCATGGGGCGAATCAGAAGGTTCTGCCACCCGCGACGTGGATGTGTCACAGCTGGATGTCATCTATCAGGTTGATGGCGTCAGTTCGGGTGACAATTTTTCACAGGAGCTGCGGTATGCCTCTGACGTTGAGGGCCCGTTGAATTACCAGCTGGGGCTGTTCTACTATCAGTCGACCACCAATGGCGGCAACAACCAGCCCTGGACCTTTCTTGGCGAGGACATTATTACTGTTGGCAGCCAAACGCCCGAGATCAGTAACCTGCTGCCGCCGGGTATCCCGCTCGCGTTCGTGGCGCGCCCGGGAGACTCGATTCGAGCCAGGGTAAAACTGGATACGGAAAATATCGCGGTGTTTGGGCAGACGACCTATGACCTTACCGACCGTTGGCGAGTCACGGGAGGGCTGCGCTGGACCTATGAGCAAAAGGACGCTGATCTGTTGGTGGCGGTTGATTCGACCGCGCCTTCCGCTGCAATCGCTGGAATATCACTGCTGACCTTCGTCACCACGCCTATCGATGATGACTTCACGCGCGACACCACCGATGTCAACTGGCTGATCAATACCAGCTACGACCTGTTCGACGACACCATGGTCTTTGCCAGTGTGGCCACAGGCTCCAAGTCCGGCGGATTCAATACCGTCAATGGCACCGCCGCCGAGCGCGAATTTGACGATGAGTCAACCATTAGTTACGAGACGGGTATTAAGTCCACGTTGCTGGAATCCCGGCTGCGCGCCAATGCATCGATCTTCAATGCCCAAATAAGTGACTACCAGATCCAGCAGCAACTGGAGTCCGGTATTGGTTCGCGTGTATCCAATCAGGGTGATGTCGAAACTGCCGGACTGGATTTCAGTATCGACGCGCTGCCCCTGCCCAATTTGACCGTGACCGCCGGAATGCTTTACATGAACAAAGCGGAGATCACCTCAGGGCCGGAGCAGGGTCGTGAATTGCCGTTCACCCCGGAGTACAGCGGGACCCTGTCGGCCACACTGGTGTTTCCCTGGGCGGACGGCTACCTCTATAACCGCGCAGACTACAGCTACATGGACGATCATTTGACCAACGCCGCCACAGTGACAGATGACGAAGACATACAGCACCGGAACCTGTTGAATCTGAAGTTGGGCTGGCGCAATGATCACTGGAACGCCTCGATATGGACTAAAAACGTCACCGATGATGCGTATGCGGGTTTAACAGCGGAGACATTGCCGTTAACCGGTATGGACGCCTACTTCCTGGCGCCGCCGCGCACCTACGGGGCGACCCTGAGATATGACTTCTAATAATCAGCCAGTTGCTGTGGCGTCCATCTAGAGTAGGCTCGCGGCCGCGCCACGGATTGTCACGTCGTCGGCGCCAGCGGCCACCATTCGTCGCAGCGAGGCGGCGCGCTCTGGGGATGCGCGCATCAGGTCGCGAAAATCCACGCCCGCCTCTACGATGCGGCGCGCCAGCTGCGCTTGCTCGGCCTCGCGTGAGTACGCCCCGAAACCGGTCGCCGCGCGTCGACCGAGCCAGCTGTTCGACAGCCAGTCCGAGGTATCCTCCTCGAAGGGGACGATCGCCAGCTCCTCGCGCACCTCAGCCAGCGGGCGCGGCAGCAGTTCCTCCCAGTACACGTACATCGGAGATTGTTGCTCCCGCGCTGCCGTGCCGCGCGCGTGTGCCTCGCGTAGCAGTTTGCGCCAGCGCCGCTGGCCCACGTGGGGACGCAAGAAGAGTAGGGGCCCGAGCCCATGGGGCGAGAGCGCGGCGCGCGTGAACGGGGTTGGCTGCCGGTATGCGATCTGGAAATAGATGAGTAGCCCCTCGCCGGCCAAATCCGTCCCGTACCCCGTGAGCACGTGGAACAGGTCGTGGAGCCAACGGGTCCGCTCGATGGCGTAACGCGCGTCGTCGGGCATGTCGTAGTGATCGAAGAACCCATCGCTATAGATAAGCCCTGCCAGCATGTAGCCTGGGATCCCGCCGGGCACGTTCATGGAATCGTAAAACGCGCGCCCCAGGCTGCCGGGCGGCATGGTCGCGAGCGCGGATGGATTCGAGATTGTCGCCGCCAGATCGGGGCGGTCCGCGAGGATACGCTTGCCGGTTGGGTGCGTGCGCATCTGCTCCACCTCGGCTAGCATCTCGGGGCCGGTCGCGTAGAGATGCATGCGGGGTACCTGCTTCGCGCCCCCTGCGGATACGGGGTTCGCGAGCCAACGTGCGCCGGCAACGAGAGCACGAAGAGGATAGCGTCGGGTGATGGTCGGTGCGGTCATGTTGGTGGCCTTCGTTCAATCGTGTGGGTGATTTTAAGCGGTGGTTGCAGCGCATGCACCAGATTTGTTTGCTGGCGCCGCCGCACGGGTTGCAGGCAAATAAATGCTTGAACGGTCTATTGACATACTGTACGTTAAAAACCCGTTTTTAGGCGCATATTTGCACCCTGCCCACCCCGACCATTGAGGAACAAACCATGCCAATAAAAGTTGTACCCAAGGAGCAGATGCTGGATGCCATCGGCACCAAGTTTGAGCCAGGCGCTTGGATTGAAGTGAATCAGGACCGCATCAACACCTTCGCCGACTGCACCGAGGACCACCAATTCATTCACGTGGACCCGGAAGCCGCAAAAAACACGCCCTTCGGCGGCACTATCGCCCACGGTTTTCTGACCCTGTCCCTGCTGGCTAAATTGGCCGAGGGCAACGGCATCGTTCCCGAAAATATTGTCATGGGCCTGAACTATGGCTTCGACAAGGTACGTTTCCTGGCGCCGGTGCGTTCCGGCAAGCGCGTGCGGGCGCATGCAGAAATCGCGGACGTCACGCGCAAGGACGACAACCGCTTCTTGATCAAGCAGGCTATCTCTGTGGAAATCGAGGGCGAGACAACGCCAGCCCTGGTTGCGGAGTGGTTGACTATGGTGGTCACCGCCTGAGCAGGTGGCTGGTGTCATTTTTTAAGTTGGAGGAGTTTACCAATGTCTATTCGTTATGACGGCAAAGTGGCCATCGTTACCGGCGCCGGCGGGGGACTGGGTCGCTGCCACGCCATTGAACTGGCCAAGCGCGGCGCCAAGGTGGTCATCAATGACCTGGGGGGCGGTGTTGATGGATCCGGTGGGTCTTCCGAGGCGGCGCGGGCTGTCGTGGCGGAAATCGAAGCGCTGGGCGGTGAGGCTATTGCCAACGGTGCGAATGTCGCCAGGTACAATGAGGTTGAGGCCATGGTCAAGCAGGCCATGGACCAGTGGGGCCGGGTCGATATCCTGGTCAACAACGCCGGTATCCTGCGTGACAAGAGCTTCACCAAGGGCACACTGGAAGATTTCAAGCTGGTGCTGGACGTGCACCTGATGGGCAGCGTGAATTGCACCAAGGCGTGCTGGGACATCATGCGTGAGCAGGCCTATGGCCGTATCGTGGTGACCACATCTTCTTCCGGCCTTTACGGCAACTTCGGCCAGAGCAATTACGGCAGTGCCAAGATGGGTGTCATCGGCCTGATGAATACCCTGTCGCAGGAAGGTGCCAAGTACAATATCCGCATCAATGCGCTGGCGCCCACTGCCGCCACCCGTATGACCGAGGGCCTGATTCCAGCAGAAGCCCTGGCCCTGTTGACGCCCGAAACAGTGACACCCGCAGTCCTGTACATGGTGAGCGAAGACGCGCCGACCAAAACCATTATCGCCGCCGGCGCGGGCAGCTTTGCTGTCGCCAGGATTGTGGAATCTGTGGGTATGTGGCTGCCGCTGGACGAGCAGACGCCAGAAGGCATCGCCGCACACTGGGACGCTATTTCGTCAACGGCAGGTGAGAATCAGCCACAGGCGGGTTTTGAGCAGACCGTGAAAATG
>JANPDE010000312.1:0-8978 GCA_031431315.1 Haliea sp.
AAAAATAGCTTCCGACCGGCACATAAAGTGCTCGGTCATATCCATGACCTGGCGTTGCTGCGCATCCCCGATGGGCTGGACCACGTTGGCGGGTTCCCGAATCAAGCGTGAATATTGTGTCGCCGGATGGCCGGCCGCTACTGGCGCTTTTGCTATCTGCCGTTTGCGGCCACCAGAATAGCGTTGGTTGTGGCCCAACTCAATAATTTCAAAAAGCTGGATGCCGCAACAGAGGCAACCGGCGCGCCAGGTATTTGCGCGCCTCGTCCAGCAGCAACACGCTGGATGCCACAGCCGTCGCCAGCAGCCAGTCGCCATGCTGCATATCTATCGTACCGAAAATCGCCTGCGCCGGTCCCCAGTGCACCGCCAGCACCTGTAGGACGAGCACGCTGGCGAGGGCGAGCCAAAGCTTGCCGTTCTTGAAAAAGTTAGGGTTGAATACTGTGCCGTGTTCGGCGCGGGCGTTGAATACATTGAAGAACTGAAACAGCACAAAAGTGGTAAAGCACAGCGTTGCCGCATAGGGCAGCCCGTGTGTCGCGAGGCCGTACTGGAACATGCCGAGCGTTCCCAGCATCATCGTAGTTCCGTACAACATGAGCCGCGCCAGTCGATGTGCGGTCAGTATCTGCGCGCTTTGCTGGCGCGGATTTTCATGCATGATACCGGGTCGGGCGGGTTCGATGCCCAGCGTCATCGCCGGCGGGCCATCCATGATAATGTTGATCCACAACAGTTGAATGGCAGTAAACGGGGCATGCCAGCCGAGTAGCGTCGCCGCCAGCACGGTTAAGATCGCGCCTATGTTAGTGGAGAGCTGAAAGCGCACGAAGTTGACGATATTATCGAACACCACGCGCCCCTCCTCCACCGCGCGGACAATGGTGGCAAAGTTATCGTCGGTCAGCACCATGGTCGCCGCCTCGCGGGTGACTGCGGTGCCGGTGATTCCCATGGCCACACCAATATGAGCAGATTTCAAGGCAGGCGCATCGTTCACGCCATCGCCGGTCATGGCAGTAATATGGCCATCCGCGCGCAGGGCATGGATAATTTTCACCTTGTGCGCGGGTGAAACGCGGGCGAATACTGCGATGTCATTGATACATCGCGCCAGCTCCGCCTCGCTCATCGCATCGAGTTGGTCACCACTCACCACCAGGCCGTGCAAACCGAGCTCGCGAGCGATGGCCGCCGCCGTCGACTGGTGGTCGCCAGTGATCATCTTAACCTGGATACCGGCACGCCTGCAGTCGGCAATGGCGTGTTTCGCCTGCGGCCGCGGCGGATCCATCAACCCGGCCAGCCCCAGGAAAGTCCAGCCGGAAGCCCATACCATCAGGTCGCCCGCCGGGTCAAACTCAAGGGCAGGGATGACTCTTCGCGCTACCGCCAGCACGCGTAGCGCCTGGGTGGCCAGGTGTTCATTTTCGCTCTCAATTGTCTGGCGCAGCGCAGCGTCCAGTGGCGCTTCACCTGTCTTGTTGAGACACCTGTCAGAACGCGCAAGCAGCACATCAGGGGCGCCCTTGATGAACATGTGCACGGATTCACCTTCGTGATGGAAAGTCGCCATAAACTTGTGCGCAGAATCAAAGGGAATCTCGGCAATGCGCGGTTGTTCCTCCTGCTCGTATTCAGGGTCGAGCCCGCCCTTTTGCGCGAGCACCCAGAGTCCACCCTCCGTTGGATTGCCGATCAACTTGCCCTCGCGCACGCGCGATTCGGTACACAGCACCATCGGCATGAGAAATTTCTTTAAAGCAGGAACCGATCCGTCGGTATTGATTTCGCCGCGATCCGAGTAGCCTTCTCCGCTCACCGTGAAACGCGTGCCGGCAAACCATCCCGCGCGTGCGGTCATCTCGTTCATGGTCAGCGTGCCAGTCTTGTCGGAGCAGATCACTGTGGTCGAACCCAACGTTTCCACCGAGGACAACTTTTTCACAATCGCGCGGTTTTTGCCCATACGCCACATGCCGATAGCGAGCGTTACTGTCACTACGGCAGGTAAACCTTCCGGAATGGCGGCTACCGCCAGTGCCACAGCGGTCAGGGCGGCCTGGCTCCACGGCAGACCGCGCGCCAGATCGAGCGCGAAAATCATGACAACCACGACGGCAGCGAGAGCGCCCAGTCGCTTGCCCAACGTGTCGAGCTGCTTTTGCAATGGTGTTTCGGACTCCGGCGCGGCAGCGATCATGCCAGCCAGTCTGCCCATTTCGGTTGCCATACCGGTCTTCGTCACCAGCAGCTCTGCGCGGCCGCGGGTGACGACGGTGTTCATAAAGACCAGGTTCAGGCGGTCGCCCGAAGGCAGATCGACGGCTTCCAGGGTGTCGCTGTATTTCCCCACCGCATGCGACTCACCGGTCAGCGCCGCTTCATCAACTTCCAGCGCATGCGCAACCAGCAGTCGGCCATCGGCCGGCACGCGATCGCCCGCCTCCAATAACACAATATCACCGGGCACGAGCTGCGTTGCGTCGATGTCAATCGCACAGCCATCGCGCCGCACCCGCGCAGTTATGGCAAGCATATTTTTCAGCGCCGCAATGGTCTGCTCCGCCCTGTATTCCTGGTAAAAACCCAGTGTTACGTTGAATACCACAACAGTCAGAATCACCACTGCGTCCTGCAGGTCGCTGATCGCCCACGCGAGCGCTGCGGCAAGCAGCAGCACAAGAACCAGGAGATTTTGAAACTGGTCGAGAAATTTCAGCACCAGTGGGCGGGGTTTCGCCTCGAGCAGCCGATTCTCGCCCCAACGCGCCAGGCGCTGTGCCGCAACGTCGGTGCTGAGGCCATGCGCCGGGACCACAGACAGCTCGGTGGCAGCGTCGTCAATCGAGAGGGTATGCCAGGGCCTGGACTCATTCTCCATTCAGTGTAGCCCGCTAGTATTGGTGGCACCCATTGTGTAGCGAGTATCCTGTCTTCCCTGTGCCTAATCAAACCAAATGCATCCGAAATGCAGTTTGGATGTCCTAATATTGATTTGCGTCAGCATTTCAAAATCGAGTTTCACCAGGGTGGATAGATGACCCGATACCTCCTGCAGGTGGTGCCCTAAGCCACTGGTATGAGTTAAAGTTGGCGTCTTTCCTGACATTCATTTGGTTAATGTGTCCATGATAAAAACAATACAGCGGTTTGCATTGTGGGGATTGATTGTCCTGCTTGCGGTTGCGGCGTTTGCACAACTGGCCCTGGCACGCGGCGAGACAGTGAGCGCCCTGTGGCTGGTAGTGGCGGCGGTGTCAGTCTATGCCATCGCCTACCGTTTCTACGCGCGCTTTCTTGCGTTGCACGTCATGCAGCTTGATGACCGTCGCCTTACCCCCGCCGAGCGGCACAACGATGGGCTGGATTATGTGCCGACGCACAAGTGGGTCTTGTTCGGCCATCATTTTGCCGCCATTGCCGGCGCCGGCCCCCTCGTCGGACCCATCCTGGCGGCGCAAATGGGTTATTTGCCCGGCATGTTGTGGATCCTGGTCGGCGTGGTGCTGGCCGGCGCCGTGCAGGATGCAATGATACTGTTCGCCTCCACTCGTCGGGACGGTCGTTCATTGGGCGAGATGATGCGGCTTGAAATGGGCAACACCGCTGGCTTGATTGGCATGATCGGCATTCTTGCGATCATTGTCATACTGCTTGCCGTGCTGGGCATGGTGGTGGTGAAAGCGCTGGTGGGTAGCTCCTGGGGACTGTTTACCTTGCTGGCGACCGTGCCGATTGCCTTGTTCATGGGATGCTATTCGCGTTGGTTTCGTCCCGGCAATGTCATTGAAGTCTCGCTGATCGGTTTTGTACTGCTCATGCTGGCGCTGGTCTTCGGCAATGTGGTTGCGCAGCATCCTTATTGGGGCAAGGCGTTATCGCTGCCCCCGGAAACACTGGCGCTCGGCTTGATCGGCTACGGATTCATCGCCTCCGTGTTGCCGGTGTGGCTACTGCTGGCACCGCGCGATTACCTGTCGACATTTTTGAAAATCGGCACGATCCTGGCGCTCGCCGTGGCGATCCTGATCGTGGGACCCCCGCTGAAAATGCTGGCGGTGACGCCTTTTGTGGATGGCAGCGGGCCGGTATTTGCCGGTTCACTGTTTCCGTTCCTGTTTATTACGATCGCCTGCGGTTCCGTGAGCGGTTTTCACGCTCTGGTGTCCTCCGGCACCACCCCAAAAATGCTCGAACGCGAATCGCATATTCCCGCTATCGGTTATGGTGCCATGCTGATGGAATCGTTCGTGGCCATCATGGCGTTAATTGCCGCCTGTGTGCTCGATCCGGGCGTGTATTTCGCACTGAATAGCCCGGCTGCGGTAATTGGCAATACCGTTGAGTCAGCCTCACAGGTGATATCGTCGTGGGGCTTTGTCATTACGCCCGAAGTCCTGACGCAAATGGCCAAGGACGTGGGCGAGTCGTCAATCTTGTCGCGCACCGGTGGCGCGCCGACGTTTGCCGTGGGTATGGCCAAAATTTTATCGGACCTGATTGGCGGCCAGGCGCTAATGGCATTCTGGTATCACTTCGCGATCCTGTTTGAAGCCTTATTTATTCTGACTACCCTGGATGCGGGAACCCGGGTCTGCCGGTTTTTGATCCAGGATTTATTTGGCACGATCACGCCTGCACTGGGTAACACGCAATCCTGGACGGCAAACATTTTTGCCACCACATTGGCCGTCACCGGATGGGGATGGTTTCTGTACCAGGGCGTCACTGATCCGTTTGGCGGCATCAACAGTCTCTGGGCGTTATTTGGCATTGCCAACCAGATGCTGGCTGGAATGGCGCTACTGCTGGCCTCCGTTATTCTGGTGCGCATGAAAAAAATCCGCTATGTCTGGGTTACCGCACTACCCGCAGCCTGGATTTTACTCGTCACCTTGTATGCCGGATGGCAAAAGATATTTTCCAGTGATGTCAGAATCGGATTTTTATCCCACGCCGCTAAATTCTCCGATGCCATCAATCGCAACGAAATCCTGGCGCCGACGACAACGATGGCGCAAATGCAACAGGTGGTATTTAACGATTATGTTGATGCAATAATGGCCGGCCTGTTTGTGACAGTGGTCGTCACCATATTGATGTTCGCACTGCGTGCTGCCTGGCAAGCGCATAACCATACGCTGGTGAGTGCCAGCGAAACGCCGGTTGCCTGGCGTCAACAGGGGTTGGTGTGATGAACAATGGTATTAAGGGGATTTATCGGCGCGTGGCGCAAACGCTGCACCTGATGGTGGGTGTGGGTGACTACACTGGGTACCTGGAACACTTTCGTGTACACCATCCCGATCAGCAACCCATGACCCGCTCTGACTATTTTCGCTACTGCCAGAGCGCGCGCTATCCGACCAAGGATGGAAAAATAAAACGTTGCCCGTGCTGATGCAGCCATTGCTCACCAGGCAGGAATGCCTGTCAAAATCCAACGGGTTGTTGTCACTCCCTCTTGCGATCCACCAATGCCGCGATTACAAGATCGCCGCTGACATTCACCGTCGTCCGGCACATATCCAGAAAACGGTCGACACCCAATACCAGGCCGAGCCCCTCCGGGGGAATGCCGACCTGATGCAGCAATATCATGATGAGCGGCAACGATCCCCCGGGGACGCCGGCGGTACCCACCCCTGCCAAAATCGCCATTATGACAATCTGTATCTGCTGCACTACCGTCAGGTCAATGCCGTAGACCTGAGCGAGGAAAATCACCGTCACGCCTTCAAATAATGCCGTGCCGTTCTGATTGGCGGTCGCACCAACGGTCAACACAAAGCGCGAGGTTTCCGGCGATAGTCGCAATTTTTCGGTGGCAGTCTCCAGGGACTTGGGCAAGGTGGCATTGGATGAGGCCGTGGCAAAGGCATAGATCATGACATCGTAACTGTCTTTAAAAAAACGCATGGGGGAGCGCTTCGCCACCACCTTGAGCAGCGCCGCGTACACGACAAACAGCTGCAGCGCCAATCCCACCACCACCACCAACACGTACAGGGACAACGAACGAACCAGTTCCCAGCCAAATTTGAAACTGGTGGAGAACACCAGGGCGAACACGGCGTACGGCGCCAGGCGCATCACCAGATGGACAATTTCCATCGTGGCTTCGTAGATGGTGTCCAGCGCCGAGATCACCGGATTTTGCCCACCTGCTTTCACGACGCGACTCAACGCATATCCAAATACGAGGGCAAAAAACATCAGGGCAAGCATCTCCCCCTCGAGCGCCTGTGCCGCGGCCTGAACGGGATTTTTGGGCACGATATCCAGTATTGTCTGCGTCACAGTCTTGGCGGACTGAGCATTGAGCTTGATGGCGTCAACCTGCGCTTGCTGGGTATGCAAAACGTCTTCGGAAAAGTGTAACCCCTCGCCGGGGCGGACAAGATTCACCAGTGAAATCCCTATGAAGACGGAAATCGTACTGGCCAGTAATGTGTAAAACAGTGTGTGGCTGACGGTGCGACCCAAACCGCGATGTTGTCCCAGCTGGTAGACACCCAATACCAGGCCACAGAACACCAGGGGCACTACGGTCATGAAGATCAGGCGCAGGAAAAGCTGGCCGAAGGGTTCAAGAATGTTTTGTGACAGGGCATTGATCAACGCGGGGGCGCCCAACGCATGCAACACGGTGCCCAATGTCAGGCCAGCAACCAGTGCCAGTAACAGTTTGTTGTGCGACTTCAAATTGACCCCTAAAAAAGTTTGGCTGACACTAGCGGAATTGGGTATAAAAGAGAAGCTCAACGCATCGCCAGCTTGCTCGTTTCATTGTGGTGCGGCACCTTGTACGAATTTCCTGTTTTTCTTGCCCGCATAGCACTCGCGTGGCGTGCAGTCAGGTGTAATTTACGGTACATTTATTTGTTGCGGATTGTCATTGTTACACGATTGCCTACAGTACAGACTCTGCCGCCACTCACGTAGGCCAACGGCCATCAATAAAAAAGCTTACTCAGAGAAAGGATCTATAAGTGTTTGATTTAAATCATATAAAATTACATACCGCGCGCCCGTTTAATCGGGTGTGCGTCGGCTTGCTCGTCGGCACCTTGAGTCTCGCGGCCCAGGCGGACACAACAGCGTCCCAGCATGTCAATGTCACCGCTGAAGACATCGCCGTCAACCTGCTCATCTTCATACTTTCCAGCTTCCTCGGCCTCGGTCTCATCCACGGTGTGGCGAAACTGCTGCACACGCCGCTGATGGCACTGACCAACGCGATTTCGTCGGTGTCCGTGGTGGCGGCCCTCATCGTACTGTCGTATCCGGACAATTCAACGTTGGTGATCATACTCGCCACAGTCGGTACCGCGCTAGCGATGAGCAACGTGATCAGTGGCTTTATGATCACCGAGCGCATTCTCAAAATGTTCCGTAAGGGCAGCCGCTAATGCAAACCGTCGCGCTGTACCTGTACGTTCTATCGGCAGTTCTGTTCATACTGTCGCTCAAGTGGATGAGCGATGTGAAAATGTCGCGCTTTGGCAATCTGGCCGGCGTGCTCGGTATGGCAGTCGCCATTGGCACCACGCTGATGGCCTACCAAATCCAGAGCTATACCCTGCTGCTTGGCGCGCTTGTCGTGGGCACCTTGATCGGCGCGCCTATCGCGCTGAAACTGCCGATGACGGCAGTGCCACAGCGGACTGCGATGTCGCATGCCTTCGGGTCCTTCGCCGTCGCGTTGATCGGCATGGCGGAGTATTACCAGCGCCTGCCGCGCGCCGAGGAAGCGCTCAGCGCGTTCACCACAGGCGTACTTGCCACGGAAATAGTACTGGGCTTCCTCACGTTCATGGGCTCGGTTATCGCGTTCCTGAAGCTGCAGGAAATGATCTCAGGGCGGCCACTGGTCTACCCGGGGCGCAATGTCGTCAGCGTGGGCGTGTTCGCCATCTGCGTGGGGCTGGCCATTGCACTCATTATCAACCCGACGAATTCCGCGCTCATCCCAGCCATTATCGTATTCGCTCTCATCTTCGGTTTTCTGCTGGTGATGGGTATCGGCGGTGCCGATATGCCCACGGTTATCGCTATCCTTAATGCGTATGCAGGCTTGTCAGCGGCAGCACTGGGCTTTGTGTTGAACAACAAACTGCTCATCGTGGCGGGAACGCTCGACGGCTCATCCGGACTCATTCTCGCATTCATCATGTGCAAGTCGATGAACCGCTCCTTCCTGAACGTACTGTTCGGCGGCGTTGGCTCCGTGGTATCGGCGCCGTCCGCAAAAGGTGGCTCCGGTGAGGAGCGCATTGTGCATGCCTTCTCGCCCGAGGATCTATCGATTGTGCTCGGGACCGCGCAGCGAGTGGTCATTGCTCCCGGCTATGGCATGGCCGTCGCCCAGGCCCAGCACGTGGTGAAGGAACTGGAGGAAGCGCTGGTCGAACGCGGTTGCGAAGTTCTTTATGCGATCCATCCAGTGGCTGGTCGTATGCCCGGTCACATGAATGTGCTGCTCGCCGAAGCGGATGTCTCCTACGACAAGTTGATCGAACTCGAAGAGATCAACCCACTCCTGGCGGAGACCGACGTGGCGATCGTACTTGGCGCCAACGACGTGGTGAACCCGGCAGCACGTACGCAAAAAGATTCCCCTATTTATGGCATGCCGATTCTGGAAGTAGACCGGGCGCAAACAGTGGTCATCATCAAACGCAGTATGGCCTCGGGTTTTTCCGGAGTGGACAACGATCTCTTCTACAATCCCAAAACGATGATGGTGTTCGGCGATGCCAAGAAGGTGCTGTCAGAAGTGGTTAAAAAGATGGCCTCGTAATGAGAATCATCATCAAGCGTTATTGAATGGTGTTGCTGCTTAGCAACTAACTATCCCCGGCAAAGAAGACGGGGGCTTTAAGGCGATTGGCAGCGGGCATGGCCCCCCAGCTCAGACTGCTGAGATAATAGCCGCGGGGCCAGTGCGCTGCCACTCGCCTTTTTAGCGC
>JANPDE010000313.1:0-5320 GCA_031431315.1 Haliea sp.
TCCGGCGCCGAAGGCGCGAACTGATGCGCCTTGTTACGTGTTGAATTCACTAAGGAACTCACTTTTGCTATAGGTTAATGCCGGTACCCCATACCTCGGCGATGCCAATACGGAGACAACTTTATATTCGTCATTATTCAGTATGCTGTGAAGCAGAGAACTCAAAGGGAAGAAAGCTGACTTGAGACTTCTGTCCTCTACCTTCTGAGAAAAAGTGTCTGCGTCCGCTTGAGATGCCCAGGTTGCGAGAGCGTTACCTTGATTCTCTTTCAATACGTAAATCGCTCGGTCCTCCATCAAAATCCATACCCCTTGCGCCTTTCTGATGCTATCTGAATATGCTCTTTCACCTATAAGTTCTATGCTCATGCAACGTGCTCAGACACGTAACGCCTAAAGCACCGGCGGCGAAACCGCGCAGCGGTTTTGACGTCCGGGTGGCTTGCCTTGTTATGCGGCTGGCTCATCTATCTCACCGAGTATCTGGTTAACTTCTACTGCAAAACCAGAGTTCCAGACATTCGGCCAAAATGAGAACGCCTGCCTGTACGCAGGGAACCTAAATTGACTAATAATCACCTCTCGCATAGCTCGCCAATCTTCTCCGTCCATCGTACCCAACACGTACTGCGTGAAGTAGTTTTCGAAGAGTCTAATGTGTGCAAGTAAGTGTACCCGAAGCGCGTAGCTTTCAGCTTCACTAAGCTTTTCTCCAGAATACATTTTGAAGGAAACGGCTCGTAGGAATGGGTCGGTGACACGTGAGTGAAGATAATTGATTTGGCTGTCAGCAAGGGCTTGCCTAGTCTGCGCGCGAGATGTCGATGAATTCTGGCGAACCTGAACCGCTAGATAAATGAGTGTAACGAGCACGGCGATTGCACCTAAAAAATCGCCGATATTGCCTAGATCACTGAGTGTCATGATATTGCCTCAGGCCGCATAACGCCGCCGGCACCGGCGAGGAAACCGCGCAGCGGCTTGCGAGTCCAGCGCACGAAGTGCGCGATGGTGCCCGGCCTTGTTAATGTGATCATTGCACATCGATTTTTATAGCTTCGTTTTCAAAAAAGCAATCTAAACGCGGCTCTGTCATAAATTCACAACAGCCAAGATATTTGACGCTGATATTTGAATCCCTATTCAGAGCGAGGTCTATGCATTCACCGGAAAAATAGTAAATCTCTTCGAAGGGCTCGATCGCAGACTTATAAAATGGCCCGGAGGCACTACGGTATTCTTTGGAAACTCGGATCGCACTTCCTGAAGTGGAAAAGCTTAAATCTCGAGGAGGCCCGTACTTTCGGTACCACTCTTTCCCGTCAATATAGCTCTGCGCACTTTGGCAGGACAAAATGTTGTAAGTTGGAGGTCCGGCGTCTGTGCGCATAGCTGTGATCATGCATTCCGCTACTGACTCATCTGCAATCAGCCCGGCAACTACAATTAACGCAATCGTTCGATTCATCACATTAACGCCAAAATAACCGGCGCGCTGTAAGCGCGTCCGGCGCCGAAGGCGCGAAGTTGATTGCCTTGTTATGCGCTCTTGAACACACGAAGATGCCAATATGTGTCAGGTGCTCCAAACCAGCTACCATTTTCTTCGGAGAGCAGACTGGCCAGCTGGTTGGCAGGTAGATCATAGCGGGTAAGGAGCGCCAAGAGGTCTCTCAGATTTGACTCAGTTAGAGTAGACCGATCAATGTGCAATACACCATTTTCCAAGCTGACCACACAATCCAGTTCCTCTGCCCATTTGAAAAAATTGGCCTCATCCAAGTATGAGTAGTACACAAGTCCCGCAGTATCAATTTGAATCATCGCCCACTCCGATCAGACGCATAACGCCGCAATAACCGGCGCGCTGTAAGCGCGTCCGGCGCCGAAGGCGCGTAGTTGATTGCCTTGTTATGGTGCAACGCTACACAACCATGAATAACACTTAGTCTTTTGAGTGTGAGCATTCTACGGCTCGTACCAATCTGGATTACTTTTGCAGGATAACTTCTTTTTCGATGGCTGGTCTGGTTTTGGTATCGGCAACTCGGGACACACATCCCGCACAAAACCGAATTGGTCCACTCTTGCATGAATTTCTTTTTCGAGCTCTTCATCTTGTGGACTCCATCGGACCCAGTACACTCCATCCAAAACCTGTTCCGTAAATTTTATATTCATAGATTCAAGTACTCGCTTATTGAATGCAGCTTTCTCCTCGTCCGGCCAACCCATACCAGACCTTGGAACCAGAATGTCAGGCGTTGTTTCACTTCCTGAATTGAAATTCGCAGATAGCTTATGAGGAAGCCCAACGACGTGACCCAGCAGGTACCATTCAGCGGCAGTCTCGAATATATAAACAACACCGAGAACTTGAAGGGCAAATCCAATTGTTTTCAAGAGTTTAGTTTTCATTTATATCTATGCTGCTAGAGCATGCCCCTTCATCATTCCAATTGAATATTCAGTTCAGCGCTGGCCCCGACTTGCACCATAACGCCGCCGGCACCGGCGAGCAAAACGCGCAGCGGTTTGCAAGTCCAGCGCACGAAGTGCGCGGTGGTGCCCGGCCTTGTTATACGTCATCTCAGGGCACCCCACTCTCTGTGCCAATAAGCTGCTGACTCAGATGTATATTTCAATAGCTTGTCTCTGGTGGGTGAAGCAGACCACATTTGAATAAGGTGGCGTTGACCAGGAATAAGGTCCTGCCAATCTGATTCGTCATCACGTTCGTTGTCCATTCCACTGACAGAATAACGGACACGAAAGTCCCCTTTTGGCAGATCAAGCGTATGCGCTTGCTCGCACCACATTTCACAAAGTGATATCGATTTGTTTCCTCGAGTAAATGAGACTTCAACAATTTCTTCAAAAGATTGATCGAGTTCAGGTTCGAAAGAATACAACTCAACATCAATCTTAATGACGCCAACATGGAGGCCAGCTACAAAGAAAATCTTCCCGAACTGTGCCGAACCACACAATCCATTTTCATGATCCTCAAATGCTTTATCAGGGTCGAGGTGCTCCTCTTTTTCATTGTGGGGCTCCGTGGAATCAATATAGAACTGCCCATAGTCGATGTTTAAAAGTCCCGAATATAGCTTATCCATAGTTTCTGATAGCGTACTTATCTTGAGACGTATGACAGCTAAGTATATGGAGTAGCTAAATCTAGCCACTCTGGCTGCATGTGACTATGAGTAGGCGAATATAGCCATGGGTGTTTGATGGTGGCTGCTATATCTGGATATCTAATCATCATAAAGCTCCACGTCCGAACATTGTTCCGCCAGACCATCCACGATCCTACCCTTGAGACCCAAGGCCACAGCAACAGTATAGGGCATAACCCAAACCCGGCGCTCTACGCTCCATCTGGCGGAATTTCGCTTTGCTGCCTCTCTGAGTGCTTGCTCCTCATATGCGATCTTTACGGCGACCAGTTGGCGACGTTTGCGGGCTTGAACGGAATTGAGCGACACGCCTGGAGCTGCCCGCTGGCGCTCGTCCACGATAATTTCGATCGTAGTATAGAGTCTCTCACCCTGGCGGCGATAGCGCACAGCAACCAGGTCATCGCCCCAATGTTGCTGGAAACGTCGCGAGCCCGGATGGCCCGGCTTGATAGTACGGATAACTTCCATGTTGTTTTCCGGCTCAGTGAAGTTCACAGCGAGATTATCACAGACTGGCAAGCTGAAAATCTTCACATGCATTCCTGATCATGTTTGATGTCTATATTCGACCACCACCTGCTTCTGCTCCCCAAGCCCCTCAATCCCCAACCGCATCCTATCACCCAACTCTAGATACACCGGCGGCTTCTGCCCCAACCCAACCCCGGGCGGTGTCCCAGTTGAAATCACGTCCCCCGGCTGCAGGCTCATAAACTGGCTGAGATAGCTCACGATAAACGCGGGGCTGAAGATCATGGTGCGGGTATTGCCATTCTGGTAGCGGTGCCCGTTCACCTCCAGCCAGATGGCAAGCTGCCCTACGTCATCGATCTCATCCGGGGTTACCAGCCAGGGGCCAATGGGGCCGAAGCTGTCGCAGCCTTTGCCTTTGTCCCACTGCCCGTTCCGCTCCAACTGGAAGTGCCGTTCAGACACGTCATTAATCACACAGTAGCCGGCCACGTGGTCGAGCGCGGTCTCCTCGCTGATGTAGACGCCGCCCTTGCCGATCACAATCCCCAGCTCCACTTCCCAGTCGAGCTTGGAGGAGCCCCTCGGTTTGATCACCGGGTCATTCGGCCCGCACACCGCACTGGTCCACTTATTGAATACCACGGGTTCGTCCGGCACCGGCGCGCCGGTTTCATGGGCGTGGTCTTCGTAGTTCAGGCCGATGCAAATGAACTTGCCGATGTTGGCCACGCAGGGGCCGATGCGTTGTTCTGGTGCGAGCAGGGGTAGCGATTCGATATCGGCTTTGGCAATCCTCCCCAGTCCTTCCGGTGTCAGTGTTTCGCCGCCGATATCGTCAACAACGGCGGAGAGGTCTCTCGCCCTGCCCTGTTGGTCCAGAATGGCCGGTTTTTCGCAGCCCCTTTCCCCTACGCGTAATAACTTCATGTGATCATCCGTAGTGCCTGATTGTTCGGGACGGTGATGTCAGCCGTTGCTCCAACCACCGTCGATGATATGGGCGTGGCCGGTGGTGTAACTGGATTCATCGCTGGCCAGGTAAACGGCAAGCATTGCGATCTCTTCCGGCAGCCCGATGCGCCCCATCGGCTGCCTGGCGACGAATTCGCTGCGCGCCCTGTCGTAATCGCCCGTGGCGGCGAGACGTTGCTCCAGCGAGGGTGACTCCACAGTGCCGGGGCAGATGGCGTTGCAGCGAATACCCCGCGTGATGTAATCGGCTGCCACGGATTTGGTCAAACCAATCACCGCCGCCTTGGTAGCGCCATACGCACAGCGCCCCGGCGCGCCGATGATGGCACTGGCGACAGACGACATATTAATGATGGAACCACCGCCGCCCGCCAGCATGGCCGGTAACAGCGCGCTGATCATGCGGTACATGGATTTGACGTTGAGGTCGAAGGAGAAATCCCAGTCGTCCTCACTGCACTCCAATAAGGCCCCGGCATGTACGAAGCCGGCGCAGTTGAACAGCACGTCAATCGCGCCGCGTTCACGGGCAAAGGCCTGCACGGCATCCCGGTCTGTTACGTTAAGCAGCGCTGTTTGAATCGTTGGGGACTCCTTCGCGAGGGATACCAGTGCGTCCTCTGTAATATCCGTCGCCCACACCGTCGCACCCTCAGCGGCAAACGCTTTGGCCGTGGCCCTGCCAATGC
>JANPDE010000314.1:0-7430 GCA_031431315.1 Haliea sp.
AGACTGCGGCGCTAGAGCTTGCGCCGCACGGCATTCGGGTCAATGCGCTGGCGCCCGATGTGACGATGACCGAAGGGATCATGGCGATTGCTCCGCCGGGGGCGGAAGAACGGTTCGCTTATACCATTCCGATGGGGCGGGCCGGACATGTCGACGAGATGGCCGGCGCAGCGGTGTTCCTGGCGTCGGATATGTCGAGCTATATTACGGGCCAGACAATCCACGTGGACGGTGGCACACAAGCCGCCAGCGGCTGGTATCACCGGCCCGAGACGGGCGCTTACATATTGGGCCCTCCATAGCTCCAAACACTGTGACTTACAGGAATTAACACCATGAAACCAAGTCACAAAAACTCTGGTGACGCAGTAAATCGCCTCCTGTCCGGCGAGCTCTGGAGCAAATTTTGCGACGACCTGAAAGCCGCGGGTGACGACATGCTTGCCCTTAACACCGATGATCCTCTCGATGCAGTGGAGGGCTACCGCCTGTTGACGCGGCTGTTGCGAGGCGCCCTGGAAGAACGACTCGAATGGGCGAATTCCCGCAATCCGACGCTCATTTGCACCTGTCACGAAACAATTAAGCTGGTTGCTGAAAATCCCGACAACATCTACCTCGGTTGCAAATTACGCGGCGACTGTGAGTATCGTATCTCGGGTACCCGCGGCGAGGCCAAATGGATCAGTTTCAATACATTCCCCGGCGGCGGATTTGGCGGCGGCGGGCGCGGTACCGGCACAACCCTGCATGAAGAACACCTGAAGATTGATGCGGATGGCAGGTTCGAGGTCATCCTTTCACAGCATGAGCACCCGGGAAACTGGCTGCAACTCGAGGCCGATACGGCGAGCCTGACTATTCGCCAAACTTTCTGGCGCAAGGGTGTGCAGCGTCCAGCGGAACTGCGTATCGAGCGCATCAACGCCGCACCCGAAGCACCCCCGCAGCTCACCGCAGACGTGTTGGAGTTTGTACTCGCCGGCTGCGTTAACCATGCGCGCATGTTGACGCAAATCGGCGCGGGTTGGGCGCAGCGCAATGCCTCCAGGCCAAATGTATTCTGGGATGCCCAGGAGGATGACACCAAGAAATTCATGGATCCGCAAATCCAGTGGCAAATGGCCTATCTCAAGCTACAACCGGAGGAAGCGTTGATAGTGGAATTTGTTCCACCACAATGCGACTACTGGATGATTGCCCTGCATAACCACTGGATGGAAACGCTCGATTACCGCTACCACCAGATCGCCCTCAACAGTGCCACGGCAATCCCCGAACCAGACGGAACGATTCGTTGTGTGGTGGCTCACCGCGATCCCGGGATGGATAACTGGCTGGATCTCGCTGGCCACAACAATACCGTGCTGGGAGTCCGCTGGGTGGGTTCCAATATCCAGGGAACGGTTGTGCCGTCAACGCGCCTGGTTAAGCTCAACGCACTCTCCTGAGTGGTGTCGGTGGGCTTCCCATACTGAAAAAAAGCTGGTGCAAGTAACAATATGGCTATATTGTAAATACCAACGAACCCCATCCTCCCATTTTGTCAGACATAATCAACGGGTTGACGCGGGCCACCGGTTGAGGACCAAGCGCTGTGGAATACCAGCTGGCAGATCTTTTTGAAGGACTGTGCGACGCGAACCCTGATGCACCGTGTGTTATAGCAGGTGTAGCTCGCCGCAGTCGCGTTGAACTGGACCGTCGCGCCAATCAACTCGCACACCATCTCCAACGGCAGGGAGTAAAACCCGGAGACCACGTCGGCATCTATGCCTATAACCGGGTGGAATGGCTCGAAACACTGCTGGCCTGCTGGAAAATCCGCGCGGTTGCGGTAAACATTAACTTTCGCTACGTCGGGCCGGAGCTTGAGTACCTGTGGGAGGATGCGGATCTCATCGCACTGGTCTACGAGCACGGCTTCCTGCCGCGTGTTGTTGAACTGGCGGGCCGCTTTCCCCTACTGCACACCTATCTCTGCCTGCAAGACTCCACCAGCGACGGCGATGGGGCAGCCCTGTTGGGCATCGATTATGAAGTCGCCCTTGCGCACCAACGAGTAACCCGTGGCTTTGCGACTCGTACCCCGGATGATCTTTACCTCGTGTATACCGGTGGCACAACGGGCATGCCCAAAGGCGTGCTGTGGCGCCACGAGGACTTTTATCACAACGTCCTGTGTATGAATCAGGCCACTGCGAGTCCCGAGTCAATCCTGCAACACGCCAACAACCCCAACGCCCTGCGCACCATCATGTTGTCGCCCCTCATGCACGGTGGAGGCCAGTTTTCAACACTGATCACACTGTACACTGGCGGTGTGGCCATCATTCCCGTCACGCACAGTCTCGACCCCGGCGACGTGTTGCGCTCGATTGCAGAGCATAGGGTGATAATGCTCAGCCTCATCGGCGATGCCATGGCCCGACGTATTGCCGAGGAAAAAATGGTGGGAGACTATGACACCTCCACCCTGGCAATTATCGCCTCCGGCGGGGCGATTCTTTCCGCCGAGGGCAGGGCGATGCTGCAGCAGGCGTTTGGGAAGGCAATTTTTATCACCGGAGGTATTGGTGGCTCTGAAATAGGCAGCGCCGCCCGTGAGACGGGGACCTTTGACACTCTGCGCGGGCCGGGATTTACACCCAATGCCCTGATGGCAGTGCTGGATGAGAACCTGAAGCCAGTGCTCGCAGGCAGCGATCAGGTGGGGCGACTGGCCATGCGAGGATTTATACCGCTTGGCTATTACAACGACACCGAAAAGACCGCGCGAACTTTCCTGACCGACCAGGACGGCGTGCGCTGGGTGCTGCCCGGTGATTACGCGAGGGTGGAAGCGGACGGCAGCTTCACCCTTGCGGGACGCGGTTCCCAATGCATCAACTCTGGCGGCGAGAAAATTTTTGTCGAGGAAGTCGAACGCGCGGTGCTCGCGCATCCGGACGTTTTGTACTGTGCCGTGGTGGGCGTTAGCGATCCAGTCTGGCAACAACGCATAGTCGCCGTCGTGGAATGCGAACACGGCACGAATCTCACCCTGCAGGCTTTGCAGGACCATTGCAGGAATTTTATCGCCGGTTACAAGCTCCCCCGCGGCATTGTTTCAACTTCGTTCAAATTGACCGAGAACGGCAAGATTGATTACCGCTGGGCACAGCAAGTTGCGGTCACGGACGCAAATATCGATATGGCGCGTCGCACCAAGGAATAATTACCTGAATAAATCAGAGGCGCACCTTCCATGAAGTATGTGAAGCGTCGATTTCATTTTGACCAGCGCGTAAAAACGGACATACTCCGAGCCCATACGTACCCATCAGGAGAATCCATGCCCAGTATCGAGGTGTTGGATAAAACGACGTCACAGCGCATCGCCACCCTGCCCATTGACGATGAACTGGCCGTGCAGGCAGCCGCCAACCGTGCCAGAGCTGCGCAACCGGAGTGGGCAGCACTGGCGGTAAAAGAACGCATTCGTCTGCTAAAACTCGCGCGCAAGGAATTGGTAAAAGACAAGGACAAAATCCGCGACGCGCTGGCGGGGGAAACGGGAAAGGTGGCATTCGATGTGATGGGCGAACTATTTTCGGTTTGCCAGGATATCGGGCATTTTTCAAAACGGGCAGCCAAGTGGCTGCGCCCCCGTAAAGTTGGCACCTTCCCACTCCTGGGTAAAAAGGGCCTTATCTTTTACCAGCCCTATGGCCTGGTGGGCGTGATCTCGCCGTGGAATGCGCCGCTCACGCTCGCCATGAGCGATGTACTTCCCGCACTGTATGCCGGAAATGCCGTACTGGTAAAACCTTCGGAGATAACACCGCTGGCCGTCAAATACGCCGTGGAGGCATTCAATCGCGTCCTGCCCCCGGGTGTATTGCAGTGCCTGATCGGAGCGGGACCCACTGGCGTCGCCCTCGTCGATGCGGTCGACATGGTGGCCGTCACGGGCTCGTGTCAAACGGGCCGGCGCGTCATGGAACGCGCCAGCCGGCGCCTCACGCCGGTGCTGCTGGAGCTGGGCGGCAAGGATCCGATGTTGGTACTGAAGGATGCCGACCTGGAGCGTGCCGCCAACGCCGCCGCCTGGGGATCCTGCTTTATGACGGGGCAGGTCTGTATGTCGGTGGAACGCATCTATGTGGACAAGGCCGTTGCCGCGGAATTCAAGAGTAAGCTGAAAGCCAAGATTCAGGCCATTCGTACCGGACCGGATGAACCCGCCGCCAGTTTACAATACGGCCCATTCACCGGTCCGCAGCAAGTCGATATTGTGGAGTCGCATATTCTGGATGCCATCAGCAAAGGCGCCATCGTGGAGACCGGCGGACACCGACTAGCGTCCGCCGCCGGCAGCTACTATTTTCCGCCGACCCTGATCTCCAATGTCAGTCACGACATGAAAATCATGGTGGAGGAAACGTTTGGCCCAGTGGCCTGCGTCATGGAGGTGAATAATCTGGAAGAGGCCATAACCCTCGCCAATGACAGTGAATTCGGCCTGAATGCCAGCGTGTGGACGGCGGACATCGCCAGGGGCATTGAGGTTGCTATGCGTATTGCGGCGGGTAATGTCTGTGTTAACGACTGCATTTTGAACGCCGGGGTACAAAGTCTGCCATTCGGCGGCATCAAGCAGAGCGGTGTCGGCAGCCGCCATGGCAATGAACGTGGCCTGCACGCATTTTGTTATACCAAGGCTATGATGATAGAAACGCGCAAGCGCAAGAAGGAGGCGGCCTGGTTTCCCTACCATGCCAACACAGCCAGGCGCCTCGAAAAGTTGATGGTGTTTCTCTACGGAAGATAAATCGGCGCACGAGGAGTTGATCACTATGGACTACGTCGTATCAATGTTTGTCAATCGACCCTACGTGGTGACGCTGGTGTTCACCTTCCTGCTAGTCGCTGCCGCTGAGCGCGGCTTGTTGCGTATGACGCTTTGGTTAGTTGTTGGTTCGTTCCTCGGCTGGTTGTCGGAATTTGTCAGTGTGCGCACTGGCTTCCCGTTCTCCTGGTACGAATACTATCCTGCGAATTTTGCGAATGAGTTGTGGCTTGGCGGTATTCCGCTGTTTGCGTCGCTGAGTTTTGCCGCGATGTCCTATTTCGGTCACTCGGCGGTCTATACCCTGCTCTCGCCGTTGCACAGAGGCCCCAACGGTATTGAGCGGACAGAAAACATGACCTTGTTGCTCTCCGTGAAGGTGACACTCTGGGCCGCGCTGCTGACCACCTGGACCGATTTTGTGGTCGATCCGGTTGCACACCTTGGCGAATACTGGTTTCTCGGCAAGATCTATTTCTGGATCACCACATCAACGGCGTGGCATTTTGATATCCCGATGTGGAACTACCTGGGTTGGTTGTTCACCATTTTCACCATCGTCTATGTCAATCAACGCCTAGACGGGTTCTTGGTCAAGCGGGGCATCCCGCACAAACCTGCCTTCAGGCTGCCGAACCTGTGCCTGTGGAGCATTGGCTATTTCATCGGCAACTACCTGTTCATACTCGCCGTCAGTATTTATCTCTACCTCAACCCCGCCGTACCAGCGGAAAAGCAGATTGGACTGGTGCTCGCCAATACCGCGGTTTTTGTGACTGCATTTATTGTCTTCAATGTCGTATTCATCAGGCGCAAATTACAGTCGTCCGCACAGCGCGTGCTGCAGCCTCACTGACCGGGAGAACATTCACGTGCCATTACGACAGACGCTACTCATCACAGGGGCTTCCAGCGGAATAGGCAAGGAAATCGCTACGCTAGCCGTGGCACGCGGGCACACCGTGGTTGCCAGCGCACCGACACATTCCCTGCTGGCGGATATTCCGGACAGTGCCAGGCTGAAAGTAGTACTTGATATCAGTGACCGCAGCTCTATCGACAAGGCACTGCGCGAGATCGACCTGGCGGGGATTCACCTCAGCTGCCTGGTTAACAATGCTGGTTTCGCCCAGCCGGGACCCATCGAGCTGGTTGACGATGAACAGGTTCGCCGCCAGTTCGAAGTCAATGTATTCGGCACGTTGGCGATGACCCGCGCAGCACTGCCGCGCTTGCGGGAATACGCCAGTCCTGATCGCAGCGGCCTGATCATCACCATGTCCAGCATGTTGGGCCTGGTGGCTAGCCCCTACCAGGGTATTTACGCTGCGTCGAAGCACGCATTGGAAGCTGCATTCTCGGCGCTGCGGATGGAAGTACGTGCGCAGAATATCGACGTGGTGCTGATCGAGCCCGGCTGGATCAATACGCACTTTCTTAAAACCGCGAGGACACATGCCCCGCCTGAGTGGCTGGAACACAAGGTGTATGGCTCTTCATTGAAAACGTATTTCGCCATCACGACCGACGCGGAATCTGAGCATCCCAGCGGAGCGGCGAAGATTGCGGCGTCCCTGGCAGGCACGGCGCAGGACGTCGCTGCGACGGTAATCCGAGCGCTGGATAGCAAACGCCCCAAGGCTCGCTACCCGGTGACTGCGATGGCACGCTGGATGCCAAGATTAGCGCGCGTTATGCCCACCCGGGTATGGGACAAAATGCAGACCCGGGAATTCTCGCCCTGAACCCGTATCGAAAATAATCAGACGCAAAAAAAATAAAACTCCCGGGAGTGAGTCATGGCAGCACAGGATACACAGCACACTAGGAAGGGTAGAAAGTGGCGTTATGGACTCTTCCTGAGCATTCTGGTTTTCGTTGTCGGCCTCCTGCTGTTAGCGGGCACGCGCGAAACCGAAAATCCTGTTCCGCCCATCGACCCGACTCGGCATAACGAAAGTGGGCAGGGTTATCCTTTTGCACTGGTACCCACAGATCCACGACTGAATTTTCCTGCCGCCGAAGGCCGCCAGCTGGACATGGACTCCGATACCTGGTTTCTGGAAGGTGTTCTCGAAGGACAAAAGACCGGTCGCCGCTTCTCCTTTATCATCGTGTATTACGTCAGTCGCATCAACGGTATCTTCCCGTTCAATTTTTACTCACTGACATTTTACGACCTGGACAAGGCTGATTACGGCACCTTTACCCAATACGACTTTGGCAGGATGAAAGCGTCTACCGGCTACCTCGACCTCACCTTACCCGTCAATGGCCAGGATGCGGTGTGGACAACGGCAATCGACGACAATGGCTACCTGGTGCCATTTTCCTATCGCGTCAATCTGGTTGGAGTGGATCAGAATGGGCGCAAGATGAGCCTGGTTGCAGGCGCGCGGCCCGCCAATCCGCCAGTGGCGGTGGGTGCTGATGTTTATAAGGGGCTTATTACGGTACTCAAGCAAGCCAATACCTACTCGTACTTCCAGACCGGGATACAGTTCGATGGCGTCCTGGACTGGGGTGATGTTGTCGTCTTCGCAGGTGGTGAGGACAGTGGCGATGGCGAGTTCTTCGCCAGCTAGATCGATGACACGAT
>JANPDE010000315.1:0-6480 GCA_031431315.1 Haliea sp.
ATTAAACAGGCCGGGCAGCGCTTTCACGCTAACGACAATATCGCCGCTTTTCTTGAGCCGGGGGACCTGGACGCCTTGATTGACGAGGTCACGGACAAGATGAAAGGCGTGCTTGAGAGTCTGGTGATCGATACCCAGAGCGATCACAACACGCAGGACACGGCTCGCCGTGTCGCCAAGATGTACCTGACCGAAGTCTTTCGTGGCCGCTACATGCCCGCGCCGGCGCTGACCGAGTTTCCGAACATCGAACGGCTCAACGAGTTGATGATTGTTGGTCCGATTACGGTTCGCAGTGCTTGCAGCCACCACTTCTGCCCGATCATGGGGCGGCTGTGGATCGGCCTGATGCCGAATGAGCATTCCAACCTCATCGGGCTTTCGAAGTATGCACGTCTGGCCGAATGGGTCATGAGCCGACCGCAGATTCAGGAAGAGGCAATCACGCAAATGGCTGAACTGCTGATACGCCGGGTCAGCCCTGACGGGCTCGCTGTGGTGATGGAAGCAGACCACTTCTGTATGCACTGGCGTGGTGTAAAAGATTCTGAAACCAAAATGATCAACAGCGTAATGCGCGGCTCCTTCCTCAAGGATGCAGCGCTGCGCCGCGAATTCCTTTCCTTAATCGACCTGAAGAACTGAGGCTACAATGCTTGTACGTTTGCTCTATGCCAGTCGCGCAGCGACACCCCTGACACCCACTGTAATGAATTCCATACTCGCTCAGTCGCGCGCGCACAATCCCGCGCTGGGCATCACTGGCATGCTGTGCTACAGCGAAGATCTGTTCCTGCAGGTGCTCGAAGGCGGGAGGGATGAGGTGTGCGAGTTGTATAACACCATCGTGGGCGATGACCGCCATGTCAACGTGCGGATACTTTGTTTCGACGAAATTTCCGAGCGGCGCTTTGGAAGCTGGACCATGGGGCATGTGAACGTGGCCACGATCAATCCTTCATTGCTGCTTAAGTATGCAAAGCTTCCGGTACTCAACCCCTTTAACTGTTCAGGACAAGCGTCGATGGCCCTGTTCGACGAACTGATGGCGACGGCTTCGGTGGTGGGGCATTAGCGATAAGAGTGGGCAAGCATGAAGCAGCCGCTCTGCAGGGACTGCTGATGCGCCTTCCGCGCCTTACATGCATAAGCAGTTGGGAACCAACTGCTGGAGGCATTTATCATCGGGAAGAATGGCAGGCAACTCGATGTGGAAGCGCTTACTTTGGTATCAGGACGGTGTCAATGACATGAATGACGCCATTGCTGGCCATTACGTCGGTAGTGACCACATTGGCATCGTTAACCTTGACGCCGCCGTCGGT
This sequence comes from Haliea sp., assembly GCA_031431315.1. Taxonomy (GTDB): domain Bacteria; phylum Pseudomonadota; class Gammaproteobacteria; order Pseudomonadales; family Halieaceae; genus Marimicrobium. The sequence goes on from JANPDE010000315.1 coordinate 1,326, forward strand.
GGTGATGGTTAGTGTGCCACCCTGCACCGTAGTGACTTCACCGGCCTTGACGTCCTCGGCCAGTACCAGACCTGGTACCACGTGGTAAGTCAGTACGGCCGAGAGCTTGGCCTTGTCCATGAGCAGAGCGTCAAGCTGAGCTTTAGGGATCTTCGCAAAGGCTTCGTCGGTTGGCGCGAATACCGTGAACGGGCCCTTGCCTTTGAGTGTTTCGACCAAGCCGGCTGCCTGTACTGCAACAACCAATGTTTTGAAGCTTCCAGCCGCTATTGCTGTGTCCACGATGTCCTTGTCGGCGGCTGTGGAAGTCAAACTGAACAATGCAAACGAAGTTGCAATTAGGGCGGTCTTGAGTTTGGGTATCATGCTGTTCTCCAGAAGGTAAGTGTAGGATGAAGGTACACAGAGAGCTAAGATCTCTCTGCAGAGTGACAAGCCTTGGGGTTTTCTCTCCAGGTACTCATCAGACATGTATACGGGTATGCAGCCTGCACAGATCACGTTAACAGCACCAGAATTCCCGCTTCAGACCTGGCTATGACCGTTCCTGGGTAGGATACGGTCGTCGGATGGTGAGGTTTCGAGGGTCAATTTTTGACTCTAAACTTTGCAAATTAGTAATGGTTCTAGCATTACCATCAGCACACCATCATAGAATTACCGATACCACCATTTTCGCTAAATAGGCTTTCTGCTGTTTCTCGTTTTCGCCTTTTAAACCAAGAAAACCATAAGAAATAATTTGGTGCATTAACCAGTGAACAGCATCGGCCATACCGACACCTGCTTTTAATGCTCGGCCAGACGGGTTGTCCGTCATATGCTTTTCCAGCATGCTGGTGGTGATCACGGAAAAGTATTCATGCGTTAATTGGGCAAAAACTTCAATATTTTGTGCATCCATCACAATCGCATAGCGGCGGTCGTTTCTTAAATCCGTAATGATGTTATAGAGCGCATCGGTAAAACTTTTTTGGGTCACTTTTTTAGAGTCAGCGGTTTTCTCGATAATGTCGTTAGTAATTTCATGCATTAACGTCATCATGACTGCGGTGATTAAATCCTGCTTGCTATCGAAGTAGCGGTAGATGGTCGCGCGGTTACAGCCGACTTTTTCTGCCAGTTCATCAAAACGAAACCGGGTAAAACCCCGGTCCGCCATTAACGTAATGGCGGCATCCACCAAGCGTTGTTTAACGTCAACGTATTCCTGGGTGTCGGCTTTGGCTTTGCGGCTGTTGCTCTGGGTTTGTGTTGGGGCTTGTGCCATGTCGGCGCTCAGTCCTGTCTGCTACTTCAATCAGCGGTCTATATTTACGTGAAAGCCATCAATATGGCCTGTTGACGGCTGAATAGTAACAAGCCTACCATGACTACAACAAAAATTAAAATATGTTGTAGGTAGCCACAGCGGATATCTGCACAGGAGAAAGGCGATGCAGGCAGAGCGGTTAAACGAATCTACTGAATCCAGTGAAGGGCAATGCCCCTTTACCGGCGCGACGCCGGGCAGCATTGAATTCGGTGCTGGCAGCGGCCAGCGCCCACCCATGATCAAAGCCTTACCCCTTATTGGCCCGATCAAAAAATTTTCCGGCGATGTGATGCCGTTTCTGAATGAAACTCGCAAAACGTACGGCAATGCCTTCCGAATGCGGATTATGGGCATCGAGATGACCTGCATCGGTGGGAATGATGCGATAGCCTTATTAGAGAACGACGATCTCCTGTGCACCTCCAAATCCATGGAAGTACTGATGAAGGCCGTGAAAAGCCGTTTGCCCGGCACCTTCGATGGGCCGCAACATAAGTTATACCGCAAAATACACAGCAACTTTTTAAACCGGGGCCTCGAGCGAGAAAGGCGCGATAAATCGTCGACTGTGTGAGCAAACATGTGGGTCAATGGCAGCCCGGCTATGAATTTGATCCGCTGAAAGAATCGCAATCCCAAACCGTGGATGTACTCTCCCATATTCTCAATGGCGAGCCGTTTCCCTTTAGCAGTAAAGAGTTGTCCACCGTTGTACATACGCTGATTTTTGCCACCTACGGACATTTGCCGCTGTGGCTGGCACTCAACAACCCGTTCTACAAGGCCGCGCTTAAGCGCATGAATGAAAACTCGCTAGCTCTTGTTCGCCGAGTGCGCAAAGACCCCCAACTAAGAGCCAACACCCTGGTGGGCCAGTACCTCGACTTCCCGCCGCCCGATGGCATTGGTAGCTGGGAAGATAACGACTTGAAGATTGTGCCGCTGGCGGCCTACCTGGCAGGGTATGATACCGTCGCCTCGGCAGCGGCCTTTATGTTGTATCAGTTATTAGCCCACCCGGAATGGTTGCAAAAGGTGCGAGAGGAATATCAAGAACTGTCGAAAGAATCCGACGGCCACGTAGACCCAATGAAACAAAAAGTACTGCGCGCCATTTTCATGGAAACCACGCGCATCAACCCACCCGGTGCACTCGTTATCCGTTACGCGACACAGGATTTTCAATTTAACGGTTACACCATCCGCAAAGGGGATGAGGTGCTGATACAGATTTCCAGTAACCACATGAATGAAGAACTATTCCCGGAGCCTGGCACGTTTGACCCGACGCGTTTTCTTGGCTCAGATGCCACTAACCTCAAACGCTCCATACTGACCTTTGGTAGCGGCGCCCACCGTTGTACGGGTGCCATGGTTGGCCCGTTGTTTTCTCAAGAGATGGTGTCTTACTGGGTTAATAACTTTGATCTGGAGTTGGTGCCTGGAAAGGATAAGCCTAAAGTGGTGGCGGTGCCTTTCACGCAACCGTTGGGTTTGAAGGTGAGAGTGAAAGGACGGCTTTCCGGTTAGTTTGAAATTTCGTATAGCAGCTACAATCGGGGCCAAGTTTTTCAACTAGTAGCCGTCGATTCAGTCTAGACCAATGGTCCAGTTGTAGGTGCGGGAACTTCGCCCCCAGTGCTCACAAAAGACCGTTATCCAGCCGAAGAAGCGTTCAGAACCCGTTGATCTAAACTTAAGCTTAGTCGTTGTGGTTAGCTTTTATTTTTGCTCATATCACAGTCTGCTTTCGGTAACCTGAGATATGAGTCAATTCGTCTCAGTCAGTATGGTACTAGGCGGAGGAATGTTATACGATCAGGCTCGGTCGTTTCATGTATTTATCTGTTAGGTCATGTTCGGACTGCTGCCTCGATCATTGTGACAGTGCGGCCTGGAGAATTTTATCAATGCCAAAATTCGGATAGACTGGAGAGAATAGCAATGAAGATAGTACGCACTATAGCCTTGACGGTTACTTTCCTCGCCGCGTCGGCGGGGGTACTCAGTTCCCACGCCGCGCCCCTCGCACCCGATGCCTTCCAGCTCAGCTGCAAATTGCTGGATCCGCAGACCCGTACTGCCATCACAGAGGTTTCGGCCGGAGAGTCTGTGCTGGTCATTGCCTCGATCCGGATCGGTTCGGCGAAGTTCGGCAACCCGCTCAACGTCGTCGCCAGCGCGCAAGCCAAGTTGGTCGGTGTCAACCTCAATACGCGCATCGGCGACGTCGCGCTCGAGTTGCCCTCGGCGGCGGAACGCAACGTGCTCGCCGATGGGACGCCACCTACCCAATACGCAAACAAAATCGAGAATGTCTTCACCGTTCCGGACAATTTCCCGCGCATCACTGCCAGTGTCAAAGTAGTCGCGACGATACCCGGGATCGCCGAGCGTACTTGCTCGAAGTCTCTCAAAGTGCTGTGAGAAAATGCGTGGTCGGCGGCACCGTGACGAGGGTCAATTTTTGACTCATAACACCCAGCGGTCCTAAAGGTTGGGCTGAGCGGCCTGCGGAGCGATGAGTTAGGCGTCTCGCGCACTAAGGCGGCTCAGTGCAGTAGGCACACGAAGGTGTCTACTCCATCTCGGGACGCACCCACTGAAAGTTCCAAGTGTTGCGCGCCGATCATTCGAGACGAGCGAATGCGATCTATTCCAAGCGGAAACTCAACAATCTTCACATTTCCAGATTCAACAAGAACATAATTCGGCGTTCCAGCCCCAGGCGGCACCTTAAGTCGCTGGAAGCAGTTATAACCTACAGCTTGAGACTCGCCGAGGGCAAAATCTGAAACTTGAGTCTTCGGATTACCCGGTGATGGTGAGGGGTATAAGGGACGAACTTTCCCGCGCGATGTTGGTGGCGCGCCTTCTGTTGGTGGTCCAGTGAACCCTAGTTTGTCCACCTCACGTGGATCAAATGCCATGATCGTTCGGGCGAACTGGTTAGCTGCTATGGCGACCGAGATACCAGTATGAATGTTTTCGGGCGTGTTCTGGCGCGCTGCAATGACACCGATTACTTTCCCCTGTCCGTCTAGAAGTGGGCCACCAGAATTCCCTGGCGCGACGGAGATTCTTGCCAGAATGATCCTGACTGGCGCGCCTGCGAATATGTTTGAATCAGAATTAACTGCCAGATCAGCAATGGCGCCGTCCAGCGGTACCAAGCTTATCCCTCTCGGCGCACCCCACAGGAAAACCTCCATTCCCGCACGTGGACTGGCGGCACTTAGTTCAAGCGGTACAACCGTCGTCGGAATTCTCTCCAGTTTAAGAATTGCAATGTCATGCTGCTGACTTTCCTTCCACACAGTCGCGCGAACTTCTTCACCGAAAGCCGTGCGCACCTTAACCGGCGCAACTACCTTACTCTGTCCGGGCGCTGGCCGCTGCAGCGACGACTCAATGACATGAGAATTCGTTATTACAAAGATGGAGCCGTTGATGTCGAAGAAAAATCCGCTACCGGATGAACTGGCAGCGAACACCTGCGCGACACCTGCCTGAGTACGCTCAATCACGCTGTTCTCTATCTGAAATGGGGACGTGACGTCGCCCTGGTTGGTCTGCGCTCCGCCAAATGTCGAAAACCCAAGCAACAAAAGGCAAACAACGAACGCTTTCACAGATTTCCTCCCGGTGTTTATGTTTAGAAATATCGCACGTACGCAGTGCTGAAAGATATGCCTAACGCCGTATACCACCTTTTATCAAATCAGCGCAAACGCTTAGGGCCGTTTGAGGCGGGAGTTCACGCTCCAGGATCACCAACGTCCGCTAACGAAAAAAATGGTTACTGAGTTCAGGCGGTGATGAGCCCGTGGCGCTTGCGCA
>JANPDE010000316.1:0-13164 GCA_031431315.1 Haliea sp.
GGGTTTATCGCTGAGGACGTCCCCGACCTGGTTGCCACCAACGACCACAAATCGCTGTCTCCGATGGATATCGTGGCGGTGCTGACCACGGTGACGAAAGAGCAGAAAGCAGAGATTACCGCGTTACGCAATTCCCTCGCCAGGCAGGACGAGCGCATGCTGCAGATGGAAATGGCGCTGACGGATTTACAGCGTCACCAGGCGGATGAGGTTCAGGTCAGCTCATCTAACTGAGCGACTGAGTCGAGTCGGCAGCGTTCAGTGGCTATTAGTTAAAATTCAGAGGTCGCATATGAAAACTATTTCGGCACTTCCGGTAGCAACGCTGCTATTCGTATCAGCGAGCTGTATGGCCGCTACGGTAACGTACAAGACTCCAGACCTGACGATTGTAGCCATCATGAAAAAATTCATTGCTCTGTTCTGTACCGGACTGTTACTGGCCTTGATCGGTTGTGGGGGTGGCGGTGGTGGAAGCAATGGTGGTGGTGGTGCTGAGCCATCACCACTGCTTTCACCAGCAGGAATATGGTTTGCAAACGGTCAAACCGATTGGAACTTCGAAGCCATAGTGTTGGATACTGGCGAGTATTTTTTCATTTATACCGATAAGGCAACGGGGAATGGATCCCTAACAGGGGGACTAGTGCAAGGAAGCGCCACGTTATCTGGTGATCACTTCAGTTCATCAAATGGCCTCGACTTCAATTTCGAAGGCGTTGGTGTTAGCCCTCGGAGTTTGGAAGCCACTGTAACAACGTATCCATTGCTGCAAGATACTACGGCGCTCAACGGCACGGTCACTGCTGACTCTTCAAGCTCACAAAATTTCACATCCATTTCAGATCCCCTCTACTATCTGACACCTACGCTGGAAACTGTCGCTGGCACCTATGACGGTCACCTGGATAGCGCAGCTGAGCCTGAATTCTTCAGATTATCTATCAGCAACGCCGGGGACATTGCGGCGACGGGAAGTAGCGGTTGCGTCGCCACGGGAACAATCAAGCCACATTCGTCAGGAAACGTCTACGACATCCAAATAACATTCGGCTCGTCACCGTGCGGGCAGCCCAACAAACAAGTATCGGGTGTGGGCGTTTCCTACTCTGATCCTGGACTCCCTGGCCTGATACTTGGATTGGTTGATTCGGGTCGTACGTTTGGCGTGGTATTTTGGGGCGCGAAGGAGGAGGAACTTGATTTCGATGGTGATGGGGTTGTTGATGGCCAGGACACGGATGATGACAATGATGGAGTCGTCGATGTTGACGATACCTGCCCGCTGGATGCAAGCCCGTACTGCCCTGTAGCGATCACAGCTACCAAATTCCTTAACGGCAGGGAATGGGCACAGGTAGATGCGTTCGCTCATGTCTCATATCAACAGGTCGTAGCGGCCTGTCCAGCGGGCGTGTGCACCGGAGTACTGAACGGTTATGCCATGGATGGATGGACGTGGGCTGCAATGGATGATGTGTGTGCCATTTTTGATTCCTATGCGGGATTGGATGTGTGCGATTTTGATGGATATATAGACGAAGAAGTAGTCCACGATTTCTTTGCCGACGGATGGCTTTTGAACGGTACGCCTTATGACCAGATGGGCTCAGTCCAGACCCTCTCGGGCTATGTTAGACCGGGAGTGTATGGTATTGGTGATGTGTTCTTCACGTACCCGATCTGCGACGCCTTTTCTGTTAATGGGTGGGAGATGGACTGGGGGATGGGCTGCCATAATACGGGCATTGTGCCGCCGGTACGAGGCGAGTCTGGAACTGGTGCCTGGTTCTTCCGTCCCCTGTAGTCGGTTTTTGGCTGCGGGCCCAATCAGATAGGCAAGACATGGATGGGTGCGCGGCTTTTTTTATCAGCCCCGGGTCATCAGGGCACACATCGACACCATCCATGAAGCGGCAGGTCTTGTCGACACGGCCGCAGCGCGCCAACGCCTGGCAAAAGGCGCGTTAGATTATGGGGCGCATATTGGAGTTTAACCTCTCGGAGGTGGTGTTCACCATTACGGACTGCGCGCTGCCCGGCAGTTACTCGGGCTTCGGCAATTGGGTATCGGGAGATTGGGAACCCGCTTGGGGTGTCGACGCTTTTGATTCCCGAACAGCCTTAAGTTCCTGCCGCAGTCGTTCGACGATGTCGGGGTTCTGAAGACTCACGTCCCTGGTTTCTTCCGGGTCATCACGCAGGTTATACAGTTGGGGCCTGGTTTCATCGGCGGCGGAAACGCCCTGGAATCCTTCGGGGAGGATACCCTCAATCCATTTCCAATCGCCGCTACGGATGGCGAGAATACCGTTGACATTTGCGGTGACGCTGTTTGTGCGCAAGGCCTTGCCCTGGACTCGGTCCATTCGAATCGCGGGAAGGAAACTAACGCTGTCGGGGCCAGCGCCATCGGGCAGTTTATCCCCGTCTCCCACCAGATCCACGATCGTCGCGAAGACATCGGTCAGGTTCACCAGCGCATCGGATACCGTACCACCGCGGGCTTGATAGCCCTTCGGCAATCGCACGATCAGGGGCACGCGGGTTCCACCCTCCCAAATCGTGTGTTTGTCACCCCGCAACGTACCGTTGATCGCCAAGCCCTTGCGAACGGCCAGTGCTTGTGGTGTATCGCGGTTCCCGGGAATCTCACCGCCGTTGTCACTTGTGAAGACCACTACGGTATCGTCGGAAATCCCCATCTCATCAAGCGCATCGAGGATCTGACCGACTGAGCCGTCAAGGTCGTGGATGAAATCCCCGTAGGGGCCGACCCCACTACTGCCAGTCGTCTCAACCGACGGCGTGATCGGTTCGTGCACGGCCACCGGTGTGAAGTAGAGAAAAAAGGGTCCATCGCCTTCTGCGACCTGCTGTTTCATCCACTCTATCGCGCGCGCACTGATCTGTTCCATCACTCGACTATCAACCCGTTGCGGCACGTCAAAGCCGACAAACGGGACACCATAGGTCGTCTTGCCGTAATTCTTCTGTGCCATCGATTGCAGGCCAACGAGCTGATCCTGGCTGTCATAGCCTGCCACTTTACCATTCTCGAAATACACGCCTAACATGTCGCCATGGTTCTGAGGGACATTAAAGCTGTAATCAAACCCCAGCACTTCGGGGCCGGGCGTCGTGGTGTTAATCCAGTCTTCGACACTCCTGGTGTGGCGATTGGTGCCATACCCCAGGTGCCACTTGCCGATGGTCGCTGTGGCGTAGCCGCGTGCCTTAAGCCACTTGGGTAGATTCATACTGTCCGTGCTCGGCCACAGCGGATCGGGCTCGTTCACTACGCCCACCTTCAATTCTGTTCGCCAGGGATAGCGCCCCATAAGGACGCCATAGCGCGTTGGAGAGCACACCGAACTTGGAGCGTAAGCCTGGGTGAAACGCACTCCCTCCTCAGCAAGGCGATCTATCTGCTGTGTTCGCACAAGTTTGCGGTCGGCGCCGTAGCTGTTCAGAGATCCGTAACCCAAGTCATCAGCCAGAATCACCACGATATTCGGAGGTTTTGCGGGAGGCGCAAGGTTCCCATTTGAATCAGAACCACCGCTACAGGCGCCGATGATTAGAATTGAAACAAGAATAGGGATAAGTAAGAGAATGGAGCGCATGTAGAACATCTCAAGATTACTTGTAAACCCGGTAGTAAATACTGCGCCTGCGTGCTGACACCATGCTTGGGTAGAGCGAGACAATGGTTATTGGTTGCGTCGCGTAGGTCTCATTCACACTACCCGTTACAAAGTATACGCGGATTCAACTCGCGAGTGTAAACGTATGGAACTGAGATGCGAGCCAGCTTTGTAATTATTTCCTGATTGTATAAATTGCTTTTTCTCATTAGATTGAATGCCACTCGTCTCGCTGTTTTGTGATAATCGGGAAGTTATAATTTTCATGCATAAAATTCACTTCCACATTCAATACCTTGTACTGGTGGCGACGCTTGCCGTAGGTGGCTGTAATGCAGAACAGTCAACCATGACGATTGCAGCAGCTGGAGAGCTCACAACGCAGGGCAACCAAAGCTTGCCGATTCCGACCTATTTCTCAATGCCAGTCAAAGGCCAGTGCTGTTTAGTTATCGCCCATGCTGGAGGCGCAATCGATGGTAATGCGTACACCAATAGCCAGGAGGCAGTTGAAGAAAACTATGCGCTGGGTACGCGAATCTTCGAATTGGATTTCCAGCAAACATCGGACGGCCACTGGGTGGTGACCCACGATTGGGAATCCTGGAAGAGTACCACTGAATACCCCGGTGCAGTTCCTCCAGCTCTTGCGACCTTCTCTGGGCGTAAATTGACGTTCAAGGAAAGTGGTTGGTCGATTGGGGCCCAGTACAGCCCTATATCCCTGCAATGGGTCAACGAATTCCTGCGCAATCACAAGGAAGCCGCAGTTGTCACCGACGCAAAGGAACTGCAAACTCTCCCTGCGCTGGTCACTGCTATCCTTTCGCTTCCAACGCGCACACAGTTTATTTTCCAGGCTTATTCGATTAACGATATCGACGCAATAAAGCAACAAGACCCATCGGCGCGAATTATCCTGACACTATACCGCATGGGGCGGCCGCAATTGCCGCTGTATGAGGCGATAGCCAAACGGCGCAATGAACTCGAAGGTGTCACATTGCCGATGAACTGGGCGTACGATCCCGCAACGCTTGATGCCCTGCAGGCAACAGGCTTACCCTTGTATCTCCACGGCTCACCGGTGAATATCAACTCTCGGAGCCTTCATGCGTATTTTGCCAGTAAAGGAGTCAGTGGCTTTTATCTGGACTGACCAGCGCGAATTACTGCGGTATGCTGGCCGCAATCGCCGGATAAAAAGAACTCCATTATAAGGACTCTGCAGTTGTTGGAATTGATCGATATAAGCAAGGCGATTGGCGGTGAAATCCTGGCGAATAACGTTTCCCTGCGCCTGGAAGCCGGTACCTGCAATATCCTGTTGGGTGCAACATTTTCGGGAAAGACATCGCTTATGCGATTGATGGCCGGACTGGATAGGCCGGACAAGGGAGAACTGCGATTTAACGGAAAGTCAGTCATCGGTGTGCCTGTCCAGCAGCGTAACATCGCCATGGTCTACCAGCAGTTCATTAACTATCCAACGCACACCGTGTTTGAAAACATCGCATCTCCGCTGCGGATTGCGAAATTATCAAATGCGGAAGTACAACGGAGGGTCGAGGAAGCCGCCGCATTGCTGAAAATTTCGAAATACATTCAGCGCCTGCCTGCGGAGTTATCAGGCGGTCAACAACAACGTGTGGCGCTCGCGCGCGCGCTGGTCAAGGGAGCGGATTTGGTGTTGCTTGACGAGCCGCTAGCAAATCTGGACTACAAATTGCGTGAAGAACTGCGCGTGGAATTGCCAAGCCTGTTTCAGGCAAAAGGTGCGGTGCTGGTCTATGCCACTACCGAGCCCATTGAAGCCTTGATATTGGGTGGCTATACGGCTGTATTGCATGAAGGACGTGTGGCACAGTTTGGTAAAACCGGTGAAGTATTCAAGTCTCCATGCAATCTGATAGCCGCGCGCGCGTTCTCGGATCCGCCTTTGAATACGGCGAGTGTCTGTCTCAAAAACAACATGCTTGTCCTGGAGGGTCACGACGACTTATTGCGTGCTCCGGCTCCAGAGTTGGTGGAGGGCAATTACACCATCGGGCTCAGGCCTCACCATGTGCGTTTGGACAGTCGTGGACCCGGCGACATTGAATTGCGAGTGAAAGTCGTGATCAATGAAGTAACCGGCTCAGAGAGCTATATCCATTTTCAGCTGCTGGACCAGACCTGGGTGGCTCTGGTGCATGGCGTTCAGGATATAGTGCCTGGAAACTCTATCTCCTGTTTCGTCGACCCGAAGGAGTTCTACTATTTTCATCCCAGGGGCGAGATTGCCCTGCTACCTCAATCTGTTCGAGTCGGGTAACCAACCGTGGCTAAAATAGTCATGGACAGGATTGCCCACCGCTATCCCGGTTCGGCGAGCACAGAGATGGATTACGCACTTCAGCCGTTAAGCATGGTTTGGGAGGACGGTGGAGCATATGCGTTGCTGGGTCCCTCCGGCTGTGGCAAGACCACGTTGTTGAATATTATTTCCGGGTTGATAATGCCCAGCGAAGGGCAGGTATTCTTTGGTGACAGGGATGTCACCGGGCTGCAGCCACAGGAAAGGAATATCGCGCAGGTTTTTCAGTTTCCTGTTGTTTACGACACAATGACAGTCGCCCAGAACCTGGAATTTCCACTGAAGAACCGGGGGGTTCCTGTGGAAGCGCGCAAACGGCGTGTCGCAGAAGTACTGGAGCTACTGGAGCTGAGCGAGATCGCCGGCCAGAAGGCCCGTAATCTCGATGCAGCTACCAAGCAGAAGATTTCCCTTGGTCGGGGGCTCGTGCGCACTGACGCCAACGCGGTGTTATTTGACGAGCCATTGACGGTGATAGATCCCGCGCTCAAGTGGCAGCTGCGCGCGGAGCTGAAACGGGTACACCTGCAGGTTGGGCACACCATGATTTATGTTACGCACGACCAGACGGAAGCGCTGACCTTTGCCGAAAAGGTCATCGTAATGTTGGAGGGACGGGTGCTGCAGGCAGGCACTCCCGAGGAGTTGTTTGATGCGCCAGCTCATACCTTCGTGGGCCGTTTCATCGGATCGCCAGGTATGAACGTTTTGACTTGTGACGTGGCTGGAGATTGCGCCTTTGTGAGTGGGAGAAAGGTTTATCTGAGAAATAACTACGGGTTGGCCCAGGGATCCCTGGAGCTTGGTATTCGCCCTGAATACGTGCGAGTCCTCGAGCAGGTGGATTGTCCCGAGGGACTGGCGGTAAGTGTGGTGAAGGTGGTCGATATCGGGCGTCAAAAGATCCTGCACCTGCTCCTGGGCGAGCAGCAATTGCATGCCATATTGAGAGAGGGTACGCCTGTACCGTCATCACCTGTCGTGCTGTTTGATCCTGATCATCTCAATCTCTACTGCGATTCGAACCTGCTGCGACCGCCAGATCGAGGGCGATACCCATGAAGCCGGCGAATAACAAAGCCTGGCTTCTGGTTGCGCCGGTACTTTTGCTCGTGGCCTTCTGCGCGGTGATTCCGTTGATGACGGTAGTCAACTACTCCGTACAGGACAGCTTCGGCAATAACGAATTTTTCTGGGTAGGTACCGAATGGTTTGAAGAAGTGTTGCATTCAGAGCGCTTTCACAATGCACTGTTACGCAACCTTGCTTTCTCCGCCATTATATTGGCCATCCAGATTCCGCTGGGTATTGGAATTGCAATATGCATGCCGGTGCGCGGCTGGGGTGTCTCAGTCTGCCTGGTGTTAATGACGATGCCATTATTGATACCCTGGAATGTGGTGGGAACCATCTGGCAAATCTTTGCCCGCGTGGATATCGGCCTGTTGGGGCACAGCCTGGCTGTTTTGGGTCTCGATTACAATTACACACAGGACACGCTGGATGCCTGGATCACGGTGATATTGATGGATGTCTGGCATTGGACCTCGCTGGTCGTATTGCTCTGCTACTCCGGGTTGGTCGCGATTCCCGAGGCTTACTATCAGGCGGCGCAGATTGATGGCGCGTCGCGCTGGGCAATATTTCGAACGATTCAATTGCCCGGCATGAAACGCGTACTCCTGATCGCAGTGCTGCTTCGATTCATGGACTCCTTCATGATCTACACAGAACCTTTCGTGCTAACCGGCGGTGGACCGGGGAATGCCACCACCTTCCTGTCGGTCGATCTGGTTCAAATGGCGATTGGTCAATTCGACCTCGGGCCCGCGGCGGCCATGTCATTAATCTACTTCCTGATCATTCTGCTCCTGTCATGGATTTTCTATACAGTTATGACGCGACATGATGATCCAGGCCAATCCAAATAAGCCGCCTGGTGCTTTTGTCGTGACCACAATGCACGGGCGGCAGGTTTCACGTATTGCCTGGCGCTATCTGGTGCCGATCCTTTACCTTGTGTTCCTGATGCTGCCACTGTATTGGTTGTTGAACATGAGTTTCAAAACGAATCAGGAAGCACTGTCGGCCTTTCGCTTGTGGCCGCAAGATTTTACGCTGGATAACTATAAAGTCGTGTTGACAGATCCCAGCTGGTACCGGGGCTATATTAACTCCACCATTTATGTTGCGCTGAATACCCTGATTTCCCTGGCGGTTGCACTGCCAGCCGCTTACGCTTTTTCCCGCTATCGATTTATGGGCGACAAGCATTTGTTTTTCTGGTTGCTCACCAATCGCATGGCGCCCCCGGCTGTGTTTGCACTCCCGTTCTTTCAGTTCTACTCGGCTTTTGGCCTGATTGATACCCATATCGCAGTGGCACTGGCGCACTGCCTGTTCAATGTTCCCCTGGCGGTGTGGATTCTGGAAGGGTTTATGTCGCGCATCCCGCGGGAAATGGACGAGACCGCCTACATTGACGGATATTCATTCCCGCGATTTTTTTTCAGGATATTCATGCCGTTGATTCGCTCGGGGATCGGTGTCACCGCCTTTTTTTGCTTTATGTTTTCCTGGGTAGAGTTGCTGATTGCCCGGACCTTGACCGTGACGGAAGCGAAACCCATCGCGGCAATCATGACCCGCACTGTTTCCGCTTCCGGCGTGGACTGGGGCGTATTGACCGCCGCTGGCGTGCTCACCATCATCCCCGGGGCGCTGGTAATTTATTTTGTGCGCAATCATATCGCCAAGGGCTTTGCCCTCGGACGGGTATAGCGCATGACAGGGGAGAGTCGCCATGGATCTTAGCTGGATGGCATGGACACCCTTCACGGCAATCTTTTTTGCCAGCATTGCCGGACTACTGGCGCTCATGATTGTGTGGGAGATAGTGTCTCCCGGGGGGAACTCGCGGATTGGCTTTCTTGGCCTGATTACCACGCGCGGTGATCGCTTGTTCATGTCTCTACTATTCAGTGCGTTCCTGGCGCTAGCCTGGCTGGGCCTGGTGCCATTACCACTTTGGTGGGTTTTGCCTCTGTGTTTGCTACTGGCCGTGTTGATCTTTGCTTTTTTCTAGTAAGATTCATCGTCTACAACCATAAGAATTAGCAGGGATAAAATATGATTAAGAAAAGGCTGACATATCTGGCACTGGTGTTTGCTGCGGTTACCTCAGCGAAAGCTTTGGCAGACATGGCGGCCGCTCAAAAGTGGTTGCCAGAGTTTCAGCCCTCCACTCTCAGCCGCGAGCAGCAGCTGCAGGAGCTGCAATGGTTTGTTGATGCCGCAGCTCCCTACAAGGGAATGCAGATCAAGGTCGTGTCCGAAACTATCAAGACACATGAATTTGAATCCCAGACGCTGGCCAAGGCGTTTTACGACATTACCGGGATCGAGGTCACGCACGACCTGATCGGGGAAGGCGATGTAGTCGAAAAACTGCAGACGCAAATGCAGTCCGGTGAGAATATCTATGACGCGTATATCAACGATTCAGATCTGATCGGCACGCATTTCCGCTACCAGCAAGTACGAAATCTGACGGACTGGATGGCAGGTGAAGGCGCTGCTGTCACCCTGCCGACACTGGATCTGGATGATTTTATCGGCAAGTCCTTTACCACTGGTCCGGACGGCAAACTCTATCAGCTCCCGGACCAGCAATTTGCGAACCTTTATTGGTTTCGCTATGACTGGTTTACCAATCCGGAGTTGAAAGCGAAATTCAAGGCGAAATACGGTTACGAATTGGGTGTACCGGTCAATTGGTCCGCCTACGAGGATATCGCCAACTTTTTTACCAACGATGTGAAAGAGATTAATGGTGAACGGGTGTACGGCCACATGGATTACGGCAAGAAAGACCCGTCGCTGGGCTGGCGTTTTACCGACGCCTGGCTGTCCATGGCGGGCGCGGGTGACAAGGGCCTACCGAATGGCCTTCCAGTCGATGAATGGGGTATCAGGGTCGAGGGTTGCCGGCCTACCGCATCCACGGTTGAACGCGGTGGCGATACGGACGGCCCTGCCGCGGTCTATGCGCTCACCAAGTACATAGATTGGCTGCATAAATTCGCACCGCCGGAAGCTTCGGGGATGGTTTTCTCCGAAGCAGGGCCCGTACCGGCGCAGGGGCATATTGCGCAACAGATTTTCTGGTACACCACTTTCACCGCTGACATGATAGCGCCCGGCCTGCCGGTAATGAATGTCGACGGCACACCCAAGTGGCGAATGGCGCCGTCACCTCACGGTGCTTATTGGGAGGAGGGTCAAAAACTGGGTTATCAGGATACGGGTTCATGGACATTGATGAAATCGACTCCCTTGAATCGAGCCCAGGCCGCCTGGTTATACGCACAGTTCGTTACCTCTAAAACCGTGTCACTGAAGAAAAGCCATGTAGGCCTCACTATCATTCGCGAATCCGATATTCAGGACGAGAGTTTTACCAAGCGATCGGCAGAGCTTGGTGGGCTGGTTGAATTCTACCGTTCTCCTGCTCGCATACAGTGGACGCCTACTGGAACGAACGTCCCCGATTATCCCCGCATGGCACAGTTGTGGTGGCAGAACATAGGCGATGCAGTTTCCGGTGAAAAAACACCACAGGAAGCCATGACCGCGTTGGCGGTAGCCCAGGAAAAACTTTTACAGCGCCTGGAGCGCTCCAAAGTATTGGGGGACTGTGGTCCGAAACTTGGTGATGTTAAAGGCCGTGACTACTGGCTCGCCCAGCCGGGTGCACCCAAGCCAAAACTCGCCAATGAGAAGCCCCCTGGCCAGACAGTCGACTACGACGAACTGGTTGCCAAATGGAAATAAGTAGCTGAGTCTGTGTTATTGGACAGGCAGTGTGGTCTAGGAGAAAAAATATTTTTCTCCTAGAATCACGACCCAGCAAAGGGTTGCTATGGACAGGGCGACGAAAACCGTGGCGGAGCCCATGTCTTTGGCGCGCGCGGACAGTTCGTGCTGTTCGCCGCCAAATCGATCGATTGCGGACTCTATCGCGCTATTCACCATTTCTGCCAACAGAATCAGCAACAGGGGCACAACCAGAAGTAAAAACTCGATGCCATTTTCAGAGAGGAAGACCGCAAGAATAAATCCGACGATGGTGATTGCCAACTCCTGCCTGAAAGCCGCTTCGAACTTGTAAGCAGCGACAAAACCCTTCCATGAGTAGAAAGTCGCCGCCACAATACGAGCAAATCCGGTTTTTCCCTTATTCAATTGTTACTCCAACCCGACGTTTTCACCACCGCTGGTCCCTTCTGGTCTCACTGCATTACATCCGAATTTCGATGGAATGAATAGTGTAGTCGCCCTCAATTGACCCTGGATCAACTCTAATTCTGCCGAAGTCGGCATCCGCGGGGAGGGGAAAGAAAATTCTGCTATTGCCCGCCTTGATACGTTCTACTCTACTCCTCTCGAGCGAGTACTCTTGTTGCAAGCCAGTTAAATAAAATACCGTAAGGTCAGTTTCGGCGGGGGCATCCATGTCGATTATCATGGTCATTGCATCCCCTGATAAGTTCTCAAATTTAGGCAAAATGAAATAGGGATCTTTTCCGGTAACCTTAAACATTACCTTACTGTCTATAACTTCGATATGTTCTATCTGATTAAGAAACTCAAAATCGCGTGGAGCTAATAAGGCTGTTTGGTGCCCGGAGTCCTCAACTGAAGTAAGGTATTTAGAGTTAAGAAAGGCAATCGTTCTATTCCGTTGCGCGTCCTTCACCTGATTAAGCTTTGATCTTTCCGCCTTGGAAAGCAAATCGCTTCCAGCGAGAAAGGCAGTATTGTGTGTAACGCCAAGGAGGTTGAGTATCGTAGGAGCCAAATCCATTGGACTTGCCAATACATCGGACGATCCCAGGAGGTCGCTATTGAGCACGTTAAAATACAATCGGCGGTCGTAGCCCTTTGGAAAAAGTGCGTATGCGTCGTTCCGCATTGCGAGGTGATCACTCAAGAGCACTACCAGTGTATTGGCGAAGGCAGGCTTTGATTGCAGTTGCCTGATAAAATTGCCCACTAAATAGTCTGTACAGTGAACCGCATGCAAAATTGAGTTATCAATATTGCTATATTTCGGACAGCTGCGAGACGCTTTCCCTGCAGGGTGATGCGTGTCGATGGTTAGTAAAGTTAGATTAAATGGAGCATCTTTTTGAGAGTACTTGTCAAACTCCTGCAACGCGAGTTCAAATAATGAGTCATCAAAGAGTCCCCACCCCCCACGATAAGTAGGATCCGGTAACTTTCCTTTTAATTCATCGAGCCCATATACGTGGTCAAAGCTGTGCTGATTCAAAAAAATTCCTTTGCCCGCGAACACCAGAGAGGCGCCACCCATAAATGATTGTTGGTATCCTGCCTCATGCAGTATGTCTGGTAAACAGACAGCACGATTCAGGAACTTGGTAAACATAATCTGGTTACCTGTGAATACTTCATCGTGCAAAAGCGGCGTGCCACACAATGAGGAAACCAGGCCTGCCATAGTCCAGTCTGTTCCAAGTCTCTGTCTCAAGTTCTCCAGTTGCCAACCCTGATTATTGAGCGCGAGAATGTTTGGGGTAAGGCCTGGAAACACTGCTTCATCAGTGTAAAGTTTGTCAAACCCTTCCAGAAAAACCATTACAAGATTTTTGCCTGCGAGTGCAGGGGTTGTATCACTTTGAAGCGCTCTTTTATTGAGCCGGAGTTCTTCCCAATTAATCGAATTCAAGTTCTCATCGTCGCGCTGTAATATTGATTGGGCCGCGTAAACGGATGACGTGCGCAAGCCCGGGTCAAATACAATGGCGAATACCAAAATTGACAACACCAATGCACTGGATTTTATCACCCGTTCCCTGTTGCGGTTCGTCCACACTGTCAGCCAGATACTCGCGATCCAGCCGATGAAAATTATCAGTAGTGGAAGATAGGCCCGCCAGGTTTCTGAAATCGTGGATACGTCCACATGAAAGAAAAACCTGGCGTTAAAGTAGCTGCCCTGCAGGTAATAGCTGAGGAGCTGTCCAAAGAAGTAAACTGCCAGCGCGGTGGTAAGTACTAATTCTGTGATAATGCGCAAATACCGATTGGCAATTATGGTGGGTATCATCCTTATGAAGGCGACCCACAGGCATCCTG
>JANPDE010000317.1:0-21718 GCA_031431315.1 Haliea sp.
GTTAATCGCCTTCAAGGGCATGATGTTCGGGTAATAGTCTATTTGCGCAGGCAAGATCAGCTGTACAGTTCGTTTTACAATCAGGATGTAAAGGGCATACGCCAGTGGAGTAACAGCGCTTACCAATTCTATCAAACACACCAGATATTCGAATATGGGTATCACAGCGTGATGAAAAATTGGAGCGATGCCTTCGGTAAAGAGAATATTATCATCCGCCCTTTTGAGTCCGAGCAATGGCCAAGAGGAAGTATCCTACAGGATTTCTGCAATTCACTCGGCGTTGTATCTTTGCAAGGATCAAATATCGAAAACAATGAAAGCTTGGGTATGATTCAGCTATACGTTAAGCGTTGTCTCAATAAAGTTGGATTTGATAAATCCCTCAACGAAGAGGTTCTAGGAATCCTTTACAAGTTATGTCCCGAGAAACCGGTGAAAGGTTGCCTTTATATCCATAAGAAGCTCTACATGAAATATCGTGACCGGTGGTTACAGGACAATTTAGTACTCTCAAATGAGTATCTCGAACATGCGGAGTTGTTTAGTCAGCCAATCCCCGGGGCAGACGAACTAAAAATGTACGAGATTAATCGATTCAATACTGCTCTTTACGTTAGAAACGTGTTTGACAGCTTCAAGCAGGGTCGATATCGCAAACACCGACAATTATTTTCCAAAGCGACACTGTTGGTTCTTGCTGAGCAGAATCTGTGGAATGCCCTGGCCGCACATGAGCGACCAGATTTGCTTGAGTGGGCGACAGCAATTGAAAGCTAGTTCTGGGCACTGGCGACAGGCGGTACTCAATCGCAGAATGCTGACGTGCATTTTTACCGGGTTGGCTTCAGGCATGCCACTCTATGTGCTTTTCCAATTGGTTCCGGTCTGGCTCAGCGAGGGTGGTGTCTCCCTGGTCGAAATCGGGCTTTTTGCTTTGGTTGGGCTCCCCTATACCTGGAAATTCCTGTGGGCGCCACTGATGGATCGCTTCGTGCCTCCATTTTTGGGTCGGCGCAGAGGCTGGATGTTAGTAACCCAAATTGCATTGATACTCTCAATCGGTGTGCTGGGAATGTTTGTGCCTGCCCAGTCCACGTGGTTGATAGCGTGGTTGGCAGTGGCTGTCGCCTTTTTTAGCGCCAGTCAGGATGTGGTGCTGGACGCCTACAGACGCGAGATCCTGGCTGATGAAGAGTTGGGCATGGGTAACGCTATTCACGTACAGGCGTATCGAATCTCCAGTCTGATCCCCGGATCCCTGTCCCTGATTCTGGCGGATATTCTCCCCTGGTCCAACGTATTCTGGATTACGGCAGGCTTCATGTCTGTCGGCGTGATTATGAGTCTGGTGGTG
Source organism: Haliea sp. (assembly GCA_031431315.1). Taxonomy (GTDB): domain Bacteria; phylum Pseudomonadota; class Gammaproteobacteria; order Pseudomonadales; family Halieaceae; genus Marimicrobium. The sequence goes on from JANPDE010000317.1 coordinate 1,358, forward strand.
TCGGAACCCGAATCCGAATTACCAGTTGCAACGGGATTGCGTCAGGCAATGATCGCGCCATTCTATGAATACCTGGGTCGAAGGGGCTGGAGAGGCCTGGCTCTGGTCCTGTCTTTTATGTTTTTGTACAAAATCGGCGACAATATGGCTACGGCACTGTCGATGCCATTTTATCTCGACTTGGGATTCAGCAAGACCGAGATTGGCCTGATCGCCAAGCATGCGGCTTTGTGGCCGGCAATATTTGGTGGCCTGGTGGGCGGGCTGATAATGGTGCGCGTGGGTATAAATCGCGGGCTTTGGATGTTTGGCGTGGTGCAGATGGTTGCCATCCTCGGCTATGCCATTCTTGCCAGCACCGGCCCCGTGTTGTGGTTGTTAGCAGTAGTGATAGCCTTCGAATACCTGGGAGTCGGAATGGGCACCGCCGCCTTTACTGCGTTTATCGCCCGGGAGACTAGCAAGACCTATGCCGCAACACAATTTGCACTATTTACTGCACTTGCGGCAGTACCCCGGACATTCGCCAATGCCAGCACCGGCTTTATCGTTGAGCAAATCGGGTGGGTTGATTTTTTCCTTTTATGCACCGTGGTGGCGTTGCCGGGGATGCTGCTCCTGGTGTGGGTAGCACCCTGGACAGACCGTCGGTTCGCATCTGCTTAAGAGGGCTAGGCCATATGCCCGAGTCCTTGGTGTGGAGTTGATTTTTTGGGGACCCCTTCACGCTTATCGTAGCATTTCAGAGTTGCCATAGTTATTGCAAATGGGTGAAGATAAGTGAGATTACACCCCGGATTTGATATAAGTGTAGGGAATATGAAACGTCACAGCCCAATTACCCGAAATGGATGGCTTTAGATGGGGACGCATGAGCTACACAAGGCGAACCTACAACTACCTGCTCGCGTGGTCGCTGTCCTGGGTATGCACCGCAGCGGCACAAGTGCCCTTACAGGTTCGCTACAGGACGCGGGCTTGTGTCTGGGTGATTGTCACACCTGGAACAAGCACAACGAAAAGGGCAATCGGGAGAACCAGCGATTCGTTGATTTGCATGATGCAATCCTTGCAGCGAACGGGGGTTCTTGGGACGCGCCGCCCACCAAAGTACTCTGGAGGGACGAGCACATTGCTACGGCCAGGGCGCTCCTGGCGGAGCACGCTGGAGAGCCCAACTTTGGGTTCAAGGATCCGCGAGCATTGCTTGTTCTCGATGGTTGGAAAATGCTATTTCCATCTATTGAGTTTATCGGGATCTACCGACATCCCAATGCCGTCGCCAAATCCCTTGGAAAACGCAGCAGTAAGTCCCGGGAAGACTCACTGAACTTGTGGTATGCCTATAACAGGATTCTGTACCGCGAATTTAGGAAAAATCCCTTTCCTATTCTGGACTTCGATGATGATGAGGCCGTATTGGACGCGAAGATTTTTCACGTTGCTGGTGAAATGAGCCTTACACGCCAAAATGGAGAGGAGAAATTTTATACGGCTGACTTAAAACATAACGACGCATCCGGGGGAGAGCCTCTACCTTGGAAAGTCAGGTGTTTACTTAAAAAATTGAGAAAAGCCGGACTTTAATCGGTGAATGATGAATGAAAAGTCGCTTACAACGTATTCGTCGATTTATATCGAAAGAACAAGATCAAGGTGCAGAGGCAGCGACTGTAAGCTTTGTATTAATCGTCTACGATATGCCCACGCAGGCCCAGAATACTGTTCGGTCGCTGCTTCCTGACTACCAACTTGATGCGCGCCCGCAGGATTACGAGGTTCTGATTATCGAAAATGAATCGTCTAATACGATGTCACGGGAATTTGTTGACGGGTTGCCTCCAAATTTTACTTATCATCTGCGAAATGAAACGCAGCCGACTCCAATTCACGCGATCAACTATGGGATAGCGCAAGCGCGAGGTGAAAATATCTGCGTAATGATAGATGGCGCCCGACTGTTGACGCCTGGTGTGATTAAAAATATCCTCAGGGGTCATCGTATTTCGACTCGTTCAATTGTGACTGTGCCCGGGTATCATCTGGGGTTTGAATTGCAGCAAAAAGCAGTCGGCAGCGGCTACGACATTGAGCAGGAGCAGGAATTGATGCGTTCAGTATCCTGGCCTGAGGACGGCTATCGACTTTTCGACATATCCTGTTTCAGTGGCTCCTGTTCTCACGGTTTTTACCTCCCGCATAGTGAAAGTAACTGTATTAGTATGCCCCGGGAGATCTGGAAAGCATTGGGTGGTTATGACACGCGCTTTGATATGCGTGGTGGAGGTGTTGTAAATCTCGATCTCTATAAACGAGCTTGTGAATACCCCGGTATCACCCACGTATTTTTACATGGTGAAGGAACATTTCATCAGTTTCACAGTGGCGTAACAACAGGGGGTGAGACTGCCGAAGACAGGCAAAAATTTATTAATGCAATCACGGAACAATACCAAAAAATTCGTGGACAGAAATTTGAAAGTCCGTTGACCAAGGTGGTCTATCTGGGCGAGCTTTCGGAGCAAGCACAAAAATTTGTTTCGATTTCTTCGACTAAAAAATTGGAACGACTTAACAATACTGCCGATATTCAGCGTGTTTCGGCTTAACTCTGCTGCAACCTAGAGGTTAGAATTGCCCTATGAATAATAGTATATATTTCCCGCCATCATTGCAGCGGTTTGAACCCAAGCGAATGGTATTCAGCACCTGGGTGGATCATTTGCCTTTTGCATATGACCTCGTTGCCGCTATTCGTCCCAAATTGATCGTAGAACTTGGCGTGTACAACGGGCTCTCATTCTTTACTTTCTGTCAGTCAATGGTTGAGCACGATATCGATGGTGTTGCCTATGGCGTGGATTGTTGGGAAGGCGACGAACACACGGATGCCTATGACGATTCAATTTATACCGAAGTTAGTGAGCATGCGCGCGAGCACTATCGTGGGAACACCTACCTGTTGCGCATGTTTTTCAATGAGGCGCTACAGCATTTTAATGATAGCTCATTGGATTTGCTGCATATAGACGGCCTCCACAATAACGAAGCAGTCAAGGAGGACTATACCAATTGGTATCCCAAGGTGAAGCCCGGAGGTATTATTTTATTTCATGACGTCATGGCGAAAATCAAGGATTTTGGAGCCTGGAAGTATTTCGAGGAGTTGGAATCGGAATACGACGATGTATTCAAGTTCAATCACGGTTTTGGTCTGGGAGTCATAAGGAAACCCGGCGGTGAACCCAGTAATGAGCCCCTGTTGCAACTGTTATTTTCCAAAGAAGAGGAAACGACAAAGCAAGTGAGACAGTTCTATGTGCACGCCGGAGTCTTTTTGGAAGCCCGTAGACAAGCCAACTTTTGGCGTCAGGCCAGAAAGGGCGGGAAGAAAGGTGGACAGGGTAAGGAGCAAGGTAAAGAAAAGCCGGCCGAAGCAGCTGATGGTTAGGACGTGCTCATGCAATCCTGGTAAAGCTATATAGGAGCGAGAATATATGGCATTTGACAGGGGTTTTAGTAGTGTGCAGGATGATCGGATGAATGCCAATCACAATCTTCTGGATCAGGCTAAACAACTCGTTGACGATGGTAACTTTCGTTCCGCAATCAACTTTTTGGAACGAGTTGGACGTTACGATGATCCGGCCGTGGCACAATGGCTGATTGAACTGCGGATACAGGCCTACTCTAAAATGCGCTGGCCTGAGCCGCATAATCACTGGCCTCCAGGGCACGACAATCGCTTCGAATCGGTCAAGGGCTTTCCAGAGGTAGAATCTGGAGAGCTGAGTGTCGACGCGTTGAAAGCCGGGATTTTGGGTAAAGGCGGGTTAATTGTGCGGGGGCTGATGGGGGCAGCTCGCATTGAAGCAATGCGAGCCAATATAGACCGCGTATTGCAGGCAAGGATGGACCTTGCGAATGATGCGCCGGGCGCTGAGGCTAATCCCTGGTATCAGAGAAGTTGCAGTGTTCAGGGCGGACCTGCGCAATTTCGTGGCGGCGAACGCTTCACCAGGATTGGCTCGGTATGGAGTGTTGACTGCCCTCCGATTGCATTCCAGCTTATTGAGTTCTATCGTCAGATTGGTCTGCACGCATTATTGACCAGCTATTTCGAAGAGGATCCTGTCCTCTCTGTGCGCAAGTGGGTGGTGCGCTGTGCAGCGCCGAATAATGGAGCTTCCTCCGGCTGGCATCAGGATGGATACTTCCTGGGAGACGCTACCGCAATCCGAACGGCGAATCTATGGATAGCGCTGACAGATTGTGGCGGGGATGCGGATGCGCCAGGATTAGAGATCATCGCCGGATCAGATCGCAAGATTTATGAGACTGGTACTCGCGGGTCGCCTTTCAACTGGACGGTGGGCCAGGAAATCGTTGATGAAGTAGCTCAGACTCATCCTGTGTTGTGTCCCAGATTCAATGCGGGCGATGCCCTTTTCTTTGACCACTTTAATCTGCATCGAACGGGCTTCGGGCAAAGCCACACAAAAAATCGTTATGCCATCGAGTCCTGGTTTTTCGCTGGTTCAACAGCACCGATCAAGCAGCAACCTGTGGTTTTCTAGTTTGACCATTTGTGTGGAACTGTGTTCGAAAATATCTTGGGTAGAGTGTGCGCTGGTGGGTTTGAAATACTGTAGCGAACTTAGGCATGTATATCTGGAAGAAAAATTGATCTCTGTTAAGGAGGCGTATTTGTGACAATCCATCGTACGCCTGCGGAAGCTGCAACGGACGCAATTGCTGTGCATGATGACGTTCTTGAAAAGGTCGAGCAATTACTCGCGGGCGGCGATTATGAGTCCGGCATTGCACTGTTACAGAAAGTTGCCCGAGCGAGTGGCAGTGAAGTTCTGATGCGACGCCTGATTGACTTACGCGTTGAGGCCTTCTCCAAATTGGCAGATAAAATTACGCTTGAGCCGATGTATGAGGCCAGCGAGTTATTGGGAAATTCCAGTGCGTTGCGAGATCGGCTGGGATTTGATGGCTACTTGTTCTTGCGCAATATCGTCCCTGTATCCTTGTTGCTCGAACTCAGGCATCAGATTACGGAGATTCTTGCCGAACTGGGTTGGATATTGGGAGGTGCGGAGCGGATGCAGGCTAAAGCGATTTGCCGTCCACGCCGCGAGGGACAGCCGAAGTTCTTTGAAGCCCATGACCGCATCGTAAAGCTGGAAGCATTTCATAGCCTGGCACACGAAAAAAATTTAATGAACGTAATGCGTCAAGCCCTTGGCGACACGGCCTTTCCACATCCACTCAGTATTGTGAGGCTGATCTTCCCGGATAGTCCCGAGTTAGCCACACCGCCGCACCAGGATTACCCAAATAACCAGGGCACCACACAGTTAACCGCTGCCTGGATGCCATTGGGTGATTGCGCAATCAAAGATGGGTCACTGGCGATTTTGGAGGGATCGCACAAGTTCGGCGTGCTACCTCTGAAGTTCCATCTGGGAGCCGGGAATCGTCGCGCAGTTCTCAGTCCGGAAGTACTGGCCTGCCGCTGGGTGGGCGCGGACTTTAAGGCAGGTGATATTGTACTTTTTCCATCACTGACCATTCACAAGGCAATGGAGAATCATAATCTGGATTTTATGCGCTTGTCCGTAGATTTTCGCTACCAGCTGGAAGGCGAAGCGCTTACCGAAGGGTGCCTGAAGCCACATTTTGAGCGTGTCAGTTGGGACGAGATTTACCGAGATTGGACATCAGACAAATTCAAGTATTACTGGCGCAACAAGAACTACGTGGAAGTTCCGTGGAATCCTGTATTGCACGAATTACCGGAAGGACATGTCGACGAAGCTTATGAGCAACAGTTGGCGTACAATATCGCGTTAACGCGCCGGAAAGAAAGTCGAACTGCACTTGATCAGGAATGAAGTGGCGTAGCGGTATTTCACGTCAGTCGTTATTCCACCGATCTCGTAGACGGTGACTTCTGTTGGAAGTTTACCAGGCCAGGGGTATCTGGTTCTTAGGGAAACTGGACGCCCCAAAAAACCAGGTTTCTACCGCGTAGCGCAGCTTGGTAAAATCGGTTCGGTATTGGGTTCGATGCAAATAAAAATGGTCGAAGAAAAACGCATCCCCCGCATTGAAGACAGGCATTAACGGTTGGCTATTTGCAAAGCGACTGGACACTTCTGAATCGCTCACCGACCAATCGAATTGAGCGCCTTCGGCAGATGAAATTCTCGTAAGTCTCTGTGGTACAACGTCCATCCCCGGTGCGCCCGTTTCACCACCGCATTCATTAAGCGGTATCCACATATTTATGCTGTTCAGATTGGTGCCCATAAATGCCCCATCCTGATGCCATCCGGCCTCGGCCACCGGCAATTTGGAGCGCCTTAGAACCCACTTTTTGACCGAGAGGCAAGGGGCTTCACCCAGGTATTCGCATAGTAAATTTTTCAAGCCGTGTGCCTCGTACATTAATAGCAATGTCTCGGCCACACTGGGAGCCTCGACACACATGGCGGATCCGGATTCACGGTGAAAACTCCGGGTGTTACCTAACTCCTTATCCTTTTTTGGCATAATACTTCTGAGATTGCTGGGTGGGTTGAAATACGTAGAAGCCGGACCCATTGCTCCAGAATTGTCACAAGCGTCGATTACCCGGTCAGCGGCACTAATGAGCGTATCTATCGTGGTTTTAGAAAACATATTGCGGACAATCAGGGCGCCATGTTTGGTCACAGCGGAACGCAGCTGCTCTACAGTGAAATCATTGGCAGCTATTTCGGGCACACAACGCTGCGCTGCGTTGGTAACCACATCCCCTTCGTTTACGATGAGCAAGGGATCGTTAGAGGGCTCGCGTGTTCGGTACGCCTCGATTCGCGTTTCCATTGTGGCACAATCAGCCACTATATTGCGGGCTTCAATACGATCCAGGGTAAGTTCGAACTCTCGCATAATGAATGTCGCTAAACAAAAGTCATTGGAAGTGTATGTTATTTTAACTATTGAGTCGATATTAGCAGGTCTTCAAAGGTGTGCCGGTTAATGAATACTCTGAAAATTCAATGGAAAACCAATTGTCTTGGGGCTAGGCGCATGCAGTACAATAATAATCACAGAATCTGTAAATCAGTGGTTCAATTCTGTGTCTAATCTTTCAGATTTGGTGGTATGGGCGCAACGTTGTGCGATGGCGTTAGCACTCTCATGTGCTTTAGTCGTTCCCAGTTCCGCTGGTATCGAAGATCTCAAATTACCGAATCTCGGTGAATCCAGTACCAGTATGTTTTCATCGGAATTTGAGTATCAGTTGGGCCGCGCCTGGCTGGGGATTTTTCGCAGCCAGGTCCCCACCGTGGAGGACCCTCTGCTGTTTGATTACCTGGAGAATCTTATCTATAAGCTCGTCACCCACAGTAAATTGGAGGACAGGCGCGTAGATCTGGTGATCGTGGACAACCCGACCATCAACGCTTTTGCGGTGCCCGGTGGTGTGATTGGAATCCACGACGGATTGCTTCTATGGGCTGAGACGGAGGATGAGCTTGCTACTGTACTGGCTCATGAAATTGCACATTTGAGCCAGCGCCATTTTTCACGCGGGGTCGAATTCCAGCAAAAAATGCAACCGCTGACGCTCGCAGCCATGCTGGCCAGCCTGGTGTTGATGGCAACAACAGGAGGAGATACAGGAATGGCTGCTCTGTCGGCCACGCAGGCGGCGGCGCAAAATTCGTCATTGCGCTTCAGTCGCAGCAATGAGCAGGAAGCGGATCGAATTGGCATGCAGACGATCGTTGATGCAGATATGGATCCGTATGCAGCCCCGACTATGTTTGAACGTATGTTGCACGCGACCCGGTATTCAAATAGTGACCAGGTTCCCGAATTCCTGCGCTCTCACCCTCTTTCCGAGAGCCGTATCGCGGATACGCGCAACCGTGCGCGGAAGTATCCGAAGAAAAACCGCGAACCTGACCTGGAGTACCAGTTGATGAGAGCCAGGGTGGTAACCCAGTTGACCGATACGCCGGAAGAAGCCGTGGCAAGATTTCGAGGGGAACTGGAGGGTACACCGCACTCACGGGAAGCCGCTACCTATGGCTTGGTTCTGGCCCTAACCGCATCTGGCCGCGCCGATGCTGCCAGCCTTGAGTTGGACTCCATTTGGTCTAGCAGTCCTGATCGCCTCGAATACATTATTGCCGATGCGGAAATCGATATGGCACGCAACAAGCCAGATCAAGCGGCAAAAAAATTGGCGCGACGGTTGGGAGTATCCCCCGGTAATCATCCCCTGACAATGAGTTATGCGACTGCCCTGCTTAAAAATCAACAGCCACACGTCGCTGAGGAAGTACTGCAAGCGCAGAGTAAGCGCAGGCCCAATGATCCGGGCCTATGGTACCTGCTGGCAGAAGCTCAGGGACTGTCTGGCAATATCGTGGGGTTGCACCAATCCCGGGCGGAATATTTCATTCTGAATGGCGCTCTGGACGAAGCGAAAAAGCAACTTTCCTATGCGTTAAAGCTGACACATGGCGAATTTGTTACCTCGGCCAAAATTAACCAACGTCTGGAAGATCTTGCGAAATTGCAGGAGCAGATGGACGAGTTGTGAGTTGCTCCGGATGGCGGTCACCCCAACGGAGCAACATCAGGCATTGCCTTTGACCGTAATTTGCAGATCGCGGGCAAAGTCGAGCATACGGCGCAGGGGCACCATAGCCCGCTCCCCGATGACGGGATCGACCAATATCTCATTGTCCCCACGTGTAAACACCTGCGATAAAGTTTCAAGTTTATTCATGGCCATCCAGGGACACTGGGCACAGCTGCGACAACTTGCGCCATTGCCAGCTGTCGGCGCAATGATAAATTCCTTATCTGGCGCCTGCTGTTGCAACTTATAAAAAATGCCTTGGTCTGTGGCTACAATGAAGCGCTTGTTGTCCATTTCACAGGCGGCGCGGATAATCTGTGTGGTTGATCCGACCCGATCAGCCAACTCTAGCACCGCAGTCGGCGATTCGGGATGAACAAGCACAGCAGCATCCGGGTAAACGCGCTTTAAATCTGCGATACCGCGCGCCTTGAACTCCTCGTGCACAATGCACGCACCGTCCCACATTAGGATGTCCGCACCGGTTTGGCTACGCACATAATTTCCCAGGTGCTGGTCTGGCGCCCAGATGATTTTTTCACCCCGTTCCGCCAGATGCTCGGCAACATCCAGAGCGATACTGGATGTAACCACCCAATCCGCCCTGGCTTTGACTGCAGCCGACGTATTGGCATATACCACCACGGTGCGATCGGGGTATTGATCGCAGAATGCGGAAAATTCCTCGATTGGGCAGCCCAAATCCAGGGAGCAGGTGGCCTCCAGGGTTGGCATCAGGACCCGCTTATGCGGGGTGAGTATCTTGGCGGTTTCGCCCATGAACTTTACCCCTGCAACAATCAGCGTGCTGGCGGGGTGATCGCGGCCAAACCGCGCCATTTCCAGGGAATCCGAGACGCACCCGCCGGTTTCCTCAGCCAAGGACTGGATCGCTGGGGATGTGTAGTAGTGCGCCACGATAACGGCGTTTTCGCGCTGCAATATCGTCTTGATCTGATCCTTAAGCGAACGTTCCTGTTCCGGGCTAAGTTTTTTTTGCTCAGCGTGATCCAGATGGTATTGCACCTGCTTTCGGATGGTTTCCAGTTTATCGGATGCCAGACTCATACGCGGATAGAAGGGAGAGAAAGCGGGGTACAACTCTAACACAGATTGGCAAGGGGTTAGTTCCCGCTTATCCTGTAATCCACGGGAGGGCACTCATGGTTGAATACGAATATGTGAGGACGCGTCGGTCTGATGTCAGGCCTATCAATGCCTCCCAGGTACCCATTGTCCGTTTCTTCATGCGCTGGGCGACCCGTCTCAATGTCGCAGTTTTCAGGGCCAGCGAGGGCCGTTTGATGAATAAATTCCTGGGTGGGTTACCCAGTCTGTGTAGTTACTACCACGGGTGCCAAATCCGGAACAATCCGGCGCATCGCCCTAATCCATCTGCCACATGGCAACAACAAGGTGCTGGTCGCCTCCCAGGGCGGTATGGAAAAGAACCCCGTCTGGTACCACAATATTGTGGCCCAACCCGAAATACAGATCATGGTAGACGGGGAGGATAGGGCCTACCGGGCCCGCCAGGTTAGCGACGAAGAGAAGGCCACGCTGTGGCCGCACCTACTGGCTATGTACCCGGACTTCGACGAGCACCAGGCCCGCACCGACCGCAATATCCCTGTATTCAGTTGCCAGCCGCTGCCACGTTAATCAGGTTTAAAGCCAGTTTGGCCAGTCCTTATTGATACTTGCGCTCCATTGGGGGGTACGACGCTCAACATAGGCCACGCCACCTTCAACCGCATCGGCGCTGGACATAGTATGTTTCAGTGCTCGACTCTCCATACCGGACAATTCTTCCAGGTTCATGGTCAAGCCACGCCAGAGCAACTGCTTGTGCAAGCCCACGGGCAACGGGGCGCAGTTGACGCTGATGTCCCGAGCGATCTCCAAAGCAGTCTCCAGTACAATTTCTGCCGGCACGCTGCGCCCTGCGAGGCCCCAGGCTTGAGCTTCCACGCCAGAGAGTCGTGGGGCACGCACCAATAGTTCAAAGGCCCGTTCAAATCCAACCAGTCGCGGGAGCACGTACTCCATCGCGAAATCCGCCACCACCCCGCGTCGTGACTGCAGGAACCCATATTTTCCCTCGTTGGCGAAAACGCGCATATCCGCCTGTACGGCCAGTCCGAGACCGGCACCCACTGCATGACCATTGCAGGCTGCTATTACCGGCTTGCGCACTTCCCAGGCTTGCGTACTCAAGGGGCAGGAATTGACCTCTACAGTTTGCGCTATAGCGTCGAACGTACTCCCGCCACCTGTCATATCAGCGCCGACACAGAACGCCTTGCCGGCGCCGGTCACGATCACCACGCGGACATCATCATCCTCATCACTGCGGCGATAAGCTGCTCCCAGTCCTGCTATGAGAGTACCCGATAGGCTGTTAAAGGTATCTGGACGGTTAAGTGTAATCACCGCTATCCCTTCAGAGATTTCTATTTTCACCTCGTCGTTCATAGCACCCCCTGCTCACTGCTCACTGCGCCCTAGCCTAAACCATCCCGTCTGCCAGACGATAGAGCCCTCGGGCCAGCTAGCACGCCCGGTTTGCAGGGGCCGTAGGCAATTACTGCCCGCCCAATGGGGCCTTGTAATTGACCAATGGGACCGCGTGGCCCGGGATTGGTAATTTTAAATAAACATTTACTAGAACTTCATTCAGTATTTCCGTATAACTTTATGTTATATAAAGAATAAGCACTGTGATGCGTACGAACCAGGTTAGGGATGGCCTGACTTATTGGTGCATTGCAACTACCAGTGTAAATCGGTTGGGTAGCCAGGAAACAAGCGTGGAACAGCACACAGTACTGATTATTTCCGAGGATAAGACTGACCACCTTACCATTGCTGCGTGTCTTGAACGCGCTAGACCAGCGAGATTTCACCTCACGTCCCTGGAATCCATGGAACGGCCACTGGAGGCGCTGCTGGACCCTATGATAGATGCCGTGATCCTGGCCCATGGTCCCCAAACAGAATATCTGTTGCGCCTGGCGAGCAAGAATGACGCTGCGGCACCCTTGATTTTACTGTTAGATGACGCGGACCTAACGAGTATCACCCAGCTGCGTGAACTGGGTGCACAGGACTATCTCATTCGAGGACAAATGCTGGATGCGCTGGTTCACCGGACACTGGATTACAGCATTCAACTTAAGCGAGCGAAAGAACAAATTCGGCAGCTCTCCAACCGCGATACATTGACCGGGGCGCTAAACCGGGCGGGTTTTCGCGCCCATCTGGAGCGTGCTATGGGTCGTTCGGAGCGCTACGGCTTCAATACAGCTCTCCTGTACATCAACATAGATCAGTTCGCTAATATCAACGACCACTATGGCGAGGCCGATGGCGACATCATGATCAAATCGATTTCGCGGCGCCTTATCAACAAGATGCGCAGTACTGACAGCATAGCGCGTCTGGGTGGTGATGAGTTTTGCGTGGTGCTTGAAGATGTGAGTTCTGCCGCCGATGTGGAGCTCATCGCCGAAAAAATGCTCAAATCCATATCCGCCCCTATGATCCTCAGTGAACAGCAGGTGGCGGTGGAAGCCAGTATCGGTGCAGCGATATATCCGGAGGACGGGGGCGAATTTCTGGATCTTGTGGAACACGCCCGCAGTGCCATGCAGCAGGCCAAAAGTATGGACGGCGGCCGCTTCATCCGCTACTCCGAAAGGCTCACCTTCGATATAGCCGGCAACAGTTCGTTGGCGGGGGAGCTGCGCACAGCAGTGCGCAAAAATCAATTTGAGCTTCATTACCAACCCCGGATAGATCTGGCCACCGGGTTGCTAGTAGGGCTGGAGGCATTGTTGCGCTGGAATCATCCTGAGCGCGGCCTGGTGTCTCCAGGCGAGTTCATTTCTGCATGCGAAGATATGGGGCTGATGAAAACTATCGGCTATCAGGTGATTCAGCACGCCTGCAGTGCCCAGGTCTGGCTGAAAGAGCAGAACATGCAGAATGTGGATGTTGCGGTGAATATTTCATTTTCCCAGATTCAGGATGATCGTTTCGTAGATATCGTCAAAGATATCATCACCCGCAGCGGTGCCAATGCTGCGCGCATTGAGTTCGAGTTAACCGAATCCACCATCCTGAAAAGCCCTGCTGGAATCAAGGCGCGGATGGACGAATTGCGAGAACTTGGGATTTCCTTTTCATTGGACGATTTTGGCACCGGTTTTTCCCAGCTCACCCATCTGACAGACCTGCCCATTTCTGCGTTGAAGATCGATGCCTGTTTCCTTCGGGACTTGCCACACAATGAGCACCAGGAAGCGGTCTGTACGATGATCATCGAGATGGGTCGTCGCCTTGGCATGTTAGTCGTGGCAGAGGGCGCCGAAACCCATGAACAAATCGAATTTCTGCGCAATCACCACTGTCATCAGGTACAGGGCTTTTATTACAGTCCCGCGATACCCCTGCAGAAGCTTCCGCGTTTCGTGCAGGAGCAGGGTCTGAAGCGCCGCGATCAGATGTTATCCCGGTAGCAGTGGGCTACTTGTAAGCCAGGCGGTTTCTACCCGCCTTTTTCGCTTGGTAGAGCTTCTTATCGGCCGCTGCTATCACGGCCGGTGCATCCGGAGCTTCGGCGCTGCGCGCTGCTATACCAGCGCTTATAGTCACTGAGGCCTGGTCACTACCCAGGCGGGTGGCGCCGCGCCTTTGGTTACCCTGTTTGGCACGCACCGGGCGCAGGTTGCGATCCCTGATAGACATACTGTAGTTAGCAATTTCCTCTCTCACGTGTTCCAGGGGTTCAACAGCATCTTCGACGGTCTTTCGCGGAAATACGATGCAAAATTCTTCCCCGCCGTAGCGGTAGGCAGTACCGCCTCCCTGTACTCGACGGATTCGTGAGGCTACAAGTTTAAGCACTTCGTCTCCTACATCATGACCGTAGGTATCATTGAATCGCTTGAAATGGTCGACATCCACCATCGCAATCGTAAAATTGCCGCCTAACATCTTCAATCGTTCATTCAGCGCCCGGCGCCCTGGTAATCCAGTGAGTTCATCTCGGTACGCCATGGCATGTGAACTGCGTAACAGCCCCCAGACCAGGCAGAGCGCCGCGGCGGTACACATTGCAACGGAAATATGCTCCACATGAAGCAAGGCTAGCACCAGGTAAAGTGATAGAAATGCACCTAGTAACGCCGCTTCAACCTCTTCATTGCGCACGCATAGTAGGGCAGTACCGACCAGCGTAACCAGGGCGACCAGTAAGGTGACTCCAAAGGAGAGGACATAAACTCCGACGGGGTGCGGCGCGTAGTAAATTTGCGCGGACTCATTGGCCCGAGGTAACCAGGGCCCCAGATACACACAAATTAGGCCGAGTAGGAAAAATGCCAGAGAAAATCCAAAACCATAGAGATTCCAGATTCCCCTTTCCGGAAGCAGCAACAAGTAGAAAGTCAAAACTGGCAATGCCAGGCTAATCGCCAAGTATCCCCGCCACGCATCGGGTTGGGACAGGCTAACCTGCAAATAATTCTGGACGAACCAGTATAAAGTGGCCACACCATATGAGGCCAACAGCAACCGGGAGCGGTTAAATTGATAGGCTATGACTACAGCTACCAGGCAAATCAGATAAGGCAGATTGACGAGAACTACACGTGATTCCCTGCTCAGAAGGTCCATATAGGCACGACCAAAATAGGCCCCGCTGATTAGCGCCGCCGGCAGCAAAACCTTCAAAAGTGCCCTCGGATACAATTGCATCGCGCCAGTCCTTGCTCCTCGCAAACGCTACACTGACACGCAGCCCACCCTAGCCTATGCCCCTGGTTTTTTTATTCACACTAGTCGCGAGCTCCTAGTAATGATAGCCTACAAATACCGCCAGACGCATTACCTCCTCCAGCAAATGTCGAGTACAGATCACATACAACATAAAGCCAAAATTCTTGTCGTTGACGATGATCAGAATGTCCGCTTCCTCACTCGCCAGTGCCTGGAAGCCGAGAATATGACTGTTGTCGAAGCCTCCAATGGATTTGAAGCAATCGACATGTTTGTGCGTGAAAGGCCAGACCTTGTATTTATGGATGTGGAGATGCCGGGAATGACCGGCCTGGAAGCGTGTCAACGTATTCGGGAAATGCCGCAGGGCGAAACAATCCCGATTATGATTGTCACCGGTTCGGATGATCGTCAGTCAATAGACCAGGGATTCGAAGCGGGGGCGACCCAGTACAAGACCAAACCGGTCAACTGGTCGTTATTAGGCCGGGATGTACAGTACATGCTCCGCGCCAGCAGCGCCTTTAACTCACTAAAGCGGCAGGAGGATCGCCTTCGTTATTTGGCTTACTACGATCCACTCACCAGCCTTCCCAATAGGCGTAGCTTCAATGAGCAGTTGAGCCGGCTTCTAAAGCGCAGCCAACGGCACAAGGCGTCTGCAGCGTTGCTGTTCATCGATCTGGATCATTTCAAACGTATTAATGACTCGATTGGTCATGCACGGGGAGATAGTCTACTGGTAGAAATTGCCAGACGACTTACCATGGAATTGCGCGAAGAGGATGCGATCAACTACTTTTCCGAAAGCAATGCCGAGGACGAGAGTGACGCGGATGGCTCCACCGAAATAGCCAGACTCGGAGGGGATGAATTCACCGTTGTACTATCCGACGTGTCAGATATTGCCGATATAGAGAAAGTCGCGAGGCGCATCCTGAACAGCCTCTCCCAGCCGATCGCCTTACAATCACATAACCCGGTAGTGACCCCGAGCATTGGTATTGCGCTTTATCCCCAGGATGGTAAAGACCCCGACACCCTGATTCGAAATGCCGATACCGCAATGTATGTCGCAAAAGCCGAAGGTCGTGCCTGCTATCGTTTTTACAACGAAGATATGAACTCCAAGGCAGTCGAACAACTCAAGATGGAGGAAGAATTGCGTGATGCCATGCGCAATCATGAACTCGAGTTGCGTTACCAGCCCCAGGTGGACTCTGCAACGGGTGAAGTAGTCAGCATGGAGGCGTTGGTGCGCTGGAAACATCCCACTCGTGGCATGGTATCTCCACAAGAATTCATCCCAGTAGCTGAAAGCACTGGGCAGATTATCGAACTGGGCGAATGGGTGATGGGTGAAGTTGCCCGCCATTGCCTTTACTGGGATACGCTCAACCTGAAAACATTCCGTGTTTGCGTCAACATCTCACCGTTGCAGTTCAACCAGAGTAACCTGCCTGAGTGGGTAGCAGACTTTCTGGATCAATCTGGCCTGTCGCCGGGGCGACTGGAACTGGAACTGACAGAAAGCGCCATCATGAACGACGCTGAAACTAATATTGCGAAATTGCGGGCGCTCAAGGCGCTCGGTGTGGACCTTGCGGTTGATGACTTTGGTACTGGTTACTCATCACTCAGCTATCTCAAACGCTTTCCTATCAATACGCTCAAGATTGATCATAGTTTTATCGCAGACCTGGATACTCCGGATGGAGCGGCAATCGTGGATGCCATTCTCGCGCTGGCCAAAACGCTGAAATTGCGGGTAATCGCAGAAGGAATAGAAAATGAGCACCAGCTGGCGTATCTGGTTGCAAAAGGTTGCGATCTGTTGCAGGGCTTTTACTTCGCTCGTCCGATCTACCCAGAAGATGTCCCCAGCATGCTACAAGCGAATTTCTCAGCACAAATTCAAGCAGTCAGCGGTCACTAGTTCGGTAACGATAAGCGACACCAATGAAGGTCTGCGCGTACAGTAAATTTATAATCTCCTGTTTGTTTTTCTGCGTTGCGGTGCGGGCCGCAGAGCCTGAAACATTGCAAGTTTTGTTACAGGGATCATCCGCCGCAGAAATGACCACCTTGGTAGAGAATGCGGGGGGGATCGTTACCCATGACCTTCATATCATAAATGCAGTCGGGGCTAAGTTAGGGCGAAAACAGCTTGAGGACGTGTTGAAGTCACCACTGGTAAATCGCCATATAGACGATCTCTCTGACACCAAGCGACCCGATGAGATTTCAGAGAAGGAGGAGAACTGTAGAGTCAGAGGCCATATAGAACTTGCTTTTCTACCGCAGGGTATACTTTGGCCCTTGTATAACAAGCACACTACTCCCGCTACCATGGAGCGATTGGAGCTGACTTGGCCCCCGGCCATGGGCGCAGTGACTGCAATTTCAGTAGGCAATACCACGATCGCTCCTGCCCTTTATAAAGTGCCTGAGGTTGGCTCCCTGAAAATAGATTTCCCGGCAGCTGAAAGACCTGTCGTAAAGGAGCGGGCGGACCTGAAAATCAGCTTCCAATCACCGACACCCTCGCAGCTTCGTCAGAGTGACTTTACTTTAAAGGCGAACTTTGTGGGCGGATGTTCCACTGATCTGGTGCCAGGCTATCTCAATAACCATGAAAATTTCTACTACAACAGTGTGGCTGGGATAGATGCTCTGCATCTCCAGGGCATTACTGGCAAGGGCATTACAGTAGCCGTGGTCGATTCCGGATTATGGGAAGACGAAGCACTGATGAAGGACGCCGCTGGCAGAGATCGCGTTGTGGCCAAATACGACGCCCTTGCAGATGTTGTCGGAAAAGAAGTCGTCGATGAGAGTGGGCATGGTACGCACATAGCGAGCATTATTGTTAACAGCAGCCAAACGAAAGAAAACGGCCATCCGACTGGTTATTACAAAGGAGTTGCCCCTGACGCGAACCTGGTCGCTGTGAAAGTGCTGGATCGTGAAGGATTGGCCCATGTACTGGAAATCGTTCGAGCAATCCAGTGGGTCGTTGATCATCGCGAAAAATTCAATATCCGTATTCTCAACCTGTCATTTGCCCAAACGCCCAGATGGCCCTATTGGGAAGACCCGGTCAACCAAGCTGTTATGAGGGCCTGGGCGAATGGTATTGCGGTGGTTGCCGCCGCGGGCAACGAGGGACCTGAGCCTGAGACCATCGGATCACCTGGCAACCTGCCATACATTATTACAGTGGGTGCAGTCACTGACTCCTGGACTCCGGATAATCGCGATGATGACTACCTGCCCGACTTCTCCTCGCGCGGACCCACACCCGAAGGGCATGTCAAACCCGATATTGTTGCATTGGGAGGACATATGACCGGGCTGATTCGTCCGGACTCGGCCCTCGCGCTGGGTCAGCCCGAGGACATTCTCAAAACTGGCGAATTTGTCTCTACTGGTTCCTCGCAGGCAAGTGCACTGGTCTCAGGAATGCTAGCATTACTGCTGCAACTGGAGCCGAATCTCACACCCGACGAGCTTAAATGTAAGGTAACTTCAAGTGCTGAGCCGGCAATCAATCGCGATGGCAAACTGTCATACAGCCCATTCCAGCAAGGATATGGTTTAGTGAATGTCACGAGAGCCGTGACCCTGGGCCAGAAGGTGTGCGGCAACGCGGATTTAGACCTGTGGGCCGATATCGAAAACAAAGAACATTTCTATGGACCGGCCATCCTCGATGAGGATGGTAAGGCCAGCCTGCCAGGGTTCAAGGACATGGTTTCCGCTGAGCCCAGTGAAAATGGCTTAAGTGAAAACCGCAAGTGGGGCGTTAAAGACCATATAGAAAGAGTAGATATGGTTACACCTGCTGAAACTCCTTCCGGACCGGCGCCTTTCAATTGGCAGGTGCTTTATCTACAAGAAAAATCCATCATGGAAAGTCTCTCCCGCGATAGCCCTGCCAAACTATTTTTTAATCGAGATCGTTAGGATTCAGTGCCTATGACCCTTCAGGGTTAAAGGCTTAGTGGCTCCACCTAGTACCTTGAATTACTATTTAAATCATAGATTTATAAAGAATATTCCAGACGTATCTCCGCCCAACAATATGGGCCATTCCTCACCTACCCCAAAAAGGGCATATAGGTGACTTCTTTTCCCTTACCTTACCTCGTATAAGAACGTCAAGCATCCTGTCAAAAGAATGCGAATCAGGTCCCCAATGAAAAGTTCATTAGGAGAACCTAGTCACACATTCCTAGCTCATGGTTATAAAGAAGGCGGGTTAAATATATGAAAACTATTAAAATGATCGGATTTGCTGGCATAGCAGGTGCTGCACTTGCGCTGTTCGTACCTTCCCTGACTCCGGAGGCCGCGCAAGCTCGTAATACAACTGAACAGAGCTCGGTTAGCCTTGTCCATCGTGTGAGCCATTCCTTGGCTGCTGACTCGAAATACACTTCCGAGCGAGCTGGTAATCCTTGGGGACGCAGCAATGTCTCTGAGCAGGCAGCTAATCGCTGGGGACGCAGCTAAGTTTAAATTACAAAAAACTGTTTGAAGTAAGTTTGGAAATTTTCAAAAGTTAAAATGCCTGCCGGGGTTGCCTTCCCCCTGCGGGCGTTATCGCCTTACACTTAGAATATTGCATCACTGCCTACATTCAAGCGAAGGTATTCTGATCGAAAAAATGAGTTCATACGAGAAGGCGTATCGTCTCTACAAATAATAATACCTGGCGCGTTTGTTGCGGCGAGATACTGAATTTTAATCTACCAGCTCGACAAGATAAGGAGAGCAGAACTTTTCGTAGGGTGAGTTTTGCCTACTTCCCCTCCCGCATGGCGTAAGATTATGATCACAGGTTAGTGGTTAGGGTCCTTGTGGCATGATAATAATGGTGCATGCATGCACCACCCAGTGATGGGGAAGCCTACTGAACTTAACTCTAAAACCGTTGACAATGCTTTTATTTGAATTGCAGAGCAGCCTAGCCAAAAAATTCACCCGGCGGATTTTCAAATGCTAGAGTGCTTATTATCAACAGTAAGATAGAACACTACCACCCGCGTTGACTCATAAATAAAGGTTACCCAAGGCCAGTTCAATTCAGAGTCGTTGCCTCACATTGGAGGTTACCCCGACCTGCTGGAATATCCGCTTGAGTTTCGTCTCGATGGCTTGCTTGAGTATAAAGGGGTTCAGGGTCTGGTGAATATCCCAAAGACGGCTTTTGACCTCGTCGGTGATGTGCCCTGAGTCCAGCAATCGCTGATACGGTGTTTTCGGTGCATCGTATTTTTTCTTGTACTGGGCGTTCACCCGCTGCTTCTCCACCAATTTCATGCCGGGGCAAAAATGGTTCTGGTAGAGCGATCACTCGTTGGCATACAAGTCGTTCATCAGGGGAATCAGGGCGACGTCTTCAATCCTGTCGTAGCCAAATAGCTGGCGCACGTGGGTCCAGTTCTTCTGCTCTACATGTGCATTGTCGTTCTTGCGATAGGGTCGCGACCGCGTAAATCCCACCTCTTGTGGGCGGCTGCTGAAATAGCGCAGTAGGTGATGATTGAGAAATTCGGAGCCGTTGTCACAATCGAACCCCAGCAGGGTAAAGGGCAACTGCGCTTCGATCGCTGCGATTTGGTCGCAGACACCCACCTCCCCCTTGTTCCAGGTGGCGCGGATCTCGGTCCAGGTGGTGAAAATATCGGTTAATGTCAGGGACCAGGCAAAATCACCGGCGAGGCTGTTACCACAATGCGCCACGGTATCCGCCTCCAGGTAGCCCGGCTGGGTAATGTCCCAGTGGTGGGTGCGGATGGGTATCTGGTTTTTCAACAGACTGCCGGGTCGTGTTCCACAGAGCCCCTTGCGGGTCGCTCGGGCGCGTACCGGCTTGAGCAGTCGGTCGATGGTCGCAGGGCTAATGCCCAGTGACCGCACTT
>JANPDE010000318.1:0-1854 GCA_031431315.1 Haliea sp.
TGGGCCAGCACAGCCAACTGTGTGCAGCGTACCAGCAGATTGCTGACAGCGATGCGTTCACTGCATTGGATACTGCGCAGCGCAAGTCCATCGAACATGCGCTGCGCGATTTTCGCCTGGCCGGCGTGGCTCTGCCAGCCGAGCACAAGAGCCAGTACGGCGAACTGCGCCAGCGCCTGTCGAAACTGGGCAGCACGTTTGGCGAAAATGTACTGGATGCCACTAACGCCTGGTCGAAGCGGGTTACCCTGGAGCAACTGCGGGGTCTGCCCGAGACAGCCCTGGCCAATGCCAAACAGGCAGCACTGCAGGCCGCTGTACAGGCTGGACAAGTGGACTACCTGATCAATCTGGAGTTTCCCTCACTGTCACCGGTACTTAACTACTGCGACAATCGTGAGCTGCGGGAAGAGGTCTACACCGCCAACTGCACGCGGGCCTCGGAACAGGGGCCCCATGGCGGCCAATGGGACAATACTGACCTCATCAACGAGACGCTGGCATTGCGTACTGAACTGGCGCAACTGCTGGGATTTGCAAATTACGCCGAACTGTCACTGGCCACCAAGATGGCCGACTCTGCCGACAGTGTTGTGGCATTCCTGCAACAGTTGGCGGAGCAATCCCGACCGCAGGCCGAGATGGAGCGGCGTGAACTGGAGGAATTCGCCCGCCAAGACAGTGGCATGTCTGGTCTCGAATCCTGGGATATCAGTTACTACAGCGAAAAACTGCGCCAGAGCCGCTACCAGGTGTCGCAGGAGGACATACGGCCTTATTTGCCGGTGAGCCGGGTGCTACCGGGCCTGTTTGAGGTGGTGCGTCGCCTGTACGGCATCGATGTCAGGGAGGTGCAGCAGTTCGACAGCTACCACCCCGACGTGAAATTATTCGAGTTGCTGCAGGGTCCAGATGTGATCGCCCGCTTCTACCTCGATTTGTACGCCCGTGCTCACAAGCGTGGTGGCGCCTGGATGGACAACTGCCGGGCACGACGCTTCACAGGCAATGGCCTGCAGCTGCCAGTGGCCTACCTGGTGTGCAACTTCACGCCGCCGGTAGGTGACAAACCAGCGCTGCTCACCCACAGCGAACTCACCACCCTGTTCCACGAGTTTGGTCACGGCCTGCATCACATGCTTACACGCCAGACGGTGGCAGCCGTGTCCGGTATCAACGGTGTGGCTTGGGATGCGGTGGAACTGCCCAGCCAATTCCTGGAGAACTGGTGCTGGGAGCGCGAGGCGCTGTCGTTTATTTCCGGGCATCACGAGACCGGGGCAGCGTTGCCGGAGGAATTGCTGGACAAACTGTTGGCGGCACGCAATTTCCAGTCCGGCAAGGCGATGGTGCGACAACTGGAATTCTCGCTGTTTGACTTCCGCCTGCACCGTGAGTGGGGCAGTGGCGCATTCAACTCCGTACAAAGCCTCTTGGACGAAGTGCGGCAGCAGGTCGCGGTGACGACGCCACCGCCCTTCAATCGCTTCCAGAATTCCTTTTCCCACATATTCGCCGGTGGCTACGCGGCGGGTTACTACAGTTATAAATGGGCGGAGGTATTGTCGGCGGACGCGTTCTCACGCTTCGAGGAAGAGGGCATCTTCAACGCAGCCACCGGCGCGGCCTTCAGGACAGAAATACTGGAGGCCGGTGGCGCCAAAGAACCGATGGAACTGTTTGTTTCGTTCCGAGGACGGGCGCCCAGTATCGAGCCGCTATTGCGGCACAGCGGCATAACCGGCTAACCTCCGCGCGACTAAAATTTCGCACAACAAAATCAAGAGACACAACAATGGCAACTTACGTATTGGTGCATGGCGGCGGGCACGGTGGCTGGTGTTATCAACCGGT
>JANPDE010000319.1:0-20885 GCA_031431315.1 Haliea sp.
GCGCCGGTGGATTGACGGCGGACTACTGCATGGCGGAGGCCTTCAATTACGCGCGCTGGTGCCGCCAGGCGGACGGTCCCGACCAGGTGCACCTGATGGCATTGGGCAAGCAGGTCATCGACCGATACTCGTGAGTACCCCTGGGTCATGCTCAAAAACCCCGTCATGCCGCCAGCGAAGAAATAATCGGTCGTTCGCCAGAAAAATATCGATGTCATCACTGAATGGGTAGCAGATGTGGTTCCAATACTGGCAAAACACCGACCAGGGTACCGATATAGCAGTTATCTTGTCCCACACAATTGACACACGGCCCGATGAAACTCCCAGGCCGTCAAGCCAAAGCTGCGTTGCAGCGATATCCTCTGACGCCTCGAATTCCACTGCCTGGTTCTGAAATCCGTGCGCGGTCAATGCGCTGAGTTTGTCGGCGGATTCCGCGTTTAACGGAACAAGTTGTTGGAGTATATTTTGCGGGAATACGGTGTGCTTGGGATTGGTCCACCGCCATGCTAACGGGAAATCTTCAATTTTCATTGCGCTGTGACTGAGCGTGCAACCGCGACCCGGCGACTAGGCGGCCCGTCGTACGCCATTGCCACCCTTTGCCGAGGGCTTGCGATTGGCGCCCGACTTGCCGCGCGCTTTAGCCTTTCCGCGGGATGCCGCAGGTTTGATGCTCAACGCTTTCTTGACCTGGCCGGAATGCAGTCGATATTCGCGCAGGGCCTCGCGATCGGAGCGAGTGGGTGGTGGGCGACGGCGCGATGAACGCGGACGATGGTACTCGGACTCATCGGGGCGCAGGTCGCCCTGCTCAAAGCGGCCGAGGATCTCTTCCATAGTGCGACTGATACGGGTACAGATGCGGATCGCTTCCACTTCGGGGAATGTGGAGCGCTCTCCCCCTTCCATCAACTCGATCAAATCCTTCTCCGACAGGTGCGACAGGAGCTTGGCCGGATTGTACCAACTGAAATTGGGCACGATGTTGATATCGCCGCTGTACTCCTGGTCCATCAGGCCGTGAATACTGCTCATCAACATATTGAAACGCGGCCAGGACTCGCTGCGATTTTGCACCATACCGCGGTAAAAATTGAGCAATTCCCGTCCCATGCCGATACCCAGGGTGCCCAGCGCCGAGCTCAGGGCGGAGCGCTCACCGTCCTTCTTCAGGAACGGTATGGCGATGGGATTCACCATGCTCACAATGTAATGATTGGTGCTGTAGAGACGCTGCAGGCGCTTGGCGGGCAGGTCGTCGGCGATAGAACCATCCACCCACTTGCGGGTGGGCAGGTAGGGCTGGCGCTCGCCATGCTGGTTTTTCGCCATCAACATGACCGGCGGAAAAACTCCGGGCACGGCGCAGGAGGCCATTACAGCGGCGCGCACGTACACATTGGGCGAAGTGATGGCATTTAGCAAACGGGAGCGCTGGTGTAACTCGGCCGGCGCGACGGAGATACTGATCTGCCGACCGGTCTTTTCATAAGCCTCCTGAAAGGTCAAATCGGGAATCATGCGGGCAATGAGCTTCTCCAGGTCGGCCACATCGATCTGCGGGTTCGCGCCAAAAAACATTCGGGAAAAAGCGCTGGCCTCCCGCCCTGCTTCAAACAGTACATGGGTGGGATCGTAGAAACGCTCAAGCTCCTTGTCGCTGCGTGTGCCGAGCGTCCCTGCCACCAGTGAGCCGGCACTGGAACCGGAAATTACCCGCGGCAACAATCCCTGGTCGAGCAGTGTCTTCACCACACCCAGGTGGTAGAAGCCCAGGACACCACCACCGCTGAGCATCAGGGCGGAGCGGCCAAAGCAGATATTGGCGCGATAGAAGAAATCGAGTTTTTGCTGCACGTCTATTTCTGCACTATCCAGCTCGGCGAGAAAACGCAGCGAGTCATCAACCTCGTCAATATACTGCTCGATCAGGGTTTTAGTGCCAAATTTCGCGCGGCTGTAGAGACTATGACGTCCCATACCGCCCATATTGCCATGAATACCCTCGTTGAGCGTAAACAACAACCCCTGGTAATCGTGACGCGAGCGTAAACTGCGCAGCTTGTCCAGGCGCAGGCGAATCTGGCCGTAGTCGTACTGACTGGTCTGGTCTATTTCGCGCCAGCGTTTCGCCCCCGTCAATTCATCGTGTTCACGGGCGACGGCGCTCCACTCTTCATAGGAAGCGGCCTTGTCCATCTGCTTCTGCAGGGTCTTCAATTTGCGCGCTTTTCTCAAAGGATTCCCTCTCCCGTAAGGACTAACTGACCACTCTGGTTACCGCTAGCATAAGCCAAATACCGGGCGAGTCCTAGCACCCTAATAGCGTCGTTCACGGGCGAAACGGATACCATCGAGTACTGGTCAAATTTCGCGCAGGAGCTAGCAAAAGCGTGCATTTGGCACAATTTGGCCACGCCTAGTGCATGCAACGCGCAAAGCCCTTAAAATGGGCGCCCATCACGTGAGATTGCGATTCCAACGCAATTCCAATTACAAAAAGGGGCCGGGGTTGCGCGCTTACCTGTTCGTTGTCGTCCTGTTGCTGCTCATATTTGGCGGCATTGCGGGTTACCTGTACAACAAGTTTTCCGCATTGGCCGCCACGGATTTCACGCCACCACCGGTCACCATCGCCGCCGCCACTGCGCAGAGCGCGGTCTGGACATCGGAACTGGAGACCGTTGGTACCATTCGCGCGGCTCGGGGCGTGGAATTGAGCGCCGAAACCAGCGGCGAGATCATTGCCATCTCGGTACAGTCCGGTGAGCAGGTGAAGGCCGGACAACCGATACTGACACTCAACAACAGCTCGCAACGGGCCAGCCGCAATCGACAGGAGGCGAACCTCAAACTGGCTCGTCAGCTGTATGAACGGGATGCGCGCCTGATCAAGCAGAAATCCATACCCCAGAGCCAGTACGACCGCTCCCGGGCCGACCTCGACAGCGCCATTGCGCAACTGGCCGAAACCGACGCACAGCTGGATGTCAAACGCATCGTGGCACCCTTTGACGGCACAACGGGAATCATCAGGGTGAAAGTGGGCGACTACATTGAGTCAGGAACACCCATCACCACGCTGCAGGACCTCAGTGAGCTGGAAATCGACTTTACCGTTCCCGACCGGTACGTTCCCAGCCTGCGTCCCGGATTGAAAATTGCGGTGCACACCGCCGCGTTCCCGGACCAAGTGTTCAACGCGACCCTGAGTGCACTGGATGCCAGGGTGGACGCTGGCACCCGCAATCTTTTGGCGCGCGCCACCCTCCAGGACAGTAAGGGCCTCCTGCCCGGTATGTTTACCCGGCTGATTATCGACCTGGACCAGCCTAATCGGGTAGTCACCGTACCGGAGACTGCCGTCACCTATTCCTTGCACGGCGATACGGTGTATGTCCTGATACAGAGTAAAGGCCAAACCACCGCACAACCACGCGTGGTAAAAACAGGTGCTACCCGCAATGGCCAGGTTGCCGTTATCGACGGACTGCTGAGCAGCGAATGGGTGGTCACTGCGGGGCAAAATAAACTGTACCGCGACGCCCGCGTCATCGTTGATGACAATGAGAAGTTCCAGGACTGATGGCTTTCACCGATCACTTTATACGACGTCCGGTACTGGCGATTGTTGTCAGCAGCCTGCTGCTGTTATTGGGCGGTGCCGCACTGTCGCGAGTGAGTGTGCGCGAATTCCCGGAGCTGGAGCGCAGTGTCATCAACGTCTTTACCATCTACCGGGGCGCCAGCGCGCCTACCGTCCAGGGTTTCGTCACCGCGCCGCTGCAACTCAAAATCTCCGGCGCCAGAGGAATCGAATACGTAACTTCCACCAGCAACCCCAGCATCTCGGAAATTGAAGTCCATGTACGCCTGGGGGAGAACAGCAGTGACGTGCTGTCGGAAGTCATCGCCAAAGTCAATGAGGCCCGCGGCGACCTGCCCCGGGAAATCGAGGATCCGGTCGTCACTACCACCAGCGGTGGTGACGCCATGATGTACCTGGCGTTCCACAGCAAGCAGATGACCCCCTACCAGATCACTGATTACCTCGTGCGCTCCGTGCAGCCCGAGCTCGCCGCGCTGGAAGGTGTCGGAAATGCCAATATTTTTGGACGCTACCTGGCCATGCGGGTGTGGCTGGACCCGGTACGCATGGCTGCCTTCGGGGTGACCGCAACCGATGTCAGTAATGCGATCCAGCGCGAAAATTACATTTCTACCGCCGGCACAACGGAAGGTAATCTGGTGCGGGCCACGGTGGACGCCGCCACCGATATGCAGAGCGCCGCCGATTTTGAAGCCCTGGTGGTGCGCCAGGAGGGCGAGGATCGGGTCCGATTGGGCGATGTGGCCGATGTCGAACTGTCCGCGGAAACCACCCAGCTGCGAACGCAGTCCAGCGGCCGCGATGCCGTCTTCATGTCCATTGCGCAAGCCCCTGACGCCAACCCACTGAACGTGTCCCGGGCGGTGCACGCGGCACTGCCGCGAATCAGGGAGAACCTGCCGGCCGACATGGAAATGGTTCTCGACTGGGACGGCAGCATCGTGATCGATGAGGCCCTGAAGGAGGTTATCACCACGCTGCTGGAGGCGAGCCTGATCGTCATGCTGGTGATTTACCTGTTCCTGGGCTCCTTCCGGGTGGTGCTGATCCCCCTGGTCGCCATACCACTGTCGCTGATTGGTGTGGTGTTCCTGATACTGGCGCTGGGTTTTTCTCTCAACCTGCTGACCTTGCTGGCCATGATCATCGCCATCGGCTTGGTGGTGGATGACGCCATTGTCGTGGTGGAAAATGTGCACCGGCATATCGAGCTCGGAGCCACCCCGCGGGAGGCGGCGCTGGTCGGCGCCCGCGAGGTCGCGATGCCGGTGTTGGCCATGACCCTGACGCTGGCGGCGGTCTACGCCCCCATCAGTTTTATCGGCGGACTGACGGGTGCCCTGTTCAGTGAGTTCGCCCTGACGCTGGCGGGGGCAGTTCTGGTCTCGGGCATCGTCGCACTGACGCTGAGCCCGATGATGTGTTCCCGGGTGCTCACTGACAGCGCGCACCAGGGTCGGCTCGCCAACTGGCTCGATAAACGCTTCCGCTCGCTGAATACGCAGTACCGACGCTTGCTGTCCATCTGCCTGGCCAATCGCGGGGCCGTCGTCCTGTTTGCCGTCTGTATCCTGGCCAGCTTGCCGGTAATGTTCATGCTGGCGCAACAGGAACTGGCGCCGGAGGAGGATACCGGGGGAATCTACATCACCGGCACCTCGCCACGCTATGCCAACCTGGACTACACCGACCATTTCCTGAGCGAAGTGGTCAAAATCTGGAAGGGCATCCCCGAAGCAAGCCACTCCTGGCAGATCATGTTTCCCAGTAATAACTTTGGTGGCGTCACGTTGCACCCGTGGTCAGAGCGGAAACGTACCCAACAGGAAGTACAGGCGGAATTCCAGAAAAAACTCGGTGGTGTTGCCGGCATGGAGCTGTTCGCCTTCGGTTCACCGCCGCTGCCGGGTTTCGACGCAGGCCTGCCGGTGAGTTTTGTGGTGGCCTCCACTGCGGATTACGAGGAAGTCATGCGCGTGGGTGCCGAGCTGGTGAAAGCCGCCAATGAATCGGGGCTATTCATTTTCGTCAAGCAAACGCTGGACTACGACCGACCGGAAGTGCGAGTCAACATCGACCGCGAACTCGCGGCGCGCCTGGGCATCTCCATGCAGGAGATAGGCCAAACCCTGTCGACCATGCTGGGTGAGGCGGAAGTGAACCGCTTCAATCTGGAAGGGCGTTCTTATAAGGTGATTACGCAGGCCGGCAGTAATTTCCGCCTGACCAAGCAGGAACTGGAAAAATACTATGTACGTACCAGCAGCGGCGAAATGGTGCCGTTGTCCGCGATAACCTACCTGGAGTCCAGGGTGGAGCCGAATGAACTGACCCAGTACCAGCAACTCAACAGCACCACCATCCAGGGCATCATGATGCCGCCCAATAGCCTGGGTACTGGCCTGAACTTCCTGCGTGACAAGCTGCATGAGATAGCGCCCAAGGGATTCAAGGAGGGGTACACCGGCGCTTCACAGCGCTTCATGCAGGAGACCGCTTCCTTCCCCATCCTGTTCTCGCTGTCAATGATCCTGATCTTTCTGGTGCTGGCTGCGCAGTTCAACAGCTTCCGCGACCCCATTGTGGTGCTGCTCAGTGTGCCGCTGTCCATCTTCGGCGCCGTGGTACCCATAGCACTGGGATTCGCGACCCTGAACATCTACACCCAGATAGGCCTACTGACTCTGATCGGCCTGATCAGCAAGCACGGCATCCTGATCGTCGAGTTTTCCAATAAGCTGGTATTGCAGGGCATGACGCGGCGCGATGCAGTGCTGGAAGCGGCGTCTCTGCGCCTGCGACCCATACTGATGACCACCTTCGCCACCGTCATGGGTGTATGGCCGCTGGTCATTGCCACCGGACCCGGTGCCAACAGCCGCTTCAGCATCGGCTTGATGATTACCGCCGGCATGCTGGTAGGCACCTTGTTTACCCTGTTCGTGATTCCGGTGTTTTATCTACCCTTCACCCGGCGCGGCGCGCAGCCAGTGCTGGCGGGAAATGACGCTGCTCAACCCGCATAGCCGAACATTACCGGGCCAGATTCGGCTCGTAGACCAGAAGCTCTGATATTCTTGACCCTTTCTGGGCTTTGGTCATTTCGACAATTTCATTGGATGCTTCCAGGAACAACACCCGCTTGCCATCGACGCTATTGCTCGGATAGCTCAACACGAACAGCGCGGCGAAGCCGGGAAAATATTCGGGGATTATTCTCATCGGAACAGGGGTCACTCTATAGGGCTTATTGACAATAAAGATAGTGTGCTGATCTGCGTTATTCTTAAGCGCTGCTTGAATTTCTCGCATTGCCGCATTGTATTGATTTTCCTGATTTAGCTTACCGATCGCCTTGACTCCTTCTGCTGGTGCCAAGGCAAATGGCAGAATGACGATAGCCAGCCATATCGCGAACGAGGCTCTCCCATAGTTGAGTAAGCTGTGAGGTAGACGATCAATCAATTTTGCCAGAACGAGACAGACTACGATTGCAATGATCGCGATTGATAGATAGTGATAACGCGGCGTTACCACCAGGACTTGCGCCATAAAAGAGGTACGGGCAACCGCTATCAGTCCGTAGGCTGCACAGGGTAATAGCAGCAAAGCGAAAATTCGCCGCCGTTCACTGGGGTTGGATAGCATGCATCCCCATATCAATAATGGCAGCGTGACCAATACTGCAGCAATCGTCGCAACAAATGCCAGGGAATCGCGTGGGACCAGGGAAATTTTTCCAATGATCAAAGGCCCCCAGAGAAGCCCGGAAGAACCGACGCAAAGCAGTCCCAGGAAGGCTCCCAACACGCCCGGGATATTGCCAACGCCATACATTATCGTGGCACCGGTAGCATTAGTGCCGGCATAGCCGCCCTCAGCTTCCGTGGACATTGTGAACGCATAAAGCGCAATCGCCAGTAGTGCGACGGAACCATAAACCGCAAGCAGCCGATTGCGTCGATCGGGAAGAGGATTCCACACCGCAATCACCAGGACAAATACCACCGTGGACGACAAACCGGAACCAAAACTGGTCGCCGCCACCAACAGCAGGAAAGCATGACGAATCAGGAGGCCGTTTTTCAGCAGGGATGGGGTCTGACCGTATCGAACAATATCGAGCAGTACCCACAACACGGCGGCAGTCGCATAGACCTGCCCATGTACAGATATCCATTCCAGAGATGCGGCAATGAATGGGTTCATACCCCAAACGCTTGCTCCAAGGGCGGCTAAACTGTTCCTGGCCGTGAGGCGCGAAATAATTTCAAACAGTAGACGCACGCTCACCAAATGGATCGTTATCCCCACGAGCATAAAAGCAACGGGATTTACTCCGAAAAGGGATTTTAGTACCCAGAAGACCGTTGTAAGGCTGTGAATAAGATGTCCCCCCATTGTGATACGAATGGCGTCGATAAACGGAAGGTTGGAGACGTTGTACAGGTGTACCAAATCGTCATACATAAAAATAGGGTTGCGCAGCATGTGGAATTGCACGAGCAACGTTGCTATCACCGGCCACCAGGCGATAGGAATCCCTTTGGGGATAAAAATTGCAGATCGAAAACCAGATAGCTTGTTTTTATTATTATCGACTTTCATCAATAAATTCCCAGCTGTTTAGCAATGGCAGCTTCCCTGTTGCCATTTCACGATAATGAATCAGAAACTCCGCGTCAGAATTCCAAAGCGACTACTTATCCTCTGAATCTCGACCTTCTTCGCCGCGCGACGCGTCGCGGTAATTATCCACCAGATGCCGCTTGTAAAGTTTGCCGTTGTCCATGCGCGGTAGCTTGGGGTGGAAGTCCAGTGAGCGCGGCATCTTGATATTGGAGATACGTTCGCGCAGCCACTCCATGATCTCGATGGCCGTCTCGTCGGTGGCGTCGGCCCAGTTCATCGGTTCGATCACCGCTTTCACCTCTTCGCCGAATTCCTCGTTGGGAATCCCGAACACTGCCACGTCCGCCACTTTAGAATGGCTGGCCAGAATATTTTCGACTTCCTGGGGGTAGATATTCACCCCGCCACTGATGATCATAAAATTCTTGCGATCCGTCAGGTACAGATACCCGTCCTGGTCGACATAGCCGACATCGCCGGTGGTGGCCCAACCTTTTTCATTGTACGCCTGCGCGGTTTTCTCCGGTTCATTGTGATAGTGAAAGCGCGCCTGTCCGCCACCGAAATACACGGTACCTGTCTCCCCGGTGGGCACTTCGTTGCCATCGTCAT
Source organism: Haliea sp. (assembly GCA_031431315.1). Lineage (GTDB taxonomy): Bacteria > Pseudomonadota > Gammaproteobacteria > Pseudomonadales > Halieaceae > Marimicrobium. The sequence goes on from JANPDE010000319.1 coordinate 8,861, forward strand.
CGACAATGTGCAACTCTCCCAGCAGCGCGGGGCCAACGGAGCCCTTGTGAGTCAGCCAGTTGGCGGAATCAATCAAGGTAAAACCGACGCCTTCGCTGGCGGCGTAATACTCCATGACGATCTCGCCCCACCACGCGATCATCTGCTCCTTGATCTCGATGGGACACGGGGCCGCCGCATGGATGGCCACCTGCATCGAACTCATATCGTAAGCATCGCGCACCGCCTGCGGCAGCTTGAGCATGCGATTGAACATGATGGGGACCCATTGGCTGTGGGTGACGCGATGCTCTTCGATCAGTTTCAGCGCCAGTTCCGGATCAAACTTCTCCATGATGACGCAGGTGCCGCCGTTGTACGTCGCCATCGTGGTCCAGTGTAGCGGCGCCGCGTGGTACAGGGGCGCGGGCGAGAGATACACTGTCTCCTCGCCGAAGCCGAACAACGCGCCGAGGCTGGCGGCAAATGGTGGTGCGTTGACATCGCGGGAGTACTCATTCGTAAACACGCCCTTGGGCTGCCCCGTGGTGCCCGAGGAGTAGAGCATGGGCACGCCGTTGCTCTCATCCGCGATCGGGGTTGGGGGCTGGGCATCGACGGCCTCCTCCCAGGATTCGTAACCGGCCGCGATGCCACCGACCATGTAGAAGTGATTCACCCCGACGGTCTCATCACGCACCTGGCGGGCGACCTCCAGTAGCGCCAACGAACCGATGAACAGTTTCGCCTCGCAGTTCTTCAGGATGTACGCCGTCTCGCTTTTCTTCAGGTGGGTGCTTATCGGCGTGAAGATCAGGCCGCTGCGCTGCGCGGACCACACTATCTCGATGAACTGGTGGCAGTTCTCGACCATCATGCCGATATGGTCCCCGGTTTTCAGGCCCAGTGAGCGGAACAGCTGCGCGCCCTTGTTGGAGCGCCGGTCCAGTTGCGCGTAGGTAACCATCTCACCCGACGCGCCCATGATGAGGGCGGGCTTGTGCGGATAGGTCTGCGCGGTAATGCTGGGATGTGGCATGGGTAATTCCTTGATCTCTTCACTTGTCTTGACAGGGAGTGCGACACTATAGGATTTTCAGCCACAAAGTGACAGCGGTCAACGAAAGCGCATCACGCCCTGCTGCATGGTAGTGGCGACCAGGCGTCCCGCCCGTGTGTAGAAATTACCGCGCGCGAGGCCCCGGCCACCACCGATGCGCTCCGCCTCGACCGTGTGCAGCAACCAGTCATCGGCGCGAAAGTCCTCGTGAAACCACAGGGCGTGATCCAGGCTGGCAACCTGAAAATTGGAGTCGGCGAAGTGGCGGCCGTGGGCAATCAGGCACGCATCGATCAGCAAGGCATCGGACATATACGCCAACAGGGCCTGGTGTAAGCCGCGCTCGTCAGGGATTGCATTGGTGGTTTTCATCCAGGCCTGCAACCTGGGGTCGCGCGGCACCGGGTGGTCCCAGTCCACAGGCTCCACCACACGGATGTCCAGGTCTTCCCCCGTGGTAATCATGAAACTTTCGTCCAGCTTACCCGCCTCCAGGCTCAACTGCCGCTCACTGGGAAGCGATTCCGGTGGAGGTACCTGTGGCATATCGGGCTGGTAGTCATCCCCTGTGGAGGCCATCTGGAATGACAGGGAACTGACCAGGATGGGTTTTCCCCCCTGTAACGCCACCACCCGGCGGGAACTGAAACTGAGGCCCTCCCGGGCCCGCTCCACCTCGAACACGATCTCCTTGGCAGGATCGCCCGGGCGCAGGAAGTAGGCGTGTTGCGAGTGCAGGACGCGCTGTGCCGCGACAGTGGCTACCGCTGCGCTAACGCACTGCGCCAACACCTGTCCGCCGTAGATCCTGAAAGCCGCAGGGTGCATGTTGCCAGCGGTAAATCTATCCTGGCCCAAAGACCTGGGGCTGAGCACGTCGAGCAGCTGGGCTAGCATGGCGGTCACTGTGATATTCTCCGTTCGGTCAACCCTTCACTTCAACAAGGACGCGCCGTGAGCAGCACATTATCCCCGGCGGAACTGCGTGCCAAGATACGCTCGGGAGGACACGCCAGCAATACCTCTGGCCTGGCGCCGGGTTTTGTACAATGCAATATCGTGATCCTGCCCGTCGCTTATGCCCATGATTTCCTGCGTTTTTGCCAGCTGAATCCGAAACCTTGCCCGCTACTGGCTGTCAGTGCACCGGGCGATGCGGCGCTGCCCACACTCGGCGCTATCGATATACGCACCGACGTGCCCGGCTACCGCGTATTCCGCGATGGCCGCCTGACCGAGGAAACCACGGATATCACCGCACTGTGGCGCGACGACCTGGTGACCTTTGCCCTGGGCTGTTCCTTTTCCTTCGAGGAGGCGCTGCTGGCCGATGGCCTGGAAGTACGGAACGTGACCCTGCGCCTGAATGTTCCGATGTATCGTACCGCGATCGACTGTGCCGCTGCGGGACCCTTCGCTGGCAAGATGGTGGTCAGCATGCGCCCGTTCCGGGCCAGCGATGCTATCCGCGCCGTACAGATCTGCACGCGTTTTCCCGCCGTGCACGGAGCACCCATTCATCTGGGTGATCCCGCATTGATCGGCATCGCGGACCTGGCGCAACCGGACTACGGCGATGCGGTGCCCATCGAGGAGGCAGAAATCCCGGTGTTCTGGGCCTGCGGGGTCACACCGCAGGTGGCGCTGGCGCAGGCGAAGCTGCCATTGGCCATCACACACCGTCCGGGGTGTATGCTGGTCACCGATGTGCGCAACAGCCAACTGGCTGTGTTGTAGGGACTGGCAATGCTGCTCAATTGCGATCTGGGTGAAGGTTATGGCAGCTGGACCATGGGCATGGATGCCGCCGTCATGCCCCATCTCGACCAGGCCAACATCGCCTGCGGGTTTCACGCCGGTGACCCCCTGACCATGCACCGTACCCTGGCACTGGCGGCTGAGCACGAGGTGGCAATCGGCGCCCATCCCGCCTACCCGGATATTGTCGGCTTCGGCCGCCGCAGCATGACGCTCAGCCGCGCCGAGATCATCGCCACCCTGCACTACCAGATCGCCGCACTGGACGGCATGGCGCAAAATTTGGGACTGGCACTCGCGCATGTCAAACCCCATGGCGCGCTGTATCACGACATGATGGCGCGCAGCGAGGTGCGCGCGGCCATTTTCGAGGCGCTGATGCGCTACCACCGACCGCTGGCGCTGATCGTGCAGTCCACTGTACACGCCGCTGCACACCGCGCTGAAGCTGCTGCCGCAGGCGTAGGGCTGTTGTTCGAAACGTTTGCCGATCGCTGCTATGCCGACGATGGCAGCCTCCTGCCCAGAAGCCAGCTGGGCGCTGTTCACGACAGTGAACGCATGCTGGCCCAGGTAGCGCAGTTGATACGGGATGGTTCGGTCACCACAGTAAGCGGCAACATTATCCCGCTGCCAGCCGATACGCTGTGCGTACACGGTGACAACCCGGAAGCGGTAAGGTCCATCGCGGCGATTCGCGCCCTGGTGGACGGCGGCTGAAGCGCAGTGCAACTGCATGCGGTGGGTGAGGATGCCCTGATACTCTATCTCGGGGATACTGCCACGCCGGAGACGTCCGCTAGTGTGCAGGCGGCGGTCGCCGCCGTCGAGGCAGTGCTGGGCGCTGACCTTATCGACCTGGTACCCTCCTACGCCTCGCTGTTGATTCTCTACGACCCCTTGCGCACCGACCACCTGAGTGTTGCGCGCCGCGTGCGCAGCGCCCTGCAGCAGCTGCAGGCGCAGGCCGCGCCACCCGGTCGCACCGTGGTGTTTCCGGTGTACTACGCCTCCGAAGCGGGTGCGGACCTGGAGTCATTGGCCGCGCGCGCCGGCCTGTCCGTGCAGGACGTCATCGCCCTGCATACCGGTACCGAGTACCGGGTCTATGCCATTGGTTTCGCGCCCGGGTTTGCGTATCTGGGAGAAGTGGATGAGCGCATCGCCACCCCGCGCCTTGCCACGCCCAGAGCCAGGGTCCCGCGCGGTTCGGTGGCCATCGCGGAGCGCCAGACAGCGGTTTACCCGGCGGATTCCCCGGGTGGTTGGAACCTGATTGGTCGCTGTCCGGTGTCAATGTTTGATCCGCATGCAGAGCCGTGCATGCCGGTGTCGGTAGGCGACAGCGTGCGCTTCGAGTCCGTCGACCGCGCGCGCTTCCTGGCCCTGGGTGGGGATTTGGCATGAGTATGCTGGTCGAGCAATCGGGAATCCTCAGCCTGCTGCAGGACAGTGGACGGCGCGGCTATCATCGCCTCGGCCTGAGCAATGGCGGCCCGCTGGATACGGAAGCGTTCCACTACTGCAATCGCCTGCTGCAAAATCCTGTGGGTAGTACGGCCATCGAGGTGAGTGTCGGCGGTTTACAGTTACAGGCACAGGCGGACACCTACCTCTGCCTCACCGGCGCACCCATGCCCCTGAGCATCAATGGCGAGGAGAAAGGATTGTGGGAAGTACACCGAGTGTTGGCCACAGACACCGTACGCGTGGGTTTCGCCAAGACGGGCTGTCGCAGCTATCTCGGCGTGGCCGACGGATTTGCGATTGCACCCAGCTTCGGCAGTACCGCCACGGTGGTGCGCGAACACATTGGCGGTTTGCGCGGCGAGCGCCTGCTAGCCGGTGATGAGTTGCCCTGCGCCACAGTCACCGCGCGCAAGCATTTCTACCTGGCTGAAGGGGATCGGCCCCGCTATCAAAACACCCTGACCGTGCGCGTCGTTCCCGGTTACCAGCAACGCCATTTTAGCCGCGCGGCGCAGCGCCGCTTCTTTGGTAGCACGTACCGGGTGACCGAGCGCTGTGATCGCATGGGCTACCGCCTGGAGGGGCCGGTCATTGCGTGCGCCATTGAGGGTATCCTGTCTGAAGGTATCTGCTTCGGGGCCATCCAGATACCTCCGGATGGCCAACCTATAGTGCTGCTCAATGATCGCCAGACCATTGGCGGCTACCCCAAGATCGGTGCAGCGCTGTCGCTGGACGCCGCACGTATGAGCCAACTGCGGCCAGGGAACACTGTGCATTTCGCGCCGATCACGCCGCACACTGCGCACAAGGCACTGCGCCTGGCGCAACGCTTCGCCCTGCAGCGCCCCTTGCGGGAACGCCCGCCGCGGGAACGCCCGGCATGAACAAACAGCATCTCAGTGAAGCGATCGAACAACTGTTGGTGGCGCGCAACCTGCGCCACATGCAGTTGGCCCGCGCCGCTCTGAAACCCGGCTACTACCTGCGCGCCGCCCGGCATTTGCGGGACTGCAGCGGCACCGTCCTCATTGGCACCGGCTTTCCCGTCGCCGACACCTTCGAAACCGACGGACCGGTGGGCGCCATGGCGCTCTACCAGGTCCTGGCAGAGTTGGGCGCTACACCGATTATTGCCTGCGGCGCCCCACTGGCGCACGCGCTGGCGGGAGAGTATGCGGTACTGGAGCTGAGCGCATGCGACCTTGAGGCGGCCCGCGAGGAAGCGGCGACACAGTTGCGGGCACTGCAACCGCAGGCGCTTGTCGCCATCGAGCGTCCGGGACTTGCCGCCGATAGCCGCTACTATAATATGCACGGGGAAGACATCACGGGGAACTGCAAGTATTTCGACCCCTTCATCAGCCACGCCAACTGCCCTACCATCGCCATCGGGGATGGCGGCAATGAAATTGGTATGGGCAATATCGCCAGCACCCTGGCCGGCCTGAAGATCAACGCCTCGATCACCGGCTGTGATGAACTGCTGGTGGCCGATGTCTCCAACTGGGGCGCCTATGGCCTGATCGCCTTTCTGGCCCTGTGGGCAAAGCGGGACCTGTTGGCGAGCATCTCCCCGGTGCAACTATTAAACTACCTTTCCATCCACGGCAGCGTGGACGGGGTGACCAGGGGCAATACCCTCACCGAGGACGGCTTGGAGGTTGGGGAGGGATTACGCGTCATTGAGCAGTTGCGTGCGCTGACACATTTTTCACGCGGCTGATCGGGGCGGCGTCCACAGGGAACAATAGGAACTAGGCATGAGTACGGTGTATTTGAACGGCAATTATCTTCCGATGAGCGAGGCACACATCTCGCCCATGGATCGCGGCTTCCTGTTCGGTGACGGCATCTATGAGGTGATTCCTTCCTACGACGGCAAACTGGTGGGCTTCGGACCGCATCTGACGCGCATGCAGGCAGGCCTGGACGCCATCGAAATACCCCTGCACCTGGACCACAATCAGTGGCGCGAAATCGCCGCGCAACTGATCGCGCGCAACGGTGGCGGCAATCTGGGCCTCTACTTGCATGTGAGCCGCGGCGCTGACAGCAAACGCCACCACGCCTATCCCGTGGGCATCACACCTACAGTCTTTGCGTTCACCTACGAGATTCCTCCGGCACCTGTCGCTAACAAGCGTGCGGTAACGCCCTACACCGTGGCCACTGCCGAGGACCTGCGCTGGCAGCGCTGTAACATTAAATCTATCTCACTGCTGGGCAATGTCATGCACTACCAACAGGGCCACGCCACAGGCAACGATGAAACAGTGCTCTACAACCACAAGTGCGAACTTACCGAAGCCGCTTCCTGCAATGTGTACGTAATCAAAAATGGCATCGTGGCAACCCCGCTGCTGGATGAGCAGAAGCTGCCCGGAATAACCCGGTACATGCTGTTGGACATGCTGCGCCGGGACGGCAGCATTGCCGTAGAAGAACGTGTCGTGACCCTGGATGAACTGCGCGCTGCAGACGAGGTTTGGCTGTCCAGCTCCACCCGGGATATCGTGCCAGTGGTTGCGGTTGACGATCATCCAGTCGCTGATGGCAGCATCGGCGATGTGTGGCTGGCGGCACAAACCCTGTACAGCGCGCGCAAGTTCGAGTTCTGATGGCCAGGCCCAACCAGGCGCGACTCGATCTGCGTGCACTGCGCCACAATGTCAGTGTAGCGCGCCAGCTGGCGCCACACTCCAAAGTGATGGCCGTGGTGAAAGCCAATGCCTATGGTCACGGCGCGGTTACGATCGCCGGGGCACTGCAAGCGCTCGTCGATGCACTGGCCGTGGCATGCATAGAAGAAGCCATGGAGCTGCGCTATGCCGGCATTACCACCCCCATTTTGTTACTGGAGGGCGTATTCTCGGCCGCGGAGCTGGCTACGGCGTCGCAACTGGACCTGTGGGTGAGCATAACCAATGAGCAGCAACTGAGCTGGCTGGAAGATGCCGCGTTGCCGATACCCCTCACCTGCTGGCTCAAGATCGACACAGGCATGCACCGACTCGGTGTGGCGCCTGAACATGCCCAGCGCTGTCATCAGCGACTGAGCGCCAGTCACAATGCTGACAAAGACACAGTCACCTACACCCATTTCGCCGCAGCGGATGACTTGCACAGCCCGCAAACGCAGCAGCAACTGGCCGTGTTCGAGGCCCTGCCCTTCCCCGCAGGACGCAGTGCCGCCAATTCTGCTGGCCTGCTGGCCTGGCCCAGTGCGCACTACGACTGGGTGCGCCCCGGTTATATGCTGTACGGCAACTCTCCGATGCTGCAGGACCACCCGCAGGCGCAGGCCCTGCAACCGGTAATGACCCTCACCTCGGCTGTGATCGCACTGCGCGATGTTGCAGTAGGAGACGCCGTGGGTTATGGCGGTACCTGGGTGGCGCAGCGAGCATCGCGCATCGCAACGGTAACGATTGGCTATGGCGACGGCTATCCTCGCCAAGCTCCCAACGGCACGCCGGTGCTGGTTAACGGACAGCGTGCACCGCTGGCCGGCCGGGTTTCTATGGATATGATCACAGTCGATGTCACTGATCTCAATCACGTTCAGCTCGGTGCTGAGGTGGTGCTGTGGGGCGTGGGTTTGCCGGCGGCCGAGGTGGCGCGCTGCGCCGACACCGTCGGTTACGAACTCACTGCACGTATGCCGGCGCGCACGCCACGGGTAGTCGTCAATGCCTAGTGTCGCGTTGCTGCTACAGCACCTGGTCGCGCAGCAGGCAACCACACAACCGGATGGCGTTGCGTTGTGGTGGCAGGGAGTGGCGATCTCTTACGCCAGCCTGCAGCGCAATGTCCTGGCTGTTGCGGCGCGCCTGGCTGCCGATGGTGCAATGGGGGACCGCGTCGCGGTACTGGCGTGGAATTGCCCCGAGTACGTGGAGTTGATTTATGGCGTGCCCGCGGCAGGCCGGATCCTGGTGCCGCTCAACGCCAGGCTGGCCCCGGCGGAACTGGCTTACCAGTTGCAATGCGCTGGCGCCACCACACTGTTCGGCGCGCCTGAATTGCTGCAACCCCTGCTGGCCCACGCGGATGTTCCAGCGAACATGCACATCATCCCGCTGGGCGATGACTACCTGCGCTGGCGGGAAGAGCCGCGCAGCGCAACGTTGCCCGACACCCGGCCAGAAGATCCAGTGTGGATATTGTTTACTTCCGGCTCTACCGGGCGCCCTAAAGGCGCCGTGTTAAGCCATCGCTCGTTTTTGGCCGGGCTGCGCTCGGCGGCGCTGGCGCGCCCGGTTGCACCGACCGACAAATACTACTACCCGTTTCCACTGTTCCACGTATCCGCACACAACGTCCTGCTGCAACACCAGTACGGCGCGGCCGTGGTACTGGCCCCGTCCTTCGATGCGGCGGACACACTCAAGGCTTGCCGCGAACTGCAGGTCACCACCATGTCCCTGGCACCGGCCATGATAGCCCTGCTGCTGAACCACCCCGAATTTAAAGCTGCCGACCTGCGTTCAGTGCGCACTATTGGCTACGGCGCCTCGGCCATGCCCCAGCCGCTGTTACAACGTCTGCTGGCCGAAACCAATGTTGGCCTGTGCCAGAGTTACGGCATGACGGAACTGTCCGGCAGTGTGGCCTTCCTGACCGTGGAAGATCACCGAATGGCGGCCGGCGACAAACCGCAGTTGTTGCACAGCGTGGGCCGCCCATTGCTCACTGCCACTATCAAGTTGCTCGATGACGATGGACACCCCTGCGCCAGCGGCGCCGCCGGTGAGATTGTGGTGCAGGCTCCGCAGTGCATGGAGCGGTACTGGAATGACAGCGCCGCCACTGCCCCGGCGCTGGCTGACGCCTGGTTGCACACCGGAGACATCGGCCGCTTTGACGACGAGGGATACCTCTATCTTGTTGATCGCAAGAAAGACATGATCATCAGCGGCGGTGAAAATATTGCGTCACGGGAAATCGAGGAGGTACTGCACCGCCATGAGGCTGTCGGGGACTGCGCCGTCATCGGCGTGCCGGACCCCAAATGGGGTGAAAGCCCCTGCGCGCTACTGCGACTTAAGTGCGCCGTCAGTGACCGGGAATTGTCCGATCACTGTCGCGCCTGGCTCGCCGCTTACAAAACGCCCAAACGCTGGATTCGCGTCGACGCAATGCCCCTTAACGCCGCCGGCAAAATTGACAAGCCGTTACTGCGGCATCTCTACGGGACGGACAATTAGTTGCTGTCCTGTGAATCCAGGAAATCGGAGAACTCACTCTCGTACAACTTGAATAATACCAGTGCGATAGAGAACAGCAGCGGGCCGTAGATCAAACCGATCAAACCGAATACCTGCAATCCACCGATCAGGGAAAAGAACACTACCACCGTGCTCATGCTGGCGCCCTGCATGAACATCGGGCGCAAAAAATTGTCGATCGAGCCGATGACCAGCACACCCCAAATGAGCATGAATATGGCCCACTTCATCTCGCCGGTCACCAACAGATACAACACCGCCGGTACCCAAATCAGTGCCGTACCCACAAACGGAATCAATGAAGTAAACGCCATCACCGTGCCCCAGAATACCCCGGGGAAACCCGCGAGCCACAGGCCAATGCCACCGACAGCGCCCTGAGTGACTGCAGTCAGCAACGATCCCAACAAGGCGGATTTGCTGACATCCTTCACCTCCTGAAACAACGTTTCCTCCTGGGAGTTGGACAGCGGCAGGGCGCGATGCAGAAATGCAATCAGTTTGTCGTAGTCGCGCAGCACAAAAAACAGTACGAACAACAACAACAGAAACTGAATGATGAATGTGGTGAGGCTGCCGAGAATGGATTTCGAAACATCGGCGAATTGCCGCCCGATCATGCTGGCTGCCTCCACTGCTGCGCCGCGGATGTTATCCGGGTCCAGCGCTCCTTCTGGCAATACCCTGGTCACGCGGGACTGCACTTCAAGCAGCCAGGGATGGGACATAAGCTGGTGGACATTCTCGTAGGTTGCCCAGTCGCGCACGATCACGGAATAACTGATGCCCTGCTTGAGCACCGCTATCAGTAACACCAGCGCGGGTATTAGCAATACCAGCGACAGTGCCAGGCAACTGAGCAGCGAGGCGAGGGTGATGCGCCCGCGCAATGCGACCACCAAACGCTGGTGGAGGGGAAAGGCCATCCAGCCGATCAGTATGGCCAGGATAATCGGCTGCAGAAACGGTTTGACCAGCCAGTAACAGGCATACAGCGCTATGCCGAGGAAGAACAGCAGGATCACGCGATTGGAGCTGACGTCAAGTCGGGTTTTCATAATGGTATTCCATCGGGAGACGATCGCGGGGGTGGATTTCCCCGCCGTTCCTGTTTATGTTGTGGCCAACCCACACTCACCTGCAAGCGGACACAGCGCCATTATTGTATGCCAATACCTGACAACACGCCCATTGTAATAGGCGCCGGGCAAAAAACCTGGCATACAACAGATAACGGCCGGACGCCGGCGGATGCGCTGCATGCGGCCGGCGCAGCGGCCATTGCCGATACCGGCAGCAGCGCTCTGGTTGATGCGCTGGATGCTGTGGTGATGGTCAGGTTTATCGCCGACACCACGCCCGGTGTCGGCGCGCTGTTTCCGCGCGATCCGGGTACCCAGTTGGCGCAACGCCTGGGCATAAAAAATGCTGCATATTTCCAGGGTACGATTGGCGGCAATACGCCGCAGTACCTGGTCAATCACTTTGCGAGTGAGCTCGCACGCGGCGCGCACAGCGCCGTCATGCTGGCCGGCGCGGAACTTCTGGCAACTCTGTTCACAGCGCTGCGCTCCGGCGCGGATATCTCGGCCTGGGCGCAAGGGGGCCAGACGGAACCGCCGACCGTCGGACAGGAGCGCGAGGGGCACACCGCGGTGGAACTGGCGCACGGGATGTACGAGCCGATCAACACTTACCCGCTGTTCGAGAACAGCCTGCGCCACCACCTCGGCGTCAGCCGAGAGCAGCACTCGGCGCACATCGCGCAGTTGTGCAGCGCCATGAGCGCAGTTGCCGCCAACAACCCGCACGCGTGGCGGGGGCAGTTCCAGACGACGCAGGACATCTCCACCGTGGCACAGAATAATCGCTACATCGGCTACCCCTACACGCGCGCCATGAACCCCATTCTGGAAGTCGACATGGCCGCTGCCGTGATCATGACCACGGCGGGCAAGGCTCGCGAACTGGGCATTGAACGGGAGCGCTGGATCTACCTGTGCGGCGGCGCCGATGTCAACGACATCTGGTACGTCAGCGAGCGGCCCGTCCTGCATGAATCACCCGCGATCAACAGCGCATGGAGAGCCGTGTCAGCGCACGCAGGTATCAGGCTGGATGAAATTTCCCGCTTCGACATCTACAGCTGTTTTCCCAGTGCCGTACAGATCGCCTGCAATGAAATCGGCCTGTCGCCATTGGATGCGCGCGGCGTGACGGTCACCGGCGGCCTGCCCTGCTTCGGCGGGCCCGGCAACAATTACTCCCTGCATGCGATTGCCGAGATGGTTGCAACCCTGCGCGGCTTAAGTGCAGGTGCAGGCTCTGGGCATGGTCTGATCACCGCCAACGGCCTGTACCTGACCAAGCACTCGCTGGGACTATACTCGACCGAACCGCCAACGCAGCCCTGGCAAGCTATCGACAGTGGTTCACTGCAACAGCGCATCGACGCCGCGCCGCGCATGACGCTTGCCGCCGATCCGGCAGGCGGTGCCACCATCGAAACCTGGACCGTGGGCTTCGG
>JANPDE010000320.1:0-6917 GCA_031431315.1 Haliea sp.
ATACCTGTACATATCGCCCCTCCTCGCTCACAGGCCTTTTGTTACCCGTTAGAGCATTAGAAGGCATGGCTGAAATAGCCATGCTCAACGCCATTTATACGGTTAGTGCTCGGCAGCGTCAATAAATACCTTAAGAAAAGTCGAGAAACTCGCCGGCGTGGAAAAGTGAGAGGCAGTTCTCATTCAGTTATGAGAATATCCAACGTAAGAGGTGTCGAGTATTGAGCGAGCAATTACTGCAGGGTGTCAACGTCGTAGACATGGCTGGCGAACCACTGGCGATGTGCGGGCGCATGCTGGCGGATATGGGAGCGGACGTGGTCAAGCTTGAACCGGCTGGCGGCGACCCACTGCGGCACGCCGCTCCTCTTGAGAAAAACAGCGGAGTATCGCTGCGCTTCCTGGCCTGGAACGCGGGCAAAACCAGCGTTGCATACGACGCCAATGACAGCCGCCTCGATGCGCTGCTGCGCGGTGCGGATGTCATCATCGAAACACCGGGATTCACCGGCGCCCTTGCATTCCCCCTGACGCGCGCGCCACAGGCAGTCTGGCTTCAAGCGACGCCTTTCGGCCTGGCTGGGCCGCGTGCCAACTGGCGGGCCAGCGACCTGGGGATCATGGCCGCTAGTGGCAATCTCTATGCCACGGGCTTTCCCGATCGCGCCCCCGTACGCTGCAGTGAACCGGCAGCCTATGCACATGCCAGCAGCGAGGCCGTCTTCGCCATACTCACCGCGCTGGCATCAGGGCGGCCACAGGTCATTGACCTGTCGATGCAGGAAGCGGTAATGATTGCCAATATGGGCGGCGCGGGACAATTTCCCAGGACGGGCAACAAGGGTCGGCGACAGGGCGCGTCGTTGGGGCGCACCCGGGAAATCTGGCCCTGCAAGGACGGCTTTGTCTCCTTTGGTTTGCGCGGCGGTCCGTCCCGCCTGCGCAATTTCGAGATACTGCAGGAACAACTGGCGCGGGAAAACCTGTTGTGTGCTGCATGGATCGAGCGGGACTGGACCCGTTTTAATCCCCTCATTCTCGACAGTGAAGAACTGCGTGCTATCGAAGAGCCGCTTGCTGCCTATTTCGCCCGCCACACCATGACGGAACTGTACGCGCTTGCCGTATTTTCCAATCTGATGCTGGCACCGGCCTACGGGGCCTCTGAAATACTGGCCAGCGAGCAGTTGCTCGCAAGGACCATGTTCGCAGCCGTAGGCAACATCGAACAGTTTCCTGCGCGATTTTTTATCGCGCGCGATGCGCAGCACCAACAGCCAGGCGACATTGCACTTTGCCCCGCACCCAGCCCTTCACCCGAACTTGATAGTGGCCCGTGGCCGCAGTGGACTGCCAGAAAAGCCGTTTCTGATCTCCGTGACAGGATCGCAAGCCCGTCCAATGGCGCCTGGCAGGGGCTGAAACTGGTGGAGTTTGGTTCCGGTGCCGCGGGGCCCATCGTCAGCCGCTATTTTAACGAGCACGGTGCTACGGTTATCAAGGTCGAGTCGCACCGTCACCCCGACTTCCTGCGCGTGATGGCCGCAGGCAGCCCCCATGGCCTTGAGGGTTCAACACTGTTTGATGCCCTCAATGCCGGCAAGCAAAGCATCACCCTCAACCTGCGGCATCCCGCGGGCAGGGAAATCGCCACGCAACTCATACACTGGGCAGATGCGGTACTGGAAAACTTCGCACCCAAGGCCATGCAGTCCTATGGCCTGGACTACGCGCAGCTGGCCGAGGAAAAACCCGACCTGCTGATGCTGTCCACCTGCCTCAACGGACAGACCGGACCACACAAGGACTATCCCGGCTTTGGCGGCCAGGGCGCGGCCCTGTCGGGTTTCAATTTTCTCACCGGCTGGCCAGACCGGGAGCCGATTGGACCTTATGGCACTATCACCGACTCATTGGCACCGCGTTTTGCCGCCAGCGCGCTCGCGGCGGGCTTACTGTATCGACGTCGCACTGGTCGCGGACTGCATTTTGATGTGTCCCAGGTGGAAGCCGGCGTATACAGCCTGAGTCCCTGGCTGCTGGAATATGCAAACACCGGGGATTGCAGCAGTCGCCGTGGTAATCGCTGCTTGCACGCCGCGCCGCACGGTGTTTTTCCCTGCGCGGGCGCTGACCGCTGGATTGCCATCGCCTGCTGGAACGACCATGAATGGCTGCTCCTGGCCACCATCCTCGGCTTGGACACGCACTGCTACGCTGATCTCGACAGTCGACTGGCGGCACAGGACGATGTCGAGAAGATCGTCGGCGAGGTTACTCGCAACAAAGATGCCGATGACCTTGCCCGGCAATTACAGTACGCCGGGATAGAAGCGGTCCCCGTTGCCGATTTCGAAGATCTGCTGCAGCGCGACCCGCAACTGCAACGGCGGGAACATTTTATCCGCCTTGATCGCCCGATCACCGGGGAGTCAACTTACGAGCGCAATGGCTTTCGCCTGAGTGCGGCACGCTCTGCCGTGGAGCGACCGGCTCCACTGCTCGGGGAACAAACCGAGGACATTCTCGTGTCTGTCCTGGGTTATACAACTGACCAGTTGCGCGAACTGCATGAGAGCGACGCACTGGAGTGAGTGTGAAATGCGTGCTACGCAATGACAGTATGACCCAGGTCGCACGAGACAGGCTTGATGCCTTTTGTCATCAGGACAACGGCCTGATTGACATTGTTGCGACGGTGGATAATGCTAAAGCGACTCGACTTAATTTTTCTTCCTGTTAATCGATAATCCGAGGTCAGCGTCATGTTACAAGAATTCAAGCAATTTGCGATGCGCGGCAATGTTGTTGATATGGCAGTCGGTATCATCATCGGGGGCGCGTTCGGCACCATCGTCAAGAGCCTCGTTTCCGATGTGATTATGCCGCCTATTGGGCTAATGCTCGGCGGCGTGGATTTTTCCGAGTTGTTTCTCACACTCAAGGAAGGCGCTACCGCTGGCCCCTACTCTACTCTGGCATCTGCCCAGGATGCCGGCGCAGTCGTCATCAGTTATGGGCTCTTTATCAATTCGGTGATCAGTTTTCTCATCGTCGCCTTTGCCGTGTTTCTGCTTATCAAGAGCTTGAACAAATTGCAGATTCAAAAACCGGCCACTGTAGAAGTAACGACCAAAGAGTGCCCTTTTTGTATGAGCACGATTGCGCTCAAGGCGACACGCTGCCCCAACTGCACTTCAGCACTCTAGATCCGGCAATTCAGTACGTCCCGGAGTAGGTAATATTTCCATCGACGACGAAACTTGTATCTTATCGATAGTCTAATTCTCGCTGCATCAGGTAGAATCCCCCCGGTTACACCAGGCAGGTTAACGTGAGCCCAAGTATGAGTAGTATTGCCAGTTTTGACCACGTGGCCTTGGCGCGCGGTGATCGCAGCATTTTCAAGGACCTTTCACTGGAGATTCCCGACGGTAAAATTACTGCCATTATGGGTCCCAGCGGCTGCGGAAAAACCACCCTGTTGCGTCTGCTGGGTCGGCAATTACAACCCAGCGCTGGAACCGTTACTCTATTTGGCCAAAATCTGAGAGATCTTTCACCCGCGCAAATCCTCGCCATGCGTCGTCGAATCGGCGTGCTGTTCCAGAATGGCGCCCTGTTCAGTGACCTGAACGTGTTCGATAACGTGGCCTTTCCGTTGCGTGAGCACACGCGACTTTCGGAGCGCCACATACGCGACCTCGTACTCATTCGGTTGCATATGGTTGGACTGCGCGGCGCCCGCTCGTTGATGCCGAATGAACTCTCCGGCGGAATGGCGCGACGGGTTGCCCTGGCCCGTGCCATCGTGCTGGACCCGGAAATCATCCTGTATGATGAACCCTTTGCCGGCCAGGACCCGATTTCCATGGGTGTACTGTGTGAATTGATCGCGCAAATCAATAAAGTCCTCGGTATTTGCAGTGTCGTAGTTTCCCACGACATTCACGAGACCTCGATGATCTCGGACCACATCTACATCATCTCCGAAGGCAATATAGTCGCCGACGGCACACCGGGGGACTTAACGCATACCGCCAATCCCCTGGTGCGCCAGTTTGTTGCGGGGGAGGCAGACGGTCCCATACCCTTCCACTACCCGGGGCGGGACTTGTGGCAGGATCTGGATATCAACAGGGGCGCGTTATGGAGCAACTAGCCAGGATTGGCCGCACGGGTATCGCGTTTACGCAATCCCTCGGGCAATCGGCCCTGTTACTGTGGATGGCGCTGACCGCGCCGCCGGATCGGCTGTCACGTGAATTTCGGCGCCTGGTACAGCAGTTGTATTTCATCGGCGTTAACTCCGTTTTGATTGTGATGCTGTCGGGCCTGTTCATTGGGATGGTGCTGGCTCTGCAGGGCTATACGGTACTCAGTCGGTTTGGCGCCGTTGAAGCATTGGGCCAACTGGTGTCGCTGACACTGCTGAGGGAACTGGGGCCGGTGGTTGCGGGTCTATTGTTCGCCGGGCGGGCTGGATCCGCCATCACCGCGGAGCTCGGCTTCATGAAAGCGACCGAGCAGTTGTCTGCGCTGGAAATGATGGGTGTGGACCCATTGGCTCACGTGCTGCGGCCACGCTTACTGGCCGGACTCATCTCCATGCCGGTGCTAGCGCAAATATTCAATGCCGTCGCCATCCTGTCCGCCTGGGTGGTCAGCACTGAACTGCTGGGGATAGACAGCGGTTCCTTCTGGGCCAATATGCAGCAAGTGGTCGATTTTCGCGAGGACGTGGTGAACGGCATCATCAAGGCGATAGTATTTGGTATTGTCATCACCTGGGTCGCCGTGCATGAGGGTTATACTGCCGCGCCCAATACCGAGGGCATCAATCGCAGCACCACCCGCTCTGTCGTTATCGCGTCATTGTCTGTGCTGGCGCTGGATTTTATTCTTACCGCATTGATGTTTGGAGACTGAAGGTATGCAACAACGATTTATCGAAATTTCCGTTGGACTACTCATGTTGGCCGGCATGGCGGCTTTGACGTTCCTCGCCTTGCAGGTCAGTGCACGTGGTTTCGGCCAGAACAAGGGCGGATACGAGGTGGTGGCGTACTTCACCAATACCTCCGGTCTTACCGACAAGGCCAAGGTGAGTTTCGCCGGGGTGACCATAGGCCAGGTGCAGAGTATTGAAATAGTACCTGCCAGCATGAAAGCAAAGGTGTCCATGAAAATCAACAAGGATGTGGATTACCTGTCCACTGACAGCAGTGCTGTCATCCAGACCGCCGGTGTCCTGGGCGAAAAATACGTCGCCATCTATCCTGGCTCTGAAGACGACGTACTCACGGCCGGTGCCGAAATTTACGACACCCAGTCTTCGATGATTTTCGAGGACATGATTGGCAAACTGGTGACCAATCTTGCCGCAAAGGATTAGTCATCCATCATTATTGGCTGCCCGCAGCCAGGTCTCTGCCCACTACGGCGTGACGCAACGAGGAGAATAGCGTGAAAGGAACATTGCCCACACTGATTACAGGATTGTTGCTGTCCGCTTGCGCCATGGCAGGCCCTTCGGCCAAGGATGCCGAGCAACTGGTGACAACCAAGGCCGAAGAAATCAATACCATCGTCGCAGGTGCCTCGAGTTATTTTGAGACGGATCCCGCCCGTTACTACCAGCAGGTAGCGGCGACCCTGGACCCTGTCGTTGACTACGATACGTTTGCCAGGGGTGTGATGGGTCATGTGGCCAGCAAACGCTATGTGCAAAGTCTGCCGGCGGGGGAACAGGACGCGGCAAGGGCTAACCTGCCCAAGTTCAGGGATGTGCTGCACAATACCCTGATCAAGGGATACGGGAAGATCTTCTACAACTATGCCGGTAGCAAGTTCTCCGTTAAATCGTCGGAATTACTCGGCAGTGGCGATCGCGCTTCGGTAACCATGCATGTTGTCGATACGCAGAATAAGCAGTACGAACTGCAATATACGCTTAATTACCAGGGCGATCAGGGCTGGAAGATACAGAATGTCATTGTCGATGGGATCAACATGGGCCAGAGTTATCGGGCGCAGTTTGAAGAAGCCCTGGACCGCTATAAGGGGAGCGTGAGTGAGGTCATCCAGAATTGGCCGCAAATCATGGCAGGCCGTGAAGACAAATAATCCCCCGCAATTGTCTCTGGCGGCTGAAAATAATCGGCTGCGTGTTGACGGGGCGCTGGATTTCACCACCGTCGCCGGGATAACGCCGCTGCTGCGCGAGTGCATTGCCCGCTTGCCGGATTCATTTACCGTTGATCTGTCCGGATTGAGTGAATTCAACAGTGCCGTACTGGCCTTTATGCTCGATTGCGTGCGCCTCTCGCAAGCGGCCAATAAATGCTGCCAGTTCTCGGGCGCCACGCCCGCGCTGGGCAATATGTTAACTATGGCATCCTTGGGTGACCTGGTGCTTCCCGCTCAATGAGGCAACTACTCCTCACCGGCGCTACCGGCGGTATGGGTCGCGCATCAGCGTTGCTGGCAGCCAGTCAGGGATATGATCTGATACTGGCGGATCTGTCGTTAGAGAAACTTGACGTACTCGCGGCACAATGCGCCAGGCATGGGGTCAGAACCAACTGCCAGGTGCTGGACGTGACACAGCAAGTCTCTATCGATGCACTGGTGGCGACCTTGAAAACAGGTGGTGGCGTGGATGCCATCATCCACACCGTGGGACTCTCGCCACAGATGGCCGCAGCGATGCGCATCATTGATGTGGATCTGCTCGGCACTATCGCATTGCTGGAGCAGTCGCGCCCCTGTGTGAAAACCGGTGGTTGCGCGCTGGCTATTGCGTCCATGAGCGCCTATATGGTGCCCACCAACGCGGACATCGAACAGGCCTTGGCTGATGCGCTGGCAGCCGACTTCTCCAGGCTGAATATCCTCACCAGGGCGGGTGGCGTTCT
>JANPDE010000321.1:0-2889 GCA_031431315.1 Haliea sp.
AGCGCGGTGTACTCGAGATCCGGGATCGCGCTACAGTCGAGGATCAGCACCTGAGGATGTTCTGCTTCTACCAGAGCGCGCAAATGCTGTGCGACATTTTGTACATTCGCAAAATAAATACGTCCGACCACGCGCGCAACCAGCAGTCCCGGTGGCATATCATCCTGCGGATGTTCCGGCGCGCGCGGGCGGAACGTATTGGTCCCCGGCTTACGTCGCACCTCATAGACCATCGGATTATTTGCCTGGTACACGATGCTCAACATCGACAACAGCACGGCGACAATAATGCCCTTCAAGGTTCCCAGTAGTATGACACCGAAAAATGCGAACAGTGCCCAGCGAAATTCAATGGCGCGCACCTGCAATATCGCTTTCATTTCTGTGGGGCTGATCAACCCGACTGAATAAACGATCACCACTGCCGCCAGCGTGGCATGTGGCATTTTACTGATCAACGGCGCCAGGAAGAGCATCGTGGCGAGCGTAATCACCGCCAGGATGATCCCCGACAGCTGGCTCCTGGCGCCCGCAACGCTGTTGACCGCTGTCTGCGTGGTTCCACCACCGGAAGGCATGGCCCCGAAAAAGCCGCCAAGCACATTGCCCATGCCGATAGCCACCAGTTCCTGGTTCGACGCGACATGCTTATCCCCTTCGCGGCGGAACGAGCGTGCGGCGGCGATGCTCTCGGTAAAACTCATCAACGCAATGCCTGCAGCGGCGGGCCACATGCCCAGCAGCAGATTGCGATCGGGCATGGACAGAGACGGCAGACCGGCTGGAATAAAGCCGACCACGCTGACACCCGCAGCCTCCAGGCCAAACAGAAACGAAGCGGCAATGGCGCCGCCGACAGCGATCACGGGCGCGGGCGCACGGGGCCAGAGCTTTTTGACCAGCACCAGACAGCCGATGGTAGCGCCCGCCACTATCATTGTTGCCAGTGACGCATTTGGCAGCGCGTTGAAAGTGGCATACACATCATAAAGAAAGCCGCTCTTGTCGATGTGCACGCCCAGTATTTTGGGCAACTGATCGACGATAATGACGCAGCCTATACCCGCTTTAAATCCCGCCAGCACCGGGTCAGAAATAAAACTGGCGAGAAATCCGAGCCGCAGGACGCGGGCCGTCAGCAACATCAACCCCACCAGTACCGAGAGAGTCGCCGTCGCGGTGAGCAGTGTGGTGTCAGGATTCGTCGCCGCCGCATCGCCGATCGCAGCGGCTGCCAGTATCGCGATAGTGGTGGTAGTCGTTACACTCAGATTTGCCGAGGTGCCCATCAGCGCATAGACCAGCGGGGCGATAAACGCGGTGTAAAGGCCCACCTCAACCGGCAGTCCGGCAATAGTGGCATAGGCCATGGCCTTGGGAATCACCACGGCCGCGGCCGTCAAACCTGCGGCCACGTCGGCGGCGAGCCAGTCGCTCTGGTAACTTCCAAGCCAGGTCCGTGCGGGAATCAATGAACTTTTTCGATTCATTTTCATGCTCTGTAGCTGGTCAACAAGTGCCGTTATTGAGCGCTTAGGGTTTCCAATCCACCGCGTATTTTTCAAGGTAATCATCAACAGCAGCACCGACGGTGGGATGAAAAATGTCATTACCCAACTTATCAAAGAGTTCGAAGCGTTTGAATTTGTCTTTTACCGGGTCTTTCATTTCAGCAAAATGCAATTCGATATGGGAATAGCTAAGCTTCTCATAAAGCTCTGCAATGACATCCGCAGAAGTGATATCCACGCTGGTTACCGGTTCTGCTGCAACAACAATACGTTTTACCGGCGTGGGTGATTGACTAACAGCCTCTAAAATACAATTTTGAAACAATTCCGCATTGGCAAAAAATAGTGGTGCGTCCCAACGAAACAATAGCAAGCCAGGAATTAATCGAGCGTCGGGGTAGCGTTTGAGATCGTGATAGCCCCGCACACCGTCCACGCGTCCGAGTACGGCGTAATGCGGACGCCAGCCATCCCATAAAAATTCAATCACGGCGATAATAATAGCCAACCCAATACCGGGTATAGCGCCCAACACGGCGACACCCACAAAACAGACCATCGATAACCAGAACTCCCACCTCTGCAGGCGGTAGATGCGTCGCAAATCACTGAACTCAAACAGCCCAATAGCCGATGCAATCACCACAGCAGCCAATGCACTGGTGGGTAAATTCTGCAGGAGATCGGGCGCAAAGAGCAACAACAACGTAACAGCCAGTGCACCCACCACGCCGGTAAGCTGCGTTTTGGAACCGGCGGCCTCAGCCACCGGTGTGCGTGATGAACTGCTGCTGATGGGGAAACCCTGGAAAAATCCAGCGGCCAGGTTGGCCGTGCCCAAACCGATCATCTCCTGATTGGGGTCGACATAGGTGTGTGTCCTGGCGGCGTAGGTACGCGACAACACACTGGTGTCAGCAAACGACACCAACGCCACCGCACACCCACCGATAATCACCGCCTGAAGATCTGCGAAATCGATCCACGGCAGCGTGAATTTTGGCAGGCCTTGTGGCAGTGATCCCAACACCTTTACACCGGCACTTTCATCTAGGTTGAATACTCCCACGATCACGGTCGCGCCAATCACGGCCAACAAAATACTCGGGAAGCGCTGATACCGTTTGAGTAATAAAATAATCGCCAGTGCTGAAGCACCAATGATGAAAGTAGTGATATTGGTTTTTCCTTCGAGGATTGATCCAATAATATTCAATACATTTATAACCGGACCTTCACTATCGATAGAAAATCCAAATACCTTAGGTAGCTGACTAATCAGGACAGTGAGGGCAATACCATTCATATAACCGTACCGAATGGGCTTGGAAAGCAGTTCGGTGATAAAACCCAGACGAAACACGCCGGCCAGAATACA
>JANPDE010000322.1:0-8585 GCA_031431315.1 Haliea sp.
ATGAGGCCGATCGCATGCTGGAGATGGGCTTTATCGACGATATTGAGGCGATCATTGCGACTACCCCTGCCAGCAGGCAGACCCTGCTGTTTTCAGCGACCTTTCCCGACAATATCCAGGCCTTGAGCAGCCGTTTTCAACGCGCACCACAGCGTGTGAGCGTCGAGTCGCAGCACAGTGAGCAACACCTCGCCCAGCGCTTCTTTTTATGCCATAAACATGAACGTCTGGCAGCGTTGGTGAAACTGCTGCGGCATTTTCAGCCGTCCGCCGCTGTGGTGTTTTGCAATACCAAACAAGTGGTGCGTGACGTCTGCGAATACCTCATCCAAGCCGATATTCACGCGCAGGCGCTGCACGGCGATATGGAGCAGCGCGACCGCGATCAGGTGTTGATCCAGTTCAAGCAGCTTAGCTGCAGCATATTGGTCGCCACCGATGTCGCCGCCCGTGGTCTGGATATCGATGATTTACCGGCCGTGGTGAACTTTGAGTTGCCGCGTAATGCCGAGGTTTATGTGCACCGTATTGGGCGCACGGGTCGCGCGGGCAAAGAGGGCCTGGCGCTCAGCCTGTTGGTGGATGCCGAGCGCTTCAAATTGCAGAGTATTGGCGACTACCAGCAGCGCGAACTGGAGTGTGAGCCGATTGAGCGGCTGCCCAATACGGGTGCACGCTTACCCCTGCCGGCTTTCGTCACCCTGTGTATCTCCGGGGGACGCAAGGAAAAAGTACGCGCTGGCGATATCCTCGGTGCCCTTACCGGTGAGGCGGGGATTGACGGCAATTCGGTGGGCAAGATCACCGTGACGGATTACTCCACCTACGTCGCTATCGCGCGCAACGAGGCGGATATCGCCCTGGGACGCCTGCTCAATGGCAAGATCAAGGGCCGCAAGTTCAAGGTTCGCAAACTCTAGGCGTGAAAATGTTAGCTGCGTAAACGTTAGCTGCACAAACGTTAGCTGCACAAACGTTAGCCGCGTAAACTGTAGAGGGGCGTCGTGATTCGGATTATTACCACAGAGCAGGCTCGACCCGGAGCCACTAACTCTCTAGGATACGCTCCCTATTTGGAACCCCCGTTTTTATACCACCGCAACGACACGCTCGTGTCAGGAATAGTCCCTTGATCTCTACCGCCAATATCACCATGCAGTTTGCTGCCAAGCCCTTGTTTGAAAATATTTCGGTCAAATTCGGCGATGGCAATCGCTATGGCCTGATCGGTGCCAACGGCTGTGGCAAATCCACTTTTATGAAAATCCTGGATGGCAGCCTGGTCCCCACTGCCGGCAATGTCTCCATTTCGCCCAACGAGCGCCTGGGCCGGTTGAGCCAGGATCAGTTTGCCTACGAGCAGTACTCGGTGATCGACACCGTGCTGATGGGGCACGAGGAGCTGTGGGCCGTCAAGCAGGAGCGCGATCGTATCTATGCGCTGCCCGACATGTCAGAAGATGACGGCATGGCCGTCGCTGAGCTGGAAGTGCAGTTCGCTGAAATGGACGGGTACAGCGCCGAGAGCCGCGCCGGTGAGATTTTGCTGGGCGCTGGTATCGCGCAGACGCTGCATTACGGACCGATGAGCCAGGTGGCACCCGGCTGGAAGCTGCGCGTGTTGCTGGCCCAGGCCCTGTTCTCCGACCCGGACATACTGCTGCTGGACGAACCCACCAACAACCTCGATATCGACACGATTCGCTGGCTGGAAGCGATACTCAACGCGCGCAAATGTACAATGGTCATCATCTCCCACGACCGGCACTTCCTGAATGCGGTCTGTACTCACATGGCTGATATCGATTACGGCGAACTGCGCGTCTACCCGGGTAACTACGACGACTTCATGACGGCATCCACCGCCGCCCGTGAGCGGATGCAGTCGCAGAATGCCAAAAAGAGCGCAGAGATTGCCGACCTGCAACAGTTTGTCAGTCGGTTCTCGGCCAACGCCTCCAAAGCCAAGCAGGCCACCTCGCGCGCCAAGCGTATCGAGAAGATCGTGCTGGACGATATCAAGCCGTCCAGCCGCGTCAGTCCCTTTATCCGTTTCAAGCAGGAGAAGAAGTTGCACCGCCAGGCACTGGTGCTGGATAAGTTAGGTCACGGTTTCGACGAAGGCCCCTTGTTCGAAACAGGCAGCATCATTCTGGAAGCGGGCGCCCGATTGGCGATCATTGGCGAGAATGGCGCGGGCAAATCCACCTTGCTGCGCTGTTTGATGGCTGAAATCACGCCCAACAGTGGCGCCGTCAAGTGGGCAGAAAACGCCACCCTGGGCTACTGTCCGCAGGACAGCACCGCTGATTTTGAATGCGACCTGAACCTGTTTGACTGGATGAGCCAGTGGCGTAAACCCCGCCATGACGACCAGATTGTGCGCGCTACTCTCGGCCGCCTGCTGTTTTCATCGGATGATTTCAACAAGCAGGCGAAAGTCTGCTCCGGTGGTGAGAAGAATCGCCTGCTGTTTGGCAAGCTGATGATGATGGACACCAACGTGCTATTACTGGACGAACCGACCAACCATCTTGACATGGAGTGTATCGAAGCCCTCAACATGGCGCTTGAACATTACGACGGCACCCTGATCTTTGTCAGCCACGACCGGGAGTTTGTGTCCTCTCTGGCGACGCGCATTGTCGATATCAAGGATGGCGAGTTGGTGGATTTCCAGGGAAACTACGAAGAGTATCTGTCCAGTCAGCAGGCGGTAGACCGGCTGGCGCTGCGCGCAAACGTATCAGTGCAATAAATCCGGCTGCTCGGCCGTGATCACATCGTACAGCGGCTGAAAGCTGAACCAACCCGCCAGCGGGTTGCCCACGGTTTCCCTGGTTAAACGTGCTATCTCCGGGCTGATCAGTTTCGGTGTGCCCGCCGCCGCAGCCATCAGCTGCGCCTGGCAGCTGCGCTCCATGGTGATGAACCACCAGGCTGCCGCTTCGATAGTCGCGCCCACGGTCAGCAGGCCGTGGTTCTGCAGGATGGCGGCTTTGCGGTCACCCAGTGCTGCCGCGATGCGTTGGCCCTCAGAATTGTCCAGCACCACGCCGGAGAATTCCTCGAACAGGACATGGTCTTCAAAGAAGGCACAGCTGTCCTGGGTCAGCGGATCAAGTAACTTGCCCAGCGTGGAAAAAGACTTGCCGTAGATAGAATGCGAATGAGCGGCTGCTGTGACATTGGGGTTGGCCATATGAATCCGGGAATGAATGGTGAAGGCCGCGCCATTCAGTAAGCCCTTGCCCTCCACGACTGTTCCGGTGTGGCTGACCAGCAGCAGTTCGCTGACTCGTACCTGCTTGAAAGATCTGCCCATGGGGTTCACCCAGAAGTGATCCGTCAACTCGGGGTCGCGCACAGTAATGTGGCCGGCCACGCCTTCATCAAATCCAAATTTTCCAAACAGGCGCAGGGCCGCCGCCAGTTTGTTTTTGCGATCCAGGCGAATTTGCTCCACGCCTTCCAGTTGCGGGATCACACTGTTGGTGTCATCCATATTCATGACGATTCTGTTCGCGGTGTCTGTCATTGTTTTTGCCTCGGTCATGCCTGTACAAAGCTCTACAAGAGTTTACACTCATCTTAGTACACACTCGAATACTCCCTCGATGGACGGTTTATTCCCCTGTTAGAGAAGGAGAAGCACAATGCAGGACGTTACCCTCGCTACCTGGGGCAATATCGCCAACATCATCGGCGCTGGCAGTATTGTCACGGGATTAATCGTCGGCTGGATTCAGATTCGCCACCTGCGCCGCCAGCAGCGCGATGTGGTGGCGATTAACCTGGCGCAAACGTTCTATAGTCATGACCTGGCCAAGGCCCTCGCCCTGCTGCAGCCGCTTCCCGATGGCATATCCCTGGCGCAAATACGTGCGCTGGGGGAAAGCTATGAAACCGCAGCACTTACAGTATGCACCTCCTTTGAAACCATGGGGATGTTGGTATTCAAGCGCATTGCGCCTATGGATCTGGTGATGGATCTGGTCGGAGGCATTGTCGGGGTGATGGCCAGAAAGCTGCACCAGTGGAACGAGGACCTACGTGAGGAGCAACAGCAGCCGTCGTTCGCCGAATGGTTCGAGTGGCTGGGAGATCAGGCCCTGCAGCGCAAGTCCCAGTCAGTCCCGGCTCACCTCAAACACCGGAACTGGAAGCTCTGAGCGCTGTGGTGAGGAGGTTCAGGGCGAAACGCGCCGTGCCGTCAGGCCATTCAGGCAGGCTTAGTCCGTGTTACAAATATTGCATATGGAAATCAATATGTTCGCCGATAAATGAGGCGATGAAGAAATAGCTGTGGTCGTAACCCGCCTGCATGCGAATCGTCATGGGGTAGGACACCGCCGCGCCGGCCTTCTCCAGTAGCTCCGTCTTGAGTTGCGCTGCAAGGAAGTTGTCCGCTTCGCCCTGGTCGACCAGTACCGGTAAATGTTGCTGCGCGGTGCGCACCAGTTCGGTCGTGTCGTATTGTTTCCATGCCTCGCGATCATTTCCGAGATAGTTGCCAAGGGCTTTCTCACCCCAGGGACAGTGAATGGGTGAGCAAATCGGCGCAAAAGCCGAAACAGAGCGAAACCGTTCGGGGTTCTTCAGCGCAATGGTCAGCGCACCATGACCGCCCATGGAGTGCCCGAAAATTCCGGCGCGGGCTCCATGCAGCGGCAGGTTGGCAGTCACCAGTGCCGGTAGTTCATTCGCCACGTAGTCATACATCTGATAGTGCCGGGCCCAGGGTGCCTGGGTTGCGTTGACGTAGAAGCCCGCCCCGAGTCCAAAATCGTAAGCGGCCTCGGGATCGTCCGGCACACCCTCACCGCGCGGGCTGGTATCCGGGGCGACAATGGCCACGCCGTGGCGGGCGGCGTACTGTTGCGCACCTGCTTTTTGCACAAAGTTCTCATCGGTGCAGGTGAGTCCACTCAGCCAATACAGCACGGGCACGGAGCCTTTTTCCGCTGCTGGCGGCAGATATACTGAAAAGTTCATACTGCAGTTGAGTGTTTTGGACGCGTGGGAAAAGCGCAGTTGTCGCCCGCCGAAGGACCGGTTTTCCGCAATTTGTTCCATTGTGCCGCGCCCTAGTACAGCACGACAGAGCGGATACTTTCGCCGCTGTGCATCAGGTCGAAGGCCTTGTTGATATCCGTCAACGGCATAGTGTGGGTGATCAAGTCATCAATCTGGATCTTGCCTTCCATGTACCAGTCGACAATGCGCGGTACATCGGTACGGCCGCGCGCGCCACCGAAGGCCGTGCCGCGCCACGAGCGTCCCGTCACCAGCTGGAAGGGGCGAGTGGAGATTTCCTGTCCCGCGCCGGCCACGCCGATGATACAACTTTGGCCCCAGCCCTTGTGGCAGCACTCCAGCGCCTGGCGCATGACCTTGACATTGCCTATGCACTCGAAGCTGTAATCCACGCCTCCGCCCGTCATGGCGATAATGTGTTCGACGACATTATCGACTTCACTAGGATTGACGAAGTCGGTCATGCCAAATTTTTTCGCCAGCACAATCTTCGAGGGATTGAGGTCGACGCCGATGATGCGGGTAGCGCCCACCATTCTGGCGCCCTGGATGACGTTGACGCCGATACCCCCAAGGCCGAACACCGCGACGGTTGACCCCGGCTCCACTTTCTTGGTGAAGGCCACCGCGCCGATGCCGGTGGTCACGCCGCAGCCGATGTAACAAATCTTGTCAAAGGGGGCATCCTCGCGCACCTTGGCCAATGCGATTTCCGGCAGCACGCTGTGGTTGGCGAAAGTGGAGCAACCCATGTAGTGCAGGATGGATTTGCCGTCCAGCGAGAAGCGGCTGGTGCCGTCGGGCATTACGCCACGGCCCTGGGTGGGGCGAATCGCCTGGCACAGGTTGGTCTTGGGGTGCAGGCAGTACTCGCACACCCGGCACTCTGGCGTGTACAGCGGAATGACATGGTCTCCGGGTTTGAGAGTGGTGACGCCAGCGCCGATCTCCACCACTATGCCTGCGCCTTCATGGCCGAGTATGGCGGGAAAAGCGCCCTCCGGATCATCGCCCGACAAGGTGAAAGCATCGGTGTGGCACACGCCGGTGGCTTTCATCTCGACCAGTACTTCACCGGCCCTGGGGCCCTCCAGATCAACGTCTACGATTTCCAGGGGTTGGCCCGCCTGGAAGGCGACAGCTGCGCGTGTTTTCATGGTGATGGCCTTAGACTGCTGTTAACAAAAGAGAGGCTCAGTCTAACGACATGCCCGCCAGAGATAAACAGGGGTGTGGCTGCAATGCATTGCTTACGTCGATACTTACACCGACCAGCGCTCCAGGCACAGCGCGAGCCACTGCTTGAGGGCGGCGCTGTGGTATTTTTCGCGATGTGTGATGAGGAATAATTCGCGGCGAAAATCGCGCCCTGGCACTGCCAGCGGCACCAGTGAGCCACGTTTAAATGCCTCAGCCAGGCAGATCTGCGACAGGCAGCCGACACCCAGGCCCGCTTCTACTGCACGCTTGATCGCTTCCGTGTGTTGCAATTCCATCGCGATATGCAGGTCTGTCAGCAAGCCGTGCATGGCACGGTCGAATGTCTGGCGGGTGCCGGAACCGCGTTCGCGCACGATCCACGGCAGCGCCAGCAGATCCTGGTCGGTGAGGGCGGCCTGTGCCAGTGGATGTCCGGGCGCGGCGAAGACCACCAACTCGTCGTGCCGCCAATGCACAATCTGCAAATCCGGGTGCTGCAACTCACCTTCGATGAGACCCATGTCCAGTTCGAAGCTGGCCACGCGTTCAAAAATCGTTTCGGTGTTGGCCACGCTCAACACGATATCCGCCTGGGGGTAGTGCTGGCGAAAATCCGCGATCATGCCCACGGCGAGGTAATTGCCAATGGTCAATGTGGCACCGATCTGCAGGCGCCCGATCACATCCTCACCCGCGAGCGCCTGCTCCAGGGCTCGGGCCTGCTCCAGTAAACTTTCCGCCTGGGGCCGCAGTTGCCTGCCCAGTTCACTGAGCTGCAAGCGCTTGCCGAGGCGATCGAATAACTTCACATTGAACTGGCTTTCAAGTTCGCTGAGTGAACCACTGGCGGCCGATTGGGACATGGCCAGTTCTCTGGCTGCCCGCGTCACGTTTTCATACCGCGCGACGGCGAGAAACACTTCCAACTGGCGCAGGCTGTAGCGCATGAGAGCCCCCTATATCGTTAAAATAGATATGTATTATCTAATATATTCGTTTTACCGATTTAAAAACAGCCCCTATCCTGCGTCATCGAAATTCACTACAGGGGCACAGACAGATGGCACAGATTCTTCAGGAGCAGGTGACGGCGGTTCATCACTGGACTGATCGCCTGTTCAGTTTCAAGACGACCCGCAATTCCGGTTTCCGGTTCAAGAATGGTTATTTCACCATGATCGGTCTGGAGCAGGAAGGCAAGCCACTGATGCGCGCGTATAGCCTGGCCAGCGCCAATCATGAGGACGAGCTGGAGTTCTTCAGCATCAAGGTGCCGGATGGTCCCCTGACATCCAAACTGCAGGCGATCAAGCCAGGCGATACATTGTTGGTCAACAGCAAGGCCACGGGCACTTTAATACAAGACAACCTTCTGCCCGGCAAACACCTGTACCTCATTGCCACAGGCACCGGGCTCGCCCCATTTCTCAGCATCATTCGCGACCCGGAAATTTATGAGCAGTACGACAAGGTCATTTTGACGCACGGTTGCCGCTACACAGAGGAACTGGCCTATCGGGAGCTGATTACCAAGCACTTGCCGCAGCATGAATACCTGGGTGAGGCGGTGCGCGAAAAACTGATTTACTACCCCACGGTGACGAGGGAGAAATTTACCAACAACGGACGTCTCACTGACTTGTTGCGCACTGGCAAGCTGACTGCTGACATTGGCCTGCCGACGATTAATCCCGAGGCGGATCGATTCATGATCTGTGGCAGCCCCAGTATGCTGAAGGACATCTGTGCCATGTTGGACAGTGTTGGCTTTAGCGAGTCGCGCCAGGGCATTGCGGCACATTATGTCGTGGAGCGCGCGTTCGTAGAAAGCTGAACTCGCTGCAGTCAAATGCACCACACGCGGGCAGGATCACTGCAACCAATCCAGAATGCGCGTCAATTCATAGTCGTAAAACGGGTTGTGGCGCAGGCGCAGCAGAAAATTTTCCGGAATGCTCAACACACCGCGCTCGCCCTGCAGCGCCTGCTGCCCCAGGAATAGTTGCTGGCGGTCTGCAGGCGGTTGCTGCCCGTAGAGTGGATCATCGGGAGGAAAAGGCAGCGCGACATGTGACAGGGAGAACACACCACTGGGCCAAGCCTGACTCAGAGGCTCAACGCGAGAGGCGCCGACGGCGTAGGGCACCTTGGAATACGCCGTCACCGAGCGGCTGTTAGCCTCCGAGTTAGCTACCAGGGTAAAGGTAAAAGGCAGCTGCTGGTCAGCGATCAGCCTGGCGGTGAACGGTCCTGGGTCGTTTCGCAACAGACTAGCGGTGGGAGCAAAGCGATTGATATCGAACACCACCAGTTCATGGCGGTCAGGCGCGAGTTTAAATAGCAGTCGG
>JANPDE010000323.1:0-2148 GCA_031431315.1 Haliea sp.
GATACGGCGAAGGTCATCGACATCCTGCGCGCTCGTTACCCGAATATAGAGGGACCGCGCAAGGATGATATCTGTTACGCCACCCAGAATCGCCAGGATGCGGTCAAGAAGCTCGCATCCACTTGCGACCTGGTGCTGGTAGTCGGGTCCCCGAACAGTTCCAATTCCAACCGACTGCGCGAGCTGGCCGAGCGCATGGGCGCCGAAGCTTATCTATTGGATGGAGCGGAGGACATCAACCCGCAGTGGCTTAAGGGAAAATCGCGTATCGGCGTCACCGCCGGTGCCTCTGCCCCGGAGATACTTGTACGGGAAGTGCTCGACGGACTGTGCGCGCTCGGGGCCGACGCCCCGATTGAAGTGGCGGGCAGGCCCGAGAATATCACCTTCTCCCTGCCCCGTGAGTTGCGCATCACCGCGAAGAATATTTAACACTTCTCAAGCCCGCGCAACACCGAAGCTGGGCATCTGATGCCGTCCTTTTCGGGCAAATAGCGCCATTCGCTGGCGCTTTTTTCCGCCCCGCTTAAGCTTTGTCCACACATGGAGGAAAGTTGTGGACAGGACATCGCTACCAAGCCCCGCCAACGGGTTTACCCTGATTGAAATGATGATCGTATTGGTGGTGCTGGCTACCACCTTGTCAGTGGGAACCCCGCTTTTTGAGAGCATGTTGCACGGCAATCGGCTGCGTGCTGAATCGAGTCGTTTTCTGCATGCAGTCAATCTCGCGCGCAGTGAGGCGGTCATGCGCAATCAGCCAGTCAGTATCTGTCCCTCTGCGATGGCTGTGACGGGGAAAGCCCTGTGCTCCGGTACCTATGCGGGTGGCTGGATCGTGTTTTCCAATGTGGACAAGGATAAGGTCGTCGATAAAGGAACGGATGAGGTGCTCCAGATTTTTGAAAGTCTGCCGCAGGGCTATCGATTGACCAATCGCAGCGGCAGCAAGGCGGCATTTGAATTGATCAATTATTTGCCTGATGGTTCATCGCACAGCAATCGCACGCTGCTGTTCTGTCCTCCACCGCAAACTATCGATCAGTCACGGAGCATCATTATCAATATAGTTGGCCGGGCGCGTTTGGCCGGGGGGTGGGGTGAGTGTCCGACCGTGTGACATTTTTTGGGCAGGGGGGAATTGGCATGTTGGAGTTGCTGATTGCTTTGCTTGTTTTTTCTGTGGGAATGATGGGTTTGTTGACGGCGCAATTGGTTGGCAAAAAGGCAGTCCACGAGGCGAGCCAGCGTTCAGTTGCAACCGCTTTGGCGCGAGATATCCTCGAACGCATCCGCGCAAACCCCCTCCAGATTGAATCCTATCGCGTCACCAATGTTGGCGATGAGGCTCGCCGCTTACTACTACCTGCAGCCAATTGCGACGCGTCTGCGTGCTCAGCGGCGCAATTGGCTGCCTTTGATTTGTGGGAGTGGGAATCCCTTCTGGCGGGCGAATCAGAGAAGTTCTCGGGAGGCTATGCAGGTGGCCTTCTTTCACCACGCGCTTGCATTTCAGGGGAGGGTGGAACAGTAGCCGTCAGCATAAGCTGGCTGGGCTTGGGCTCGGCCCCAAACACGGTCGAGAACACGGTCGAGAACAAGCCGGCAACTGGTTGCGGCGACGACCTGACCACAACTGCATCCCCAACGGAAGCGACCAGCACCCGGCAACGCCACCAGCTTACCCTCACCACCTTTATCGGGGGACATTAATGAAACTTTGGGCTAATCACTCTGGTTACAGGCCTCCGGTACGCGGCTTTTCCCTGGTTGAGTTGCTGGTGTCCCTGTTGCTCGGACTGCTCCTCAGTGCGGGGGTTGTCAACGCCTATTTGGGCGCCAAGCGCAACTTCTACTACGAAGAGCAAATGATGCGTATGCAAGAGAATGGGCGCTATGCAATGCGTTTGTTGTCACGGGAGCTGGGTATGGCGGGATTTTTTGGCGGTGTTCGAACACTGGATCACGTCACTCCGGCTGCCGTGGGTGTCGACTGCAGTAATCGGCATTGGGTCCTGGACGGGAGGCATCCACTGGAGCTGGTGAATGATTATGCCGGCCAGTCGGTTCCAGTTTCCCTCCATGCGACGCCTTTGACCTGCCTGGATGGCGCGGCCATTGTGCTGGATACAGACCTGATTGCGGTTA
>JANPDE010000324.1:0-14582 GCA_031431315.1 Haliea sp.
CCGAGAATCTGCTGTTCACCCATCGGGGTATCAGTGGTCCGGTGATCCTGCAGATATCCAATTACTGGTATCCGGGCGATATCGTCTCGGTCGATGTGTTACCCACCCTCGATACGGGTCAGTGGCTGCTAGACAGTAAGCGGTCGCAGGGCAGTATTTTGTTGCGTACGCTGTTGCAGCAAAAACTGCCGAAAGCACTGGTGGCTGAGCTGCAAACGCTCTGGTGGCCGGAAGACTCGAGCCGTAAGCTTGCGGACTATAGTGATGTGCGCCTGTTGGAGCTGGCCGGTTTGCTCAGTCACTGGACGTTGAAGCCCTCTGCTACTGAGGGCTACCGAACGGCAGAAGTCACACTGGGCGGCGTGGATACCGCCGCACTCAGCTCCAGAACGATGGAAGCCATCGCGCAAAAGGGCTTGTACTTTATCGGCGAGGTGGTGGATGTGAGCGGCCATTTGGGCGGCTACAACTTTCAATGGGCCTGGTCTTCAGGCTTTTGCGCAGCACAGTTTGTCTAGTATAAAAGGGAGACTCCCCGGCTTTGCCGGGGAGGCACTCAGGGTTTGACGATGTCGGAAGTCCCCTGCTAACGCCCGCGCGTGAGCCGTGAACTGTTTGATTCACACCTGGTGTCTATTGGTAGGGACTCTGGCGGCGTGAACTCAACAGTTGTGACGTACGTGCGATGCAAGGCGTGTGGCAGCGGACATGCTCCGCGGCGAATATCTCAGCAGTTTGAGCGAGCGGGGCATGTCCGCTGCTAATCGCCGCAACGGAGCCTATAATTATGATCCATCGACGGCTAGCGCAGTGGTCATTGGTTTGAATGAAAGGCCCCTTCAGGGGGCTCAAGGAGCCGTAAGGCTAGGTCACTGCCGCTTTGAGCGGCTCACAAACTAAAGCTCCCGACTTTGCCGGGGGATATTTACTGTGCCGTCAGTAATGCGCTTGTTTTACCTCGGTAAAGTGCGGGAAAATCACGCCATTCCTGCGGGCAGTCGCCCGCGGCCCTTCACCAGGCAGTTTTTTTGCCATGCTTAGACTTAACGACATCAAACTACCGCTCGACCATGACGCTGCAGCGCTGCCTGCGGCCGTTGTTGAGCGGTTGGGTATCGACCCCGCAGACATGCTGGGTTTTACGGTGTTCAAACGCAGTCACGATGCGCGTAAAAAAGCTAATATTCTGTTGATCTATCAGGTGGATGTGGAGCTGTCCCCAGCGCTGGAGCAACAGCTTCTGGAAAGTGCGCAGACGGATTCCCGTGTGGGGCCGAGTCCGGACACGCGTTATCAGTTTGTTGCGCGCGCCGCGGCGGATTTTCCAGTGGCCGGGCAACACCGGCCGATCGTGGTTGGCTTTGGGCCCTGTGGCATCCTCGCTGCACTTGTGCTGGCGCAAATGGGCTTTAAGCCTATTGTGCTGGAGCGCGGCCGAGAGGTGCGTCAACGCACTCAGGATACCTGGGGCCTGTGGCGCAAGCGCCAGCTGAATACGGAGTCAAATGTACAGTTTGGTGAGGGCGGCGCCGGTACGTTTTCCGATGGCAAGCTGTATAGCCAGGTCAAGGATCGCCGCCACCTGGGACGCAAGGTGCTGACGGAGTTCGTTAAGGCCGGTGCCCCCGAGGAAATTTTGTTTGAGAGCAAGCCGCATATTGGCACGTTCAAATTGGTGACCATGGTGGAGAAGCTTCGCGCAGAGATTGTGCGACTAGGCGGGGAAATACGCTTCGAGCAAAAGGTCGAGTCATTGTTGCGCGAGGTTGACAGCGACGGCACTGCCCACATCATCGGGCTGACCACCCGCAACGGTCAGACACTGCTGAGTAAGCACATTGTTCTGGCCATCGGTCACAGCGCACGCGATACGTTCCAGATGTTGCTGGATGAGGGTGTGTACATCGAAGCCAAACCGTTCTCCATTGGTTTTCGTATAGAGCACCCGCAATCGGTGATAGACAATGCGCGCTTCGGTGAGCACGCCGGCAACCCACTACTGGGCGCGGCTGAGTACAAGCTGGTACATCATTGTGGTGATGGGCGCAGTGTGTACAGTTTTTGTATGTGCCCCGGCGGCACGGTGGTGGCGGCGGCCTCGGAGGAAGGGCGCGTGGTGACCAATGGTATGTCGCAGTATTCGCGCAACGAGCGCAATGCCAACTCGGCCATTGTGGTGGGCATCAACCCCGAGGAAGACTATCCCGGGCATGCACTGGCGGGTATCGACCTGCAGCGTGACCTGGAAGTCCTGGCTTATAAAATGGGCGGCGAGAATTACAACGCACCGGCGCAATTGGTCGGTGACTTTCTGCAGGGCCGGACATCCACGGCCCTGGGTAGTGTAGCGCCGTCCTATCAGCCGGGTATCACGCTGACGGATTTATCCGGCGCGTTGCCGGAGTTTGCGATTGCCGCCATCCGTGAAGCGATTCCGGTATTTGACAAACAGATCAAGGGCTTTGCCATGACAGATGCCGTGCTGACCGGTATTGAAACCCGCACCTCGTCGCCAATCTGTATTAAACGCGGACAGGATTTCCAGAGCGTCAATACCACAGGCCTGTACCCGGCGGGCGAAGGTGCGGGCTATGCCGGCGGAATACTCTCCGCGGCGATCGATGGGATCAAGGTCGCGGAGGCAGTGGCGGCGAATCTTCTCGGGGTGGCGGACGCCTGACCCCGTTCTAGGCATACACAGCGCTGGCTTAGTCTGCCAGTCCCGCTTTTGGGGCAGCATAACCGCATGGTACCCAGCTCTGTGCTAGGCTATAGCGACGGCAAAATCCAAGAACTGGAAGCGCTGGAAATTTTCGTCACAACACTCAAAGGAGTACATCAATGACACAGCCCTTCCCCGATAACGTGTTTTTAAAAGGGCCAACGGCCCCCTCGGGCATTGAGTGTGATGCGCCCGACCTGATAATCGATGGTGAGCTGCCGACTGACCTGCAGGGAGTGTACTTCCGCAATGGCCCCGATCCGCTGTATCCGCCCAGGGACGGCGAGGAGTACCACTGGTTTCACGGCGACGGCATGATCCAACGCTTCGAGTTCAGCGCGGGGCGCGTGTCCTGGAAAAACCGCTGGGTGCGCACAGAAAAGTATGAGCTGGAGCGTGCTGCGGGAAAATCCCTGTTCGGGGTACTGGGTAACCCGATGACGGCCGATCCCTCGGTCGCCGGAAAACACTACAACACTGCCAATACGAGTGTGGTGTGGCACGGCAATCGCCTGATGGCGCTGATGGAGGGCACCATCGCTGTCGAGCTTGAACCCAAAACCCTGGCCACGGTGGGAAATTTCAACTACGACGGCAAAATCAACGGGCCCATTACGGCACACCCCAAGTTTGATCATGCGAGCGGTGAAATGGTGTTCTTCGGTAATCAGGCCAAGGGACCTTTCACTGAGTTCCTGCGCATTAATGTGGCGGATAAGCACGTCAACCTGATCAAGGACGATATGATCGAAGCGCCATTCCCGTCTTTTGCCCATGATTTTTTTGTCACCGAAAAGTACGTGGTCTTCCCCGTCTACCCGCTGGTGTTCAATCTGGAGCGCGCCATCACCAGCGGTATACCCATGGCCTGGGAGCCGGAGCGCGGTGCACATTTTGGCGTGATGCCGCGCACCGGCACCGCCGCCGATGTGACTTGGCACAGCATGGATCCGCGCTGGAGTTTCCACATGGTGAATGCGTGGGATGAGGGGGATTCTATCAAGGTCGATGTGTGCGCTTCGAATGCCACCAGCTTCGCTCCCAAGCTCGATGGCTCCATGGCGAGCGCAGACGAGGGCCTCACGCCAACGCTGCGCCGCTGGACGATCGACGTGGGCGGCAGCACCAATACTGTCGCTGAAGAAATGCTGGATGACATGGCCTGCGAGTTTCCGCGCACCGATGATCGCTTCATGACGCGTAACCATCGCCATGCTTACCTGGTTGGCGGGCACGACGGGCAGCTTAAGTTCACTCGCCTGGTACATTACGACATGCAAACCGGTACCCGCAAAACCTGGGGTGAGGATCAGTACTTGCTGGGTGAGCCGGTGTTTGCGCCGCGGTCGGGCGCGGTAGGGGAAGGGGATGGCTACCTATTGATACTGGCCTATGACCAGTTAACGACGCTCAGTCAGTTATTGATCTTTGCGGCACAGGATATTGAACAGGGACCGGTGGCGCGGGCGAAGCTGCCGCTGCGTATTCCCTCCGGCTTCCACGGTACCTGGGTAGGTGCCTGAATTACTGTGCGCCGAAACGGATACCGTAGGTTTCATCGCTGTAGCGCGCGATGATCATGCTCCGCGGGCATGACTGGGCCAGCGCGGAAGATCACCACAATCAGGCCGAGATCGCCAGCGCTTGCACCGTCAC
Source organism: Haliea sp. (assembly GCA_031431315.1). GTDB lineage: Bacteria > Pseudomonadota > Gammaproteobacteria > Pseudomonadales > Halieaceae > Marimicrobium. The sequence continues at coordinate 4,379 of JANPDE010000324.1, forward strand.
CGGCTGTAATTTCGCCGCGTGTTCAGCCTTGCTGCTGGATCGCTCCGCGTGAATCCACACGCCGCCGTCCGGGTCCTTGATGATGTCGCCGACGCCACCGGGAATAAAGATGCCGAGCTCCGTAGGCTGCGCCGCGAATAAGGCCGGTGCGGGGAGTTCCATGCTTTCCAGCGTGTCCATCACGGCGTTCGCGTCAAAATTGAAATGCGCGATCACTTCTCGAGTGGCGCCGACGTGGGGTGCGAAGGCCTGATCCAGCTCCAATAACTGCGACACGCGGTGCTTCAGACCGGTAGCTTCCAGTTCATTGTCCATGTGATCGGCTATCCATAGCAGCGCCACTCGCTTTACGCAGGCGTAGGTGCGCTCAGGATACGTGTAGGACGTGACAAACAGCTCTTCACGGAATTCATACACGCCCATCTTCTCAGCGACATCGAGGCCAGGAATTTCGCGACGAAACTCGTGACACAACTCGTGGAGAATCGCGCGCATCAGGCCAGCCACCGGCACGGTTTCACTCAGTGCGAGATAGCGCAGGGTCAGCGGCATCATATAGCCGCGACTCATCAGCAAATGCGCCGCGATCAGGAAATAACCTTCCAAGCCTTCCTCGACCGGAAAACTAATACAGCCCACCACATACTCGCCCTTCGCTTTGCCGTAACCGGCCACTGGCAGGGTTTCAATCTTGTACTCATCACGCTTGTCGTAAAATTCCGTGCCGGGCAACAACGTGTAACCAAATATATTGATGGTGGGAAACACGGCGAACAGTCGATCGAGATTTTTTTCGAAGCTGACCAAATTGTCGCCAATCAAGCCCCAGATCAGTTCGCAGGCAATCGGTACCCTGGCTTTCGCCATTTCACGCGCAATCGGCTCATACTTATTGGCGGCCATATTTTCGCGATGACACAGTTCCAGCGCCAGTGGCGTCAGGGTTTGCAGGGCAAGGTGGTAATGCGGCAGTAAATTGTTTTCATGCAACAACAACACGATTTCCTGTGATCGCGGGCCGTGCTTCTTGGACCAGGACGTGGCAAACGTATTGGGCAGGCCGGTGCGCTGTTTTATTTCGCACAACACTTTGGCCTTGTCGACATCTTCTTTCAGCGCACCAAAGTTGGAATCGCACAGCCAGATATTCTTGATCCCGGCATCCACGATGTGGTTCCAGTCATGGCGAATGCGCTCCACGGAAAATGACAACATCTTGGTGCCGATCGCGCCAGTACCCCATTCGCAGAACGCGCACTTGTATGGGCACCCGCGGCTGGTTTCGTAGGCGATACAATCGTAGGGCTTGCCGTCACCGTCGAGCAGGCTGATGACGTCCAGCGGCGATGGCAACACGTTCAGGTTGCGAAAGCGCGGGCGTTCGGCGGTACTGACCATCTCGCCATCGCGCACAAACGCGAGGCCGGCAACATCGCCCCACTGGTGTGGGCCGGAGGCATCCAAAAAATCGGTGAAGGTTGCTTCCCCTTCGCCCAGGACAATGACATCGACAGCTTCGGAGAAAAGGTAGTCACGGGCCTTTTGCACGTGCGGTCCGCCGGCAACGATCAGCAGATCGGGGCACACGCTTTTGACCTGCCGCATCAGATCGAGGAACTCGGCGGCATTCCAGGTGTAAACGGAGAAGCCCATCACCGGTCGTAGGCCAGCCGCAATGGCAGCCTGCGCGCGAGGTAATTCCTGCTGTTGCCATTGCTCGAACCATTGGCCGATGCGTTCAGGGTGGTTCACAAAATGCACCAACTCGATATCTGTCTGCGCAGCATTCACGCCCAACTGCTGGTAATACGCTTTCAGTCCACCCGTGGTCATGGGCGCGGCGGGAAAGGTGTCTGAATCCAGGGATAAAAGCCAGATGGGGCGTTGCATAGTGTCAAATCCAGGAAAACGGGAACGGGGCATTATCCTAAACAACGCAGCGAATGTCAGCGAATTTTTCTGCGTACACAGAAATCAGGTTTATTCGATTGCCCGGGTGTGATAGTTCAGCCTGGACCAGCACATGCGTTCCTGCTTTTTGCGGCTATACTTTTCGTCCATACCGTTGCTCTCCAACAGGTTGCATAAACTATGAAATTACCCGATCGCAAGCGCATTTATCAGTGCCACCACTTTGACAGCACCCGCTGGGATTACCTGGAGCACCGCGCCGATGACATTGTTATCGCCACATCCTACAAGGCGGGTACTACCTGGACGCAGGGTATTGTGGCAAACCTGTTGTTTCCCGATGGCACCTTCCCGGCGTCGCCCAGCGTTATGTCGCCGTGGTTGGATTTTCGTTTGGTGCCGCTGGAGGTGGTACTCAATGGGCTGAGCGCCCAGCAACATCGCCGCTTTATAAAAACCCATTTGCCGCTGGATGGCATGCGTTACGAACCCACAGTGAAATACCTCTACGTGACCCGCGACGGACGCGATGTGTTCATGTCACTGTGGAATCACTTCAGTAATTTTACCGAGGCAGCCTACGAGATCATGAACACCATTCCCGGCCGGGTGGGCGATAAATTTCCACAGGCTCCCAAGGATATGCATGAGTGCTGGCGGCGCTGGGTCACTGAAAGCTGGTTCGACGGGGAAGTCGGCGGTTGGCCCTTCTGGTCACACTTGTCCAATGTGCAATCCTGGTGGGATTATCGCCATCTCTCGAATATCAAACTGGTGCATTACAACGATTTGCTCGCGCAGCCGCAGCAAACAGTGCGTGACATCGCCCACTATCTGGAAATCGCGGTGCCTGAGTCTGCCTGGGCGAGGATTATGGCAGCGATTTCCTTCAAGGAAATGAAGGCCAAGGGAGACACTTATGCGCCCGCCGGTGGGATGTTTTGGAAAGGTGGCGCAGACACCTTCATGAACAAGGGCACCAATGGTCGTTGGCGAGAGGTGTTGTCCGAGGCGGAGTTGGCCCAGTACGACGCCGCTGTGGCGCGTGGCTTAACGCCAGAGTGTGCTCAGTGGCTGGCCACGGGTGGACCGGCCTAGGCGTTGCTTAACCTGCATGCGCCGGCGGCGCGCTCCTATGGTGACGTTATACGATCACTCGCGTCGATGATGGTGGGGCACGCGGAAGGCTGGTTTTTACGACCGTCTTGGGATCAAAGTGCATTTCGAGCGGCTTAGATAAGTGATTTCTTACATCTCTTGTGAGGTGGTTAGGGTCTACAGATAGTCCTCGAAAGCTGGCTTTCTAAAGATTGTTCGCAACCAAGAGCGGACATTCGTGGGTCTGCAAGGGGTACGCCCGCCTTCTTCTACAAGCGGCCCTGATAATCAGAAAGATTTCATCGGCTTTATGAGCAAAAGGCAACGGCCGCCGGGAAACGACCAAAAAGATCGGCAGGTGCACACATGCAAGCGCGATTTCAGCACACCTGGTGGCCATACCCGATAAAGCGGGGCAGGCCCTCGCTCGGATCAATTCATGTAAAGCATCGGGATACTGGAAGAAAGTTTCCCTCATAGCCCCTTTGTCAGTCTAAACTTGGGTCATGGGCGTTCGCTGCATCTGACTCAAGGAAACTGCAATGGGATACACCGGGATTCGCAACCGTTTGTCCGCCATGGGGATCGCGTCACTTCTACTGGCCTGTGCGTTGACGGGCTGCAGTGACGGCAGCGATAACAACCCGCCGGACAACGCCAGTTTGCCCCAGGCGGACAACCCGGTGGCAGAGGGGCCGATTACCGGTGGCGGAGCCGATGACTGCTGCTTTCTTACTTTCGGTGGTTTGGTGATTGATCTGCGCGACATCGGCGGCTATACGCCCGGTACAGCGTTTTATGGCCGACCCTTGCTCTATGATGAAGAAGAAGTCGGCTATCGCGAGACTGAATACTTTATTTCTGGCACTGCCAAATCCTATATCGCTACCGAAGCGCTTGGCTCTGACGGTGTCTGGCCCATTGAGGGAGCGGATTCCGCCCCTTATAAATCGCGTATTGTCGTGGACAGACCGATCGATGACGCTGACTTCAACGGCACTGTCGTGGTGGAGTGGTTCAATGTGTCAGGCGGTCTCGATTCCTCCCCCGATTGGAATCAGATGCACACGGAGCTGACACGTGAAGGATACGTCTGGGTAGGTGTGTCGGCCCAGTTTGCCGGTATAGAGGGCGGCGGCCCTATTGCTATTCCGCTAAAAGGCGTCGACACAGAACGCTATGGCAGCCTGCATCACCCCGGAGACAGTTTTTCTTATGATATTTTTTCCCAGGCAGCGCAGGCGGTGCGTAACCCGGTCGGGCTGGACCCGCTGGAAGGGCTAGAAGTGCAGCGCATGATTGCCGTGGGCCAATCCCAGTCAGCGTCCCGACTGCTTACCTATGTCAATGCCGTCCACCCTACCATCGATTTGTTTGACGGTTTTGTGATTCACAGCCGCTACGTCGGGTCCGCCCCTTTGTCACAGGTTCCCCAAGCAGAAATTCCGACATCGGATACCGTATTTGTAAGGGATGATTTGGCCGAACCTGTCCTGATCCTTCAATCGGAAACAGACATCATCCAGCTGAACGCCGTGACCCAGCGCCAGCCTGATTCCGCAATGGTTCGACAGTGGGAAGTGGCCGGCGCTTCCCACGCGGATGTGTACACCAGTCAGCCCAAAGGGTCTCTGGATAAAGGCACTGACCCCAGCGTCGCCGATGTTACGTCCATCGTGGACGTGCAGCCGCCTTTTATATCGTGTTCGATACCGGTGAACGATGGGCCGGGGCACTGGGTGGCCAAGGCCGCCATCGCCTCGATGAGCCGCTGGATTGCGACAGGTGAAGCGGCGGCTTCCGCGCCCTTGCTGGCGCTGAACGGGGAAGGTACGGCGTATGAACTTGACAGTCTGGGCAACGTCAAGGGTGGCATTCGCACACCCTACGTCGATGCTCCGGTTGCTGCGCTGTCGGGCTTAGGCCAGCCTGAGAATGGCTTTTGTGCATTGTACGGGACGACTACACTTTTTGATGACGCCCAGTTGTCCATTCTCTATCCGGACAAACAGGCGTATATCGATGCTATCGATACGGCCACGGACTCTGCTGTTGGCGCTGGTTTTATTGTTCCGGCAGATGGAGCCCTGATCAAGGCGCGGGCACGAACGTCGCCACTGCCCACCTCACACCCGGATTAGCTCCGGGAGCGCAAGTGATGAACTGGGATGCTATCTCGGCAATCTGCAGCGGTGCTTGGACAGCCTGGCTACTTCCCCTTTCGGCAGGTTAGCGGTCTTAAGTGAGCACTAGCTTTTGGGCAATAAAATGCAACTCGAGTGCCGAGCTAAAGTCGATCACCTCGGAATATCACTTGGGGAATCTGCCCTTTTACTCTATTCGATCTGGATTAGTACTCTATAAGCAAACTAAATCCAATATCCCAGTTTTCATCCAGGCTGCCTCCGGAGGCTTGTCCAGCAGGATACTGATTGAGTGATGACCCGCAGACCGACCACGACATCCCAGTGCCGGCGAAAAGTGCGATGGTATAGACTTGGCCAGCCGTAACCGGAATTGGGCTGTAAATATTGATGTTGCGAAGGGCCGTCGGCGGGCCAGAGTCCATTATGCCAAACTCAGAGTACAGCGGGGTGCCCGTAGCATCGCTGCCTTCATATACGGTAGTAACCAGTTGGTCGAGGAATGAAGACTCCACTGCAAAGCTAATGGCGCTTAAGTCACCTGTCTGCGTCGCAGTAAAGGATTGAAGAACAACCTCGCCAGTCGTCGTACATTCATTCACTATCAGTTGTTCAATGCTCACTTCACCACAGCTTACTGATAACGGACACGGATCGTTGCCATCCAGAATGCCATCGTTGTCGTCGTCGTCATCCTGACGATCATAAATGCCATCGTCATCGGTATCAAATCCCACATCTTTAAACACAGGCATAAGGTAGCCTGTGTCATATCCGGCAAGAATGCCGGCGCTCAAAACATTGTTCGCAAGACTCACTGTGCATACCGGGTCGGTGGAGCCAGGACACTGGAAGCCACCACCCTTCTGCCATTTGACAAATAGATAGCCCGGTTTTGCGATCGCCGTGAAAGATTCACTAAATGGTAAGGATTCTGATGCAATATCATATGTGCAAAATTTGCCGCCGCTGCCGCCATTGCAATCCCGCGTAGTGGAGGCTGAAGTCACCTCACCACCAGCAGGAACCATCAGGGCAAGTTTGCAGCCGGTTGCGAGGCTAAATGCGGTGAGAATAATCAGGGCTTTTGATAGAGGTAGGAACATAACGTTTTGTCTCCTTCTATCCTTTATTTCGGCAGGGTACTCAAAAAATGCCCACTAACCCGATAAATCGTAGACCCTAAAAGTTGAATTGTCTATAGACTTGATCCGTAATTGCCCGAGGTATTTGCATTTAAAATTGACCCACTCGGACTCCAGAGACATTTTGGCGATGCAGCTAAAATAGGCCTACCCGGACTGGATCACTACTCGGTCATGGGGAAGTGACGAGGCGGTAGGATAGTGGCTATTGAAGAAAAGGGAATGTTCTCAATGAGGTGTTTAGAGTCTTCCGATTCACCCAATGTGACTATCTTAAAGGGTCTGCTTACGGGAAAAGCGCTCGGTAGAACGAGACATGATTCCAACACGTTTGGTCATATCCCGTATGAGTTATTACACCTACGACAAACGCCCCTTAAAATCCTCATAGCCAAATTCGCGCACAATCTCAAGTTCGTCGGTCACTGAATTCCACAGTGCAATGGCGGGTAGTTTGGTGCCATTGAACGTCGAGGTTTTGACCATGGTGTAATGCGCCATATCACTGAAGACCAGGCGTTGCCCTACCTGCAGCGGCGCGGCAAAACTGTAGTCGCCCATCACATCACCCGCGAGGCAGGTGAGGCCGCCCAGACGGTAGGTATGCTCGAGTATGCCGGGCTCTGCGGCGTCCAGAATATCCGGGCGGTATGGCATTTCCAGCACGTCCGGCATGTGGCAGGTGGCCGAGCAGTCGAGAATGGCCTGGCCGAGTTGGTTCCAGCCCAGGTCCAGCACTTCGGTGACGAGCACCCCGGTGCCAATCGCAACTGCTTCGCCCGGTTCCAGATACACCTGGACGCCGTACCGACTGGAAAAAGCGCGGATACAGGCCGCCAGTTCATCGATCTGATAGCCCGGACGCGTAATGTGATGGCCACCGCCGAAGTTGATCCATTGCATGCGCCCCAGCAGATGCCCGAACTTTTCCTCGACGGCTGCCAGTGTGCGTTGCAGCGGCGGAAAATCCTGCTCGCACAGGGTGTGAAAATGCAGACCGCTGATGTGTTCGAGGTCGTTCTCATCCAGCTGTGATAGCGGAATCCCCAGACGTGAGCCGGGAGCGCAGGGGTCGTAGATGGGTACGGTCCCTTCGGAGTGCTCGGGATTGATGCGCAGGCCGAATTTCAATCCCGGTCTAGCGGCCTTTGCCGTCAGCGCGAGCGGACGAAAGCGTTGCCACTGCGCGCAACTGTTAAATACCACATGGTCGGCAATCTCGAGAATGTCTTGCAGATCACCCTCGGTGTATGCGGCGCTGAACACGTGCACCTCGCCGCCGTAGCACTCGCGGCCCAGGCGGGCTTCGTGCAAGCCACTGGCGCAGGTGCCACTCAGGTAGCTGGATACCAGGGGCGCCAGCCGCCACATGGAAAAGGCCTTGAGTGCGGACAACACTGTTGCACCGCTCGCCGTCGCCAGCTCAGCGAGAATGTGCAAATTGCGCTCTATCGCGACCTGGTCAACGACAAAACAAGGCGTGGGCAGGCGCGCCAGATCCAGTTTCCGAAAGTCCGTGAATTGCATGCGTGGGCGCCCCGACGATATTGGAAGCTATTAGCTGTGTATGACACCCAATTTAAAATCAGGATCCAGCTCAACCACTTTCCAGGGCAGCCCGTAACGGTTCATGTCTTCCATGAACGGATCGGGGTCTAACTGTTCCACATTCCATACGCCAGGTTGCCGCCACTTGCCCTCGAGAATCATCTTGGCGCCGATGACAGCCGGCACGCCGGTGGTGTAGGAAATGGCCTGCGACTGCACTTCCCTGTAACAGCTCTCGTGATCGCAGATATTATAGATGAACATGACCTTTTCCACGCCGTCCTTGGTGCCGCGCACAACACAGCCGATACAGGTACGGCCTTTGGTGCGTGGCCCCAGGGTAGAAGGGTCGGGCAACAGGTGCGCCAGGAACTGGATGGGCACGATCGACTGACCCTGGAATTGCACGGGCTCGATCCCGGTCATGCCCACGTTTTCCAGTACCTCCAGGTGCTTCAGGTAATTCTCGGAAAAGCTCATCCAGAACTGGGCGCGCTTCAGAGTGGGAAAATGCTTGCTGAGTGACTCCAGTTCCTCGTGGTACATGCGGTAGATATTAAATGTACCGACACCCTCCGGACAGGTGTAGCGCGCTTTCTTTGACATGGCGGGAGTAGTGACGAACGCACCGTTTTCCCAATGACGACACGCGGCGCTGACCTCGCGTATATTGATCTCGGGATTGAAATTGGTGGCAAACGGGTAGCCGTGATCGCCGCCGTTGACATCGATGATATCCAGTTCATGGATTTCATCGAAATAGTGTTTGGCGAGGTAAGCGGTAAAGATATTGGTGGCGCCCGGATCAAAGCCGCTGCCCAGCACGGCGGTCAATCCCGCATCGAGAAAACGCTGCTGGTACGCCCACTGCCAGTGGTACTCGAACTTGGCGGTATCCGGCGGCTCGTAGTTGGCGGTGTCGAGGTAATGCACTCCGGTTTCCAGGCAGGCATCCATAATGGTCAGGTCCTGGTACGGCAGTGCCACATTGATCACCAACTCAGGTCGCTCTCGCTGCAGCAGGCTGACCAGTTCGGGCACGTTGTCGGCATCCACCTGCGCGGTGCGGATGGGCCGGCTCAACTGGGCGGCAATGGCCTTGCACTTGGACTCGGTGCGACTGGCCAGCACGATGTCGGTAAATACATCGCTTAACTGCGCGCACTTATGTGCGACAACGCCACCAACACCGCCTGCGCCGATAATCATCACCCTGGACATGGCTTAACTCCTGCTCAATATCTTGTCTAATCGTGACCCGGTCTGCGCGACCTGGTCTGCGCGACCCGGTCTGCGCGACCCGGTCTATTCATGCTCAAAATAGGTGTAACCGTGCAGGCTCGCCTTAAAGGCCTGCAAAATCACCTGGCGCTGGGCGATGCTGATCTTGCCGCTGCGCACGGCCTCTTCGGCGATCAGGCGAAACTGCTCCTGCATCTGCTTGGGCTCGTACTCAACGTAACTGAGTACGTCGAAAATACTGTCACCATGGAATTCACGGACGAACTCGAAACTGCCGTCAGGATTGACCGCGACGTTCACCACATTGGTATCCCCGAACAGGTTGTGCAGATCCCCCCGCGTTTCCTGGTAGGCGCCCACCAAAAAAACGCCCAGGTAGTAATCTTCATCCGGTTTCAATGCGTGCAGGTTGAGCGTGCGACTGATCCCTTCCGGTGTGGAAAAGCTGTCGATCTTGCCATCACAGTCACAGGTCAAATCGGCCAACACGGCTGAGCGGGTCGGCTCTTCGGTGAGGCGATGAATCGGCATGATCGGGAACACCTGGTCTATCGCCCACATATCAGGCAGCGATTGAAACAGGCTGAAGTTGCCATAGTAAATATCGGATAATAACTCGGGCAGGTTTTCCAGCTCAGGTGGCACCCTGCTCAAGCGCGGTAGTATCGCCGCGATACGCTGTAACACGGCCAGATAGATATTTTCGCCCAGCGCGCGTTCCCTGAGGCTCGCCTGACCATGGTGGAATTCTTCGCGCAATTCATCCCGATAGAACAGGGCATCGTTATAGCACTCCTGGAAATTGCGCTCAGAGACGATGTCGAGAACTGATTTCAGACTTACCAGGTTTTCGCTGCAGTCCTCAGGTAAGTGGTGAGGGATAGGCCCCGGGTTGCTGTCGCGCACATCAAGAATATTAAACAGCAGCATTGACGAATACGCCACTGTGCTGCGGCCTGACTCCGAGATAATGACCGGATGCTTGATCTCCATTGGATCCAGCGTTTCACAAATACTCTCCACGATATTCGAACAGTACTCGTGCAGTTGGTAGTTCATGCTGTGCGTGCTGTTGGTGCGTGCGCCTTCGTAGTCAACGGCCAGGCCGCCGCCGAG
>JANPDE010000325.1:0-7554 GCA_031431315.1 Haliea sp.
CCGGAATACCTGGATGCCCTGGATACGATGCCGCGCACCATCGACGTAGCGGCCCAGGTACCCCATGGGGCTGTGCGGAGCTACGTGATGGGCGAACGTTGCAATACCGATGAGCTACCGACTGACGCGGATATCAAGGCCATGGCCAAAATTGTTCGCGAAGGACTGGAGGCCGGAGCCGTAGGGTTTTCCACTTCACGCACATTTTTGCACAAAGACATCAATGGCGTATTGGTGCCTGGCACCCATGCGCCGGCCGAGGAGATGCGCGCACTGGGTTACGCCATGAAGGGTCTGGACCACGGTGTATTCGAACTGGTGTCAGATCATCTGGGTGAACAGGATGAGTGGAAATGGGTGATCGATGTCGGCAAGGAAAGCGGTAGACCCGTCACGGTAGTGTGGACATCATTCGACGCATTTACCGGTGATAACTTCATGGCCCTCGCCCGCAGCGCCGCAAAAGAGGGTGTGAAGGTCATACCCCAGGTCGCCGGCCGTCCCACTGGGATCCTGCACGGCCTGCAATCCACTGTGCATGTCTTCCTGGCTCATCCGACCTATATAAGCGAAGTTGCCGACCTACCCTTCGAGCATAAACTTGGGCAAATGCAGCGCCCGGACGTTCGGGAAAAAATCCTGGGAGAGCAAAGTATGTTGTCTCATACGCCCTTTGGTGGCACCTGGGAGGAACTCCTGTGGTATGTGTTCCCGCTGGGCAAGAAACCGGACTACGAGCCCTCCCGGGAACAGAGCATCGGCGGCATCGCCGCAGCGCAGGGCAAAGACTGCTTTGAGGTGATGTACGATTTGTTGATTGCCGACGGCGGTAAAGAGTTGTTTTATCAGCCGCTCAATGCCTACGAAAACTATGATTTCAGTTTTTTCGAGTCCGTATTGACCGACCCGGACGCATTGTTCGGATTGTCAGACGGCGGAGCCCACTGCGGCCTCATTGCCGATGCCGGGATGCCCACTTTCGTACTGACGCACTGGGTCAGGGATCGCGTGAAAGGTAAGCGCCTGCCACTGGAGCTAATGGTACGCAAACTGAGCTACGATACCGCGCGCGCCTATGGCATGGACGATCGTGGCTTGCTGGCTGAGGGTTATATGGCCGATGTCAATGTCATCGACTTTGATGCCCTGCAACTACACCGACCAGAAGCCATCTACGATTTACCGGCCGGTGGGAAGCGCCTGGTACAACAGGTGGACGGATATCGATATACACTCAAATCAGGTGTGACCACGTTTATTGCCGGCAAGCATACCGGTGAACTCCCCGGGCGATTGGTGCGAGGGGGTCAGGGCGCTGCTCGCGTGTAGTCACTAAATCCGACAACCACGAGGGCATTAAAGCTCTTCAAAAATCCCGCCTTGCCCACAGCATGGGATTCCAGTTTCTTCAGTAGATTCTCGCCCTGCTCCTGTTGGAATTTGAGTGTTAATTGGTAAGTGTCTACCGTAACCGAGAAAGCGGGCGACAGTTTCCCGGTATTGCGAATTTCAATTTCTTCAATCTGTTGTGTGTTCAGGTTGAGCAGTACGACGCCATGCATTAGGTCGCGATACTTTTCCAGCGCTTTTATCCTTGGCACAAAAGACAACTTTGCGTAGCTGTCACTGCGCTCCATCAGCTGCAGTGTTGCCGAATCAACCATATGGCGATAGCGTGTCGCATCCGGGTCCAACTCATCAATGCGCTCGCCTGCTGTGGGTATTGGATCGGCGCAAGGCAGGGGAACGTTTCAACTGAACTGGCTACTCTAGCCTGCCGCTGCCTGCTTATTGTAGCGCCGGTCGGAGTCTGCCCCAGCGTAACTGGACGTTGTACCGGAGCAACTGATACCCCATAGTCAATCGCTTCCAGAGCGAGGGGTTCTCAATTGACTCCAGCAGATCGGCGGGGAACACGCTCCGGTATGTGGGTATTTTGTATTTGTTTCTTATCGCTTCGAGTGAATTATTCCACTCGCTCTCCCATTCAATATCCATCATGACCGGAGTCTCGCATCCGTGCTGCCAGGCCTCGGTGATAATCTGCATCAAGATGGTAAAACCCCTGGGCTCCTTGGTGGTACTCATCGCCATGCCGGCCGCCAGAAACATGGCGGAATAGTTGTGGCCAAACTGTGCCAACTGGAATCCGGAAATAGCGATTTCATTCGAGGAGTTCGTGGTGTATCCCGCTACCAGGTGCCATACATCGTGCATCTGCAATATGCGGGCGTTCAGGTAATGCAGGGAGTGCGGCATCGAACTCAGCTTGATGGATTCCCGGTCAAGCACCTCTGGATCATAGCCATTTTCCACTATCATTTTGTACAGGGTTAAACCGAGGCTCTTCTCGGGACAACGCGACAAGGTATCGAAGTCAGTATGGCCGGGGATGGGCTTGGTAAGCGCCACCGCCGCCCCGGGGTGGTTGCGCGCATGATTCTCGGCAATTTGTTCAAAGTCGGGGTGAAGCGCCCCCCCCAGGGAGGCAACCGCAACGGTGATGGTAAGGGCATCGTAGCCTTCTTCGGGACCCTCAACGACGGCCCAGAATGCTTTCCAGAAACTGTCTTCCAGAGGGGCCTCGGCAAGCCCTACGGGTATTTCAGGCGTCGGGCCACGGCCGAGCCAGGCCGACGCAATATTATTGTAGACCGCGTTGGTGGCGTCCGGACAGGCATAGGCCACCCACGCCATCACTCCTGTGAGCTGCAATCGCCCGACAGAATCACCGCGTTTGGCGGCAGCTACGGCCCGGACGATGGACTGTCGGTCGGTTCTGGTGGTGGCCTTCTGAATTTCTTCTCGCAATGTCATCAACGGTCTCCTTCCTGGCTATCCGGAATCCAGCAATCGGTTGGACTGCCATGTTGCGATAGCGACTGCGTTCATCGTCAACCAATTATACGACATTGAATAGAATTGGCCACCAACGGGGCTTGTCCCCAAAAAGACTATCTTCGGAAACGGAAAGGTTCTTGCTATGGTACTTTCAGATTACGTGCCTTGTCGCAGGATGAAAATGTTCATACACTCATGGAATGCAAGCAAAGCATCCAATTAGGATTCTGGCCGGTATTGTCCTTGGGTGTATCGCACTTGCGACCGCGCCCCTTTACGCCTATGAAATATCCAGCTCCGCAATTATCAACGAGGATGGCTCCCTGCGTATAAAAGGCAAGACTATTCACCTGTATGGCATTCATATTCCCCGCACCGGCCGTACGTGCAGGAGCAATCAACTTCCTACCGTTTGTGGATCGCGCGCAGCGGTGGCACTGGACTTCAAAATTGATGGCTTCGTCCGCTGTGAAATACTTGACGAACTGCAGGACGGCAGCATCGTGGGTTGGTGCCGGGTAAATGCGTCCCACTTTGATGAAGGCGACGATCTCAGCGCGTATCTGCTGGAAAATGGGTGGGCCGTCGCACTGCCAGACGCTCCTTTTGAATACCAGACTTTGGAAAAGATTGCACAATCGCGGCAGTTCGGCGTGTGGGGTATGCCTGTAGACAGGGTTGTGGGTCGCCCCTGAAGGATCACTGCAGTAGAAGACTCACTCCACCCCATCCGGTATCGACCATCGAACGTGGAAGTCCCCGTTTAGTATCTGGACGAACGTCTTTTCAGGGCTGCTCAGCAGGCTCGATGTTTAACAATCCCAGGAGATCATAGGACGTCCTCGTTCGTTCACCCATCCGTTTTGCACCCAATTTGGTGAAATGCCGCTCATCAACATAAAGCAGTCGACCATCCTCGACGACATCACAACGTGGCGAGCATTGTATGGCGCCGATGTCTAAAATCTGCACATCCGGGATGGCGGCTCGCATATGCTTCAAAAGATATGTATCCTGAATCACAAGTTCATCCATTTTTTCATTTATCTCATCAAGAGAACCCTCCTTGGAAATCAGCAGGGGAATTGCACCCTGAAAGTGCGCCCGAGGCCCAATGATAAGTACCTTTTTCCCTCGTGAATGTAGGTAGGCCACGGTATCCTTTAGGGGCTGTATTCTGTCTTCAGTCCAAATTGATGCGAGCACAATAAGGTCCATGTCTTTCTCGATCAACTTGGCGAACCTGTACTCATTTAGTGCTTCACAGGTAGGATATTTACCACCAATCTCCGAAATTCGAAGAATAGCGGTACACGCACCGGCCGTAGCTTGTGAAAATTGGATCTCAGGATAGGTTTGGGACAGCATCATGTAGGTATCCGCGGCCATGCTGTCGCCCAGGATGAGTACATTTTTGCGGGCGGGGTCCAGCGAAGCACACTCGTCGGCGTTGTAAGAAGTAAATTTGTGAACTTCATGAAGGTTACACTTCCCAAAGCGGATGGCGCGCTGACGCTCGTCATTCTCTGCAACCACGCTGTCCACGATTCGTTGTATTCGCGGATCAATTCGCGATGGGAATCCATCAAGATTCCAGATGACGGCGGCAAAAACCACAGTCACCGATAGCGCAGATACCATCACAGGAATTGCCAGTCGCTGCGCTGAAGTTATATCTTCGCCTCTTTTGCGAAAAGGCTTCTCGATAAATTTGTGCAGCGCCATAGCGGCAATGATGGAGAAGGCAAAGAGCACTACTCTCATACCGCTATTCATCTGAAAATTGGTATAAAACTTGAGTAACACGATTATCGGCCAATGAACCAGGTAGATCGCATAGGAGCGCTGGCCGATCCACTGCATTGGCTTGTTACCGTAGAGTATCCTGGCGAGCGTTGTTTCTCTTCCCAACAACATAAGCGCACCCAAGCCAGTCACTGCTACCGCCCCCACTGCCGGCGAGTGTTCGCTGTTCAACACGATCGACAAATTCAAAAATCCAGCGGATGCTAGTAGAATGCTGACGGTACCCCAATTGCCCACAAGGCGCAGTGAGAGAATAGCAATCAGGGCGCCTGCCATTAGTTGATGCAATCGGAAAGGGAGCAGGTAAAAGACGGCGTTAGGTTGGCTATCTCGCCATAGCAACGCCGACCCCAGTGACAACAACATCAGCACAACAGCAACCATCATGCGTCGCTGGGTATTTGCCAACCATAGTATCAAAGCTGGCCAAAACAGGTAGAACTGCTCCTCCACACTGAGTGACCAGGTATGTAACAGTGGCTTGGTAATAGCCGCAGCGTCGAAATAGCCAGACCCCATCCAGAAGTAAATGTTTGCCAGCGAGAACAATGCATAAATTGCAGATTTTGCCGTAATCACCAACTCGACCGGTGGCAGAATCACAGCGGCAACGACAAGAGTTAACAATACGGTGGCCAGCAGGGCGGGGAAGAGACGACGAAAACGACGAATGTAAAATTCTCTAAGCGAGAAAGCACCCCCCTGAACATCTGACAGAATATTCCTGCTGATGATAAAGCCGGAAATTACAAAAAAGAGGTCTACACCAAGAAAACCCCCATCAAAACCCGGAGTGTCAAGATGAAACAGCAGAACGACCAACACAGCCAGGGACCGCATTCCCTCGATGCTTGGTATGAAACTGCCATGAAAAATTGCATCTCCAGGTTTGGAACTGGGCGTCAACATGCGACCCTACTTCTCCGCTTTAGAGGAAGCGGCTGACTTTTGCATCTGTTCTTTGATCGCACGGACCCAATCCAAGCGCTTTTTGGTCGCAATCTGCTGTTCCTGCATATAAGCCGCTAACACCTTCGGATCATGTCGGCCGAGGAAGGCTGTCAGCATCGGATCCTGCATTTCGCGCAACCACTTTTCCAGCGTAGCCCTGAACTGCTCAATGTCATGCTGATATGTGGGGTCGGCAATTAAATTAACCAAACAATCGGGATCCTTCTGAACATCGTAGAATTCTTCTAAAACGCGGTGATCGAGTAAATCGAGCCTACTGGCAAGTTGCACATTGTTTTTGGCGAGCTCTTCCATCCGCATATGGGTTTTGGTTTCATTTGTGGCTGAAAATAGAGTCCGAATGCCGTTTGCCCATGGATTAAATATGTATAGAAATCGCCGACTCTCCAACGCTCGCATCGGATTGCGGTCTCCGGATGAGTTCTCGTTGTACGCCTTAAACACTTCGCCTCGATCATCCTGCGATTCACCTTTGAGCAATGGCAAGAACGAGCGCCCCTCTACACCACTTGGTATCTCTGCTCCGATAACTTCCGCCAATGTAGGCAAAATATCAACAGCGGATACCATATGCTCGCTATCAACAGAACCTGATTTCGTGAAAGTTGGCCAACGAAAAATCAGTGGAATGCGGGTGCTCTGATGGTAGAGTTGTGTTTTTGCAAATGGAAAAGGCATTCCATGATCTGAAATAAACATGACAAGCGTGTTGTCAGCTTCACCCGAATTCTTCAGCGCCTGTAAAATCTCTCCCACTGCATCATCTGCGCGACGCACAGAAGAGTAATAGTGAGCCAGCTCTTGCCGAATAACCGGATCATCGATCAAAAAACCTGGAACTGAGACTTCCCTGGCATCGTATATACGCGAAGGCTGGAACCGGTCTATCACTTCCTCGCCTTCGCGGTTCAGACCAAAAAAAGGCAGATGTGCGTCCGCAATATTGATCAACAGATAAAATGGTTTACCGGCTGCTTTTGCACTGTTTATGCCCTGAACAGTGGAAAGACCGAAAGATTTTGGATCTTTCTTGTTCAGTTTGACGCCTGGGGGAGTATTGTCCAGCACCATGTCCCACTCATAGGGGGAATAAGGCGTGGAGTCTTTGAGCTTGTGGCGAATAGCTGTGAAATATCCAGCTTTTTTTGCCAGATCAACGAGTGTGGGATAGCCTGGATCACGCACCTGATAGAAGCCTTCCACTTTGTTGCTCTGAGGGTAGCGCCCTGACCACATCACATTCCGTGATGGCATGCAGTTAGCGACCTGAACATGTGCATAGTTGAATCTGATGCCTTCCATAGCAAATTGATCAATCTTAGGCGTGATTTCCGGCACAACTGAGCCAAATGCGCCAACAGAATCGGCGCTCATGTCATCAACAGTGATCAATAACAAATTAGGCCTTGCGGCGGCATTCAACATGGCGCTGAAAATACAAAGCCACGCCCAAAGCGGCGCAGAATACAAGTAACGAGACATAACACATCACCTTGAATGCTGCGGTCACCATAGTACGACGCGGTTCATTTTCCAAGCTCAGATGTCAGGTGCGAATTGACTCATAAATAATGTTACCCAAGACAGGACGACAACAAGGTCGTTGACTCATATCTCAGGTTACCGAAAGGGGACTGTGATATGGGCAAAAATGAACGCCAGGCCTACCTCAAGGCCATTCGGTCCCGGTCTCGCTACCGGCGGGCACCGCGCAAGTCCAAGGCCATCATCCTCGATGAGTTCTGCGCCGTCTGCGACTACCACCGAAAATACGCCATCAAACTCCTGAGGCAGACCGGACGCCCGCGCACCCCAAGACGGGCGGGACGACCCACCACCTAGGCCTCGGCGGCACTGCTCACCGCCCTCAAACGCATCTGGTTCGCGTCGGATCAGATGTGCTCCAAGAAGCTCAAGGCCGCCCTCCCACTGTGG
>JANPDE010000326.1:0-6286 GCA_031431315.1 Haliea sp.
CCCCACCGACGGCCTGCATACCAGGGAAAATATCAGGGCCGTCATCTCCCACTATCAACAGAAAACCCACCTGGACTACTCAGGTTTTGCGCGGGTCTATCATCAACTGAATGACGGCTTGGCGACAACTGAGCAATCTACAGTCAGCAAAAAAGACAGTCTGCCCGGGTTGAATTACTTTCTCGATTCACGAGTCGCTGAACCCGTGGTTGGAGGTCTGAATTTCCTGCTGCGCTCACTACTGAACAACAAATCCGTGCAGCAAAGACTATTGAATATCAACAGCCCTTACGTGCTGCGCCTGGTTGGCAACCGACTACTCAAGCGAGCATCCTTTTACGGATTGTGCAAGGAGATCAACGCGGCCATGCACAATCCCGACGAGTACCAGCGACGCCATCTCAAGGCGCTGGATCTCATACTCGAATATGACATACCGTTCCTGAGCATCATCCATGAAGATGACTTCCTGGTATCGGCACAGCGACACAAAGAGGAATACGAATATCTGCTCGCGCAGCGCAAACGCAAGGAGGGCGTAACAAAAGCGGCGGAACTGCGGACCACAGTGCGCCATATCAGGTTGCAACGGAAACAGGAGGAATTACCGCTGGATCCGCTCAATCCACACCTGATGATTATCGCCACCTCCAACGAGACTAATGTTATCGCCCGACAGATTACGGCGGCGATTAGCAGATTCGTCAACGAAAATGTGGACCGTGCGACCAGGAAGGGCAAGCTCAAATCCCTGGCCAGTGTCAGAAAGTGGATGCGCGAAAATGGCCGCAATCCGAAACGGTTCAGCAAGAGGGTAGCCTAAAGACCGACTTAGCGCTTATGATATTCTCCAAACCCACTGGAGAGTTTTACCCATGGCTAATGAATTTACGACAGGTGGCTTTCTGGCACGCTGGTTATTCGCTGCCGCGCTGGTGTTCGGAACCTACAACCCTTCAGAATATTCTTACTTTAACTGGGTAAGAACGGAAGCGTTCGGACCGGTTATGGCCTTGGCCGGGGTAGCGCTGCTTATTGCCTGGATCGTCTTTCTGCGAGCAACCATGGAATCGATGGGAGTACTGGGCATCGTTCTTGGAGGAGCGCTCTTTGGTTGCGTGATCTGGTGGTTGATCGATGTCGGAGTGCTCAGCGTGGATTCAACCAACACCCTGACCTGGATTATCCTGCTGGTGTTGTCGTTCATTCTTGCTGCCGGTATGTCCTGGTCCCACATAAGGAGACGTTTGACGGGGCAGATCGATGTCGATGAGCACCATGGGTGAATAGAGCAACGGGGGCGTAACAAGAGAGAGTAAAAAAATCAGCGCTTGAACTATCAGGAATTGTCCGGAAATAATTCCTTGACGTTGGAAACTGCCGTTGAGTCTATGGCAATCAATTTGCCCTGTCGTTTCCACAGGTGGTCGTAACGAACCTGATGATCGCCAAATCCACTCACAGCGGAACTCAACACTGCGCTGATACCGTCGCAATCCATCGTGTCGCAATGACGCCTCAGTTTCGCGAGCAAGCGCTGGATCTGGCCAAATGGTAAGGATTCCTCTTCTGCGCGCATGATCATGGGATGCCCGGTGCCGGTCACATTGGTTCCGAGCAGCAATTCCTCGTGCAGTTTTTCACCAGGGCGCAATCCAATGTACTCGATGTCAATGTGCTCGCCCACATGGGTATCGTGGCTCATTTCGTAGCCACTGAGTCTGATCATCCGCTTCGCCAGATCCACAATTCGCACCGGCTCACCCATGTCCAGCACGAACACATCGCCGCCGGTACCCATGGCCCCCGCCTGCAGTACCAATTGTGCCGCCTCCGGAATACTCATGAAGTAACGGGACACGTCCGGGTGTGTCACGGTCACAGGACCACCATCCCTGATTTGCTGGCGAAACAGCGGTACCACTGATCCGGATGAACCAAGCACGTTACCGAATCGCACCATACAAAATCGAGTGGTAGTGTCTTGCTGGGCCAACCCCTGCAAAATCATTTCGGCCAGGCGCTTGGAGGCCCCCATGACATTGGTGGGGCGCACCGCTTTGTCTGTCGATACCAGCACAAAGGTTTCTACACCTGCCCTGCGTGCCGCTGCCGCAGCATACCATGTACCAAAAACATTATTAGCGACACCTTCAGCGATGTTGTACTCCACCAGCGGCACATGTTTATAGGCTGCTGCGTGGTAGACCGTACGCACTTCGAAAGTACGGTAAATGCTCTCCAGGCGATTCTGGTCCTGCACTGAACCCAGGAGTGCTACCAGTTCTACATGCAGGTCCAGGTCGATCATGGACTGCCGCAGCTCTCGCTCAATACTGTACAGGGCGTACTCGGAATTATCGAGCAGGATCAATTCTTGCGGGCCTGAGCGGATAATCTGGCGACACAATTCCGCACCGATGGATCCACCGGCACCGGTTACCATTACCACCTTGTCGGTTATACAGCTCTCAATCAACTCAGGGTGCGGTGGAACCGGGTCCCTGCCTAGCAAATCGTCCAGATCAATATCCCGAATCTGGTTCACGCTGGCTTCCCCGGCCAACAGTTCATTAATCGTGGGCACAGTACGCACGTAGACCGGGAGACCCACCAGAGAATTAATGATTTCCTTACGTCGCTCCGGTGATGCCGAGGGAATTGCCAGCAATACCTGGGTGATATTGTGTTGAACGATCAACTTCTCGATATCTTCCGGGCGCGCTACCTGAAGGCCATTGATAACCGAGCGTTGCAGATAGCGGTCATCGTCGACAAACACCACGGGATGATACTGTTCTCCATGGTGCAGCGCGTGCAGCAATTGCCGGCCAGATTGCCCCGCGCCGTAGATAATTACATTCTCGGACTGTGCTCGTAACTTGGCCTGGTAGTAGGCCCGCACGGCCAGGCGTGTACCACCGATACCCCCCAGTAGTATTACCCAGTATATGAAAGGTGTGGAACGCGGCACGTCAGCCCTGGCAAAAAAGACAGTAGCGCCAAGGATAAGTGTGGAATACCCTGCGGCTGTAATTATGGCCCAGATCGCCTGCGTTCCCATGAAGCGGATGACGGCACGATACAAGCCCAGGCGCAGGAACACCACCGCACTGCCGAGTATCGTCACCGCACCGCAGGCAAATTCCACAGGACCCAACTGAAAATTAAAATCGCCATAGCGCAGCGCCACCGCAGCCCACATCGCGGCAGTGACATAGATCATATCGAGGATTAACAGGCACGCTTGCTTGATGTTGCGCGGGAGTTCCACCACTTTTTGGAGGACATCCCGAAAGGTTCCGATGAAACCGGCAACAGAACGTGACATGAAGTTGCCCGGCTGATTCGGCAAGTCCCCTCCAGTTCTCTCTAGGTTATGGCGGGCACTTATCGTGGTGACTCTAGCGTACCCAAGCTGTCGCAAGTCTACGCCAATCGGCGAATTTTCGCCATTCCGTAGAGCAACGGAAGGTATGCCAAAATTACCATAAATGGGGCACTATTGGGCCAGAGTTGCCCTGCCGAGGCCAGCGGGAACAGCCAGAGCGCGGTAATGGCTAACAACAGCAAGTCCACTCTACGGTGTGAATCCCAATGACGGCTCAATCGTTGGTAGGCGTGGTTCCGATGAGGTTGCGTAAAAGCCTGCCCAGTGCCCATACGCCACACCAGGGTCCATGATGCGTCAGTAACAAAAACCCCTAACAGTATCAACCAGCATAACGGATTGAGATGCCCCTGCACCGCTCCGACCAGCGCCAGGGACGCCAGTAAAAATCCACTGGGTACGCTACCCGCATCTCCCATAAACAGTCGCGCGGGAGGATAGTTCCAAAATAGAAATCCACCGTGCGCTGCCGCAAGCAGAAGGCAAAACAGGGCATAGTCCCCCCCGCGCCCCGTTAGCATAGACAACAACGCCGCACAGCAACAGGCCAGTATCGTTTGTATCGCCGCAATGCCGTCGATGCCATCCATAAAATTAAACAGATTCACAGCCCACAGCAGGGTGAGTGTCATTAGCAGTAACAACACCCCACTACGCAATGCATTTTCGGCGTCATTTGCCGGTAGCACAGTGAAGGCCATCCACAGGCAGGCCAGACTGTACAGCATCAGCCGCAATCGCACTGACAAGCCTCGAAGATCATCGATGACGCCCAATACCATTAAGGCCAGGGCGATGGTAGCCAGCGTGACGAAAACGTCCTCCCAAGCGCCATAAAGGCGTGCCGTCAACAACAGGCCCAGGATAAACGCAGGCACAAATGCGACGCCGCCACCGTGAGGCGTGGGTCGTGAGTGAGAACTGCGCTCGCTGGGCACGTCCAGAACCTGTCTTGCTCTGGCAAACCGCAGATACACCCCACAGAGTAGTGCAGACAATACCAAGGTGGCTGCCACTGCGGTCACGCAGCCGGACTCCCTACCTTGGCAATCTGTCCGATCACATCTTCCAGCCTGGTTTGGGGCCGCCACTGCGTGTCCGCCAACACCGCGGCATTGCTGTAAAGTTCGGTCCCAAAGAGCTTCTCATAGGTGGATTCTCCACGCTGGTTGGAAGCTATATCCAGCAGGCGGGCACCCACCCGCCAGACCCAGTGCGGCCACCAGTTGCTTCCCCTGCCCTTTCCGCGGGCCTTGCGCAACATATCGTAAACCGCTTGCGTACTATAGCTTTCGATGCCACTGGCTATCCAGGTACGCACGCCATGAGACGGTGGCTGCTGCGCTATCAGGCACAGCAGTTCCACCAGATCCGAGAGGGCAATCATGGAGCGACTGCCACCCGCTGGAGGTCTGGGCAGTCCCAGCCGCACACCGTTAGCCAGAAGCTGTAAATTGCCTTTGACATTGGTCCCATACACCAGAGTGGGGCGCAAGATTACGACTGACATCGAACTGGCGTTAAACTGTTCCTGCAATGCGCATTCTGCTCGCCACTTGGACCGCCCGTATGCATCGACCGGCAAAGTGCGGGCATCTTCTGCACGCACCGCCGCGGAAGGTGGCGGGCCCATGGCTTTTATGCTACTGAGAAAAATGAAACATCGGATGCCGGCAGCCGACGCTAACCTGGCGAGGCGCACCGTTACCTCTGAATTCAATTCGTCGTATTCAGATTCACGCGCGCGCTGGTGCGCGATACCTGCAAGGTGGAAAAATACATCCGCCCCCTGCAGCAGACCAGGATCAGGGTCATTTTGCGTCAGATCCAGTGCCTGAGTTGGCCGCCCGCTACTCAGAGGCCTGCCGTGTTTGCTTAATGCAATGACAGTGTCTCCGCGAGCCTCAAGATGCTGGCAAAGCTGGTGACCGATAAAACCGGTTGCTCCGCTGACTATACATTTCACGATACTGAATCACTGTTGTGAAGAAGGGGGCAATTGCCCCCTAATAATACGGATGCGTTTGGCTTATTCCAGTGTTATTACGTCGCGGTTCATATCCAGCGTGGATTTTCCGATTCCCTTCACTTCCGTCAATTCATCAGCGGAAGCAAAGGGGCCGTAGGCTTCCCGATAACGCACAATTTCCTGTGCACGGGCTTCACCTATACCCTTGAGATTGGCGGCCAGGGTTTGTGCATCGGCCGTGTTGATATTCACGTGCTTAGCAGCGGGTTTTGCAACGGGCTTTTCTGCGCCGACTGCTGCGGGTACTGCCGCGGGCTTCTGCTCCTCCGCATGCGCGTAGGGACTGCCGGTCAATATGCTTACACCGAGCGCCAGCATCAGTATCGTAGCCGCAACCACGACTCGTGGTTTTATTGAGAGAATATCCCGAGCAGCCACGGCATGTCGGGTAGGGGTTTGAATCGGGTGTGAATTGGTCATAAAGTAATCTCCGTATTGGTTAACTGCATCCGTGCAGGCATCCGTACCGGAAAAAAGTCTAGCAGCGATTCAGTGCTTGTGGGTTTACGCGGCTGTATTTGATGTTACAGCGTTGGCTGCAGCTCCTGATGGACTCGCTGCAGGGCCGCCAGTGGATCGGCGGCGGCCGTGATCGAACGGCCCATAACCAGGTAATCGGATCCCAGCGCCACCGCAGCTGCCGGCGTCACCACACGGCGTTGATCGCCAGCCTCGTCACCAGAGAGTCGAATGCCCGGGGTAACCAGACAAAAATCTCGCCCCTGAGCCTTGCGCAATGCCGCAGACTCCAGTGCGGAACACACCACACCATCCATTCCGCTATTCGCTGCCAGTGCCGCCAGCGATAACACCCGTTCTCCTGCGGACACGGAATAACCCAGTTCCAGCAAGTCTTCATCCGACAC
>JANPDE010000327.1:0-3710 GCA_031431315.1 Haliea sp.
CCCCCCGATGAGTTATTCAGTCGACGCCAGCAGCATTACGCGCAGGGGCTCATGTACAAGGTCATGGAGGAGGGGCTACACGCATTGAGTACGGCCGAGAAGCGTGAGTTGTTCATGCGCGCGGATTCCTTGCGTGAACTGCACGACTGGGCTTGGAGTACCACGGCGGAATAGTTTTTTTTGCAGCGAAGCTACCACCCGATCGACAGGCTGGTATTGTCGAGCATGCCCACTGCCGCTCGCCGCAACGGAACCTCTAATCGTGATCCATCGACGAATAGCGCAGTTGCCATCGGTGCCACTACAGGTTTTACAGGGGACCGGAACCCTGCGTCCCGCCAGGGCTGGGCGATCAGGGAGATACGGTGCGCAGAAATCGCTGTGTTGCCGCAAAGACCAGTGACGCCCGTGCTCGCGGATCATGGGGGTACTCTTGCAGCAGTTTTCTGGAGCGAACTTCCAGACTCAGGGGCAACTGCGGATCAAGCTGCGCCAGTAGGTCGTTGAGGGGTAGGTCGCCGTCACCCGGCAGTTGGCGCAGATACAGTGCATCTTCAAGCAGACCCTCGAAACTGCTGTCCTGCGGTTGCGCATCGGCATCGCATAACTGGATATAAGGCATCAGGGCGGGATCCACTGCGCGCAGGTCCTGCACACTGCCGCCGGTGCGCTGCAGGTGCAGTGCATCGACCAGTATACCGCCGGCGGGATGGGCGACGTCCTGCACGACTTCCAGAGATTGGCGTAGAGACTTTATTTCGGTAAACGCCAGAAATTCCAGTACCACGCGCAGGTTGCCGCCCTCGGCTTTTATGCAAAGATGTTCGAAGCGCTTCTTGGTGCGGGCAATGTCTGGCTCAGAGGAAACACAGAGGATATTGCGAACGTCGAGATCCAAACCGATCTCTATCATCGCATCGTGTGTATCAATCGCTTCACCGGGCTTAAGCCACACGACTTCCAGGTCAAGGGCGCACAATCCGGTGTCTGCCAGCGCCTTGCTGACCCTGGCGCTGCGTTGACTATTCCATGACGCCAGATCGCACCAGATGCCGGTCGCATTAAAACCGGCGCCTGCCGCAGCGTAAACGACCTCCTCGGGTGCAAACTCCTGCACGACACCAGCGGCGAGGGAAATCAATCGGCCGTCTAACAATGTCGTTGCTCCGCTTTGCCCATGTGCTACTGCCTTCGGTGAGGAATGGAGTCAGGGCTCTAACACCGCTAGCCCAGTTCCATAGTAACACTCACCCGCAGTGCGCAGCGCCCGTGCCTTTGCGATTAGTCGGTGTCCGGACCGTGTAGACTGACGGTCTCGGCCGCGGCCGGCCATCCGTGCAGTCTGATATTGGCGGAGAGTTCTGTAAGTCCGCTTAGCACTTTGATTCTGCCACCCTGGTGCAGAAAATCCGCTATGTGATTGTTGAGCTCAACGCGCACGCGTTGTTTTGAAAAAGTGTTGGTCAAATTCTCTGTCGCTCGCATGGTGATGTCTCCCTGAGTGCCTGTGGGGAACAATGCACTGATGATGTGTCAGCTGTACTAACAAGCCGTTAATAAATTATGACCAAAAAAAAGCCGCGCTGTTGAGGCGCGGCTTGCAACATCCCCGGACCAGGGAATTAATAACCAACCTAGTCGAGGGAACCCTCGATGATCCAGCCAGCCCACCAGGCGCTTCCGGCAGTGGTTCCCGGAGCTACCGCACCGACATAGTTGTTGTTCTCAAAGGTGAATCCTGAGCCATTCTCCACAGCTGTGATGGCAGGGACCGTAACGGTCGCTGCTGCATTCGTCAGGGCGTAGGCCGCATCGACGTTCAGGACGATGTTGTTACCTGAGTTAAGGCTGGAATCCGCCGCGCGCTTGTCGTAGAAGCCTTCCAGGCAATTGCCCAGCGTGTTTACCAGAGAGACGAAGGAAGGCACGATCAACGAGTCATCGCCATTGACATTGGCATCATCGATTCGGATACAGCCGGTATCGAAGCCATCGACTGCGGTGTTGTAGATTGTCACGTTAACCGCTCCACGCAAGCGCATACCGGGTTGTTGGCCAGCCGTCGATGTTGCAGAGTTGTTAACCGCACTGCCGAGAATCAGGATATTCGCCAGCACCGCTTTAGTCTCTGGTGCATACTCTGCATCGCTGGAGTTAGCCTCGATACCACGCGGATCATTGCTGCCGGTGGGAGAGGCTTTTTCCGGGTCCTTGCGCACGATTGCGAACTGGATATTGCCCTTGTAACCCTCATCGAAGTCGATATCATCGTCATCGTTGTTGGTGAGCACCGCATGCTTCACGTTGACGGTGCCACCGAACCACTCGATGCCGTCGTCGAGGTTGCCGTGCACCTGAATGTACTCAATGGTGGTGCCGTAACCCACACCTTGCAGGGTCAGGCCATTGATCTCATTGTTTGGGCCGGCAATTTTTCCACCCTCGGCGATGCGCACAAAGAGCAGGCTACCGCTGTTGTCAGCCGGATCGTTGCCACCGTAGTTACCCACGATGGTGCCGCCTTCACCCTTCACGTTACATACCGTGCCGCTACCAAAGCACGCGCCGGTTCCACCCTTGCCATAGTGCGGTGCGAAACCCTGCAGGATCACGCCACCCCACTCGCCCTGGCCATTCAGGTCTTCGTCATTGAGACTACTGAAGGTGATGGGGCTGGTCGGGGTGCCGACCGCATTGAGTTGGGAGCCGCGCGTCACGATCAGAGAACCGGTATCAAAGGCCCGAACCTGCACACCGGGACGAATGGTCAGTGTGGAGCCCGCAGCGCGCACTGCCGCTACGTCCGCATCACTTGCAACAGACTCGTTACCCGTACCGACGATCACCTCGCCACTCAGACGCCACTCAACTCCCGCTACCAGGGTATAGTCCTGATCGATTAGGCCAGTGATGGTGCAAACGGTGGTTTCTGCGTTGCAGCTCACGAAGCTCGCAGGTACTACCGGTTCGCCCGGTGGTACGGGGTCTACATTCGGCACAGTCACAGTGCCAGGCAATGTCCAGCCCTGCCACCAGGCAGCGCCGTTGGGATCAACGGCACCCACATAGTCAGTCTGGTCAAACACAAAACCGGAGCCGTTGTTCATGGCATTGATAACAGTCGACGCAGGCAGCTGCGCCGCGCCTTCTCGTATCGCCAGTGTGGTGCTGAACGTAAGAATAAGCTCTGCGACATTTTCTGACACATTGGCGGGACGCTTGTCATAAAAGCCGTCCGCGCAATCGCCGAGAACATTTTCCAGAGCAATGAATGATGGCTCGATGAGCGAATCATCACCATTGACGTTAGCGTCGTCTATACGCACACAGCCTGTGTCAAAGTCGCTGACGGAGCTGTTGTAGATGGCGGTCTTGACCGCCCCGCGCAGCCGCATACCGGGCTGCTGGCCCTGGGTAGCAGCTGAATTATTATTCACTTTTCCGCCGATGATGGTGACGTTAGCAATAACGGCTTCTGTCTCAGGGACAAATTCAGCGTCGCTGGAATTGGCCTCGATACCCCGTGGGTCATTACTACCCTGGGGCGCCTCAGCGACCTGATTCTTCTCAATAAGGGCGTACTGTATGTTTCCCATGTAGCCTTCATCGTAGTCGATATCATCATCATCGTTACTGGTCAGAACTGCATAACGCAGGTTTACGGTACCGCCGAACCACTCGATACCATCGTCAAGGTTGCTGTGCACCTG
>JANPDE010000328.1:0-5424 GCA_031431315.1 Haliea sp.
GTGGCGCCAATGAGAAAACCGCGCGCCTGGCTGTCACCCGCCGCCCAGGCCAGATCCCCGATGCGCTGGAAACCAAACATCGAGTAGAAAATATAAAAGGGCACCATGGGATACGCACTGGTGCTGTAGGACGTGGCCGCCGCCAGCCAGGCCGAGAACGCCCCCGCCTCGTTGATGCCCTCTTCCAGAATCTGGCCCTTGATGTCCTCCTTGTAAAACATGATCTGGCCTGCATCAACAGGCGTGTAGCGCTGACCGACCGAAGAATAAATGCCCAGCTGCCGGAACATCCCCTCCATGCCAAAGGTACGCGCTTCGTCCGGCACGATGGGCACCACACGCTGACCGATGTCCGCGTCTTTTACCAGGCTGGAGAGGATGCGCACAAAAGCCATGGTGGTGGAAATCTCGCGCGTGCCGCTGCTCTTGAGATGAGCGCCAAAGGCCGTCAGCGGCGGCGTCTCCAACAATTCCATGTGCGCACGGCGCGCGGGAATCAGGCCGCCGAGTGTCTGCCGACGCTCCAGCATGTAGCGCATCTCTGGGCTATCCGGCGGTGGCCGGTAGTAGGGCACACTGTCCAACTCCTTATCGCTGATGGGTATGTCAAAGCGGTCGCGGAAAGCCTTCACGCTCTCCATGTCCAGTTTCTTCAGCGAGTGCGTTTCGTTGTTCGCTTCACCCGCCTCACCCGTGCCGTAACCCTTCACCGTCATCGCCAGTATCACGGTCGGTCGTTCATGCTCTGACACCGCAGCGGCATAGGCGGCGTAAACCTTATAGGGGTCGTGGCCACCGCGATTAAGGTACATGATGTCGTCGTCCGACAGGTCGGCGACTAATTCCAGCAGTTCGGGGTACTTACCGAAGAAATGCTCTCTGGTGTACGCCCCGCCGTTGTACTTATAATTTTGCAACTCGCCGTCGCAGACTTCATCCATGCGCTTCTGCAGCAGGCCCGTTTTATCCTTCTCCAGCAAGTGATCCCACTTGCGGCCCCAGATCACCTTGATCACATTCCAGCCGGCGCCGCGAAAAATCCCTTCCAGCTCCTGGATGATCTTGCCGTTGCCGCGCACCGGCCCGTCCAGTCGCTGCAGGTTGCAGTTGATCACGAAATTCAGGTTGCCCATGCGCTCGCGTCCGGCCAACGAGATCGCGCCCAGCGATTCCGGCTCATCGCATTCGCCGTCACCGATGAAACACCAGACTTCACGGTCACCGTGGTCGAGGAGGCCGCGATCCTGCTGGTACTTCATGACCCGCGCCTGGTAGATCGCCTGGATCGGGCCGAGACCCATGGACACGGTGGGAAACTGCCAGTAGTCGGGCATTAGCCACGGGTGCGGGTACGACGACAGACCGCGGCCGTCCACCTCGCGGCGGAAGTTGTCGAGCTGCGCTTCATTAAGCCGACCCTCGAGATAGGAGCGCGCATACATGCCGGGTGAGCTGTGTCCCTGGTAAAACACTAGATCCCCGGGGTGGCCACCGTCGGTACCGCGAAAAAAATGATTGAAGCCCACATCGTACAAAGTGGCTCTGGAGGAAAAACTGGAAATGTGGCCGCCCAGGCCCTCGTCGTTATCATTGCCGCGCATCACCATGGCCATGGCATTCCAGCGCACCAGCGAGCGAATCCGGCGCTCCATGAACAGATCCCCCGGCATCGCCTTTTCCTCGGCCGGCGCGATGGTATTGCAGAACGGCGTGGTGATGGCGGACGGCAGGCGCAAGCGCGATCCGGTAGCGTGTTTGGCCAATTCCATCAACAGGAAGGAGGCGCGCTCGGGGCCCGCGTATTTCACTACATCATCGAGTGCGTCCCGCCACTCACGGGTTTCCAGGGGGTTTGTATCTTCCTTTATACCTGCCATATCTGCGCAACCTTCGGGACATCAAGGGAAGGGCCAGTCCCTCCACTACATTCCAGAATAGAATGTAGTGGCTAAACCTGGGGAATACGGCCAGTTTAAAGGCGGCGTACCAGAGCAGAGCAGGATTGGCACCCCGCAGAACCGTGTGACGCCTTGCTCTGATACTACCGAACCGGTCTGCACAAATCCATTTAGTTCTAATTCGGAACTATAATTTTGGCGGTACTTTCATCTGACCGCCTGCTCCACCGCGTTGGCTATCGTCCTGGCGGTCTGGATTAGCGGCCGACCCTCTCCGCTTTGCCGGCCGAAACCCGTGAAC
This sequence comes from Haliea sp., assembly GCA_031431315.1. Lineage (GTDB taxonomy): Bacteria > Pseudomonadota > Gammaproteobacteria > Pseudomonadales > Halieaceae > Marimicrobium. Next base: position 2,200 of record JANPDE010000328.1, read on the forward strand.
TGATCGAACGTTTTGTCTTTCGCCGCCGATAGAGCAAGCGCTTTCGCTTGAATGACTTGTTAGCCTTGTGTACCATTTTACACATTGCACTGTGTAGAAAGAGGCACGATATGGCAACCAATCTGGCAATTGACCCTAACCTGCTTAGCGAAGCACTCTACGTGGGTGGCTTAGGCACAAAAAAAGACACAGTAAATCAAGCACTTAAAGAGTTTGTCCAGCGCCGCAAGCAGCGCCAAGTGATTGATTTGTTTGGAGACCTACCTCCAGATGGCGATTACGACTACAGAAAAGGCAGAAAATGAGCGGAGTGCTGATAGATACCTGCATGTGGTCATTGGCACTGCGCGGGAAAAAGCCAAAGGAAATCGATGTAGCTCAGCGGATAGCCCAACTCATTGATGAGAATAGAGCCAAGATCATTGGGCCGATCCGCCAGGAAGTGCTATCCGGATACAGCGACCACGCCCAATACGAAAAACTTAGATCCAAACTGCGGTACTTCCCCAACGAGCCTATAGCAGAATCAGATTGCGAAACGGCAGCCGAGTATTCCAATTTGTGTCGCATTAACGGCATTCAAGGCTCGCACACCGATTTCTTGATCTGTGCAGTCTCAGTCAGCTTGAGCATGAGTATCTACACAAACGATAAAGACTTCCTACGTTACCAAAAACTCTTGCCGATTTTGTTATTCGAGAAAAGCTAGCGCCTGAGCCCACCGGCACATGCCTGCTGGCGCTCTAACAGGAAATTCCGTATCACTCTATATCGTATGCCTCATGTCCGGACTTGATGGCTTGCGCACTGTCATACACGCGAAACTCACCCTTGGGGGTAATGTCCCATTTACCCGGTGCCACTACCTGCAACGAGTGGCGTTGTGTTAGAAACACCGACTCATAATAATCTTGCCAATCTTGCAGCGTGAGGGACTCTACCGCATCAGCCAACGCCTGGCGCCCATCGAAATCGAACTCTTTACGGGCGATAGCCTGCCAGTAATATTCGGCTCGTTCGTTGAGGTTCTCATCCGGGCGCAATATATCGCTGATGAGTGACACTTTGTGCCGCTCAAACTGCGCCTCATCCAAACCGGATTCTACCTCCTGCATAAATTTCTGCATTGCACTCGCAACGGCATTGGCGTCGGCCACCGGCGACTGGACCAATAGCACCAGGCCTGGTACTTCCATTTTAGGATAATTGAGGGCGCCCACCACGTAGCCCAATTGCTGCTCGGTGCGCAACTCCTGGAAAAAACCGGATGACATGATCTGCACAGTCAACGCCGTGGCTGCCCGATCCTGCCAACTGTCGCCTGCACCCTGCAGATACCAGGCCACTACGGAGTCGTCGTGCGGCACGTCCACCTGATATTGCAATGACTCTCCGGCGGCCAGTTTTAACACCTTTAGCTCGGGCAGCGTCGGTGCGGGCGCACTGCTGACCACAGTCCCCAACATCGTCGACAACTGCTGCACCTCGTCGACAGTGTAATTGCCGTAGATCAGTACTTCTGCCGTGGCGCTCATCCAAAAGCGGCGAATATAGTCGTCCAAATCACTCAGATCCGTCTTCTGCAGCGCTGCGATCAGCACCTGCTCGCCCCACTCGCCATACAGCAGCGCCTCGTTCAGGTCGTCTATCACCTGGCTACTGGGGCGCTTGGCGACGGAGTTTTTCAGGCTGCGGATCATGTCAGTGCGCATATCATCAAAGCGCTGCTGACTGAATGTGGGCTTGACCATGCGCTGTAAGAGATGCTGCAGCAACAGGGTCTGTTTGTCGTTGTAACCACCCACGCGCAGGCTGATACCCTGGCTGTGCTTGTAAAAATCAAAATTCATACCGGCCAGATTGGCGGGATAGGCAAACTCGTTGACCTGGTCTGTCAGCAGTGCGGTATAGAGTGCTCCCAGCGCCGTTTGCTCAGCGCTTTGCCCGACTTCGGGTGAGCGAAAATTGATATAGTTGATGCCCCTGGGAACCCGGAACTCAGCATCCGGCATAAACCAGATTTTCTGCCGATCGGCTTCCAGCGCGACCTGCGGCGCGGCCGGCAGACTCGCTGGCAGCGTCACCAGAGAAACATCTTCAGCGATGAATTCGTTGGGCGCAGGCAGATGCATCGCTGCGGCGGCGGGGTCACCCGCAGGGCTGGCGACACGCTTAAGATCCAGCGCCTGCTGCGCATAGGGCGTCTGGTAGTACTTCGAGACCTTAGTGCCGGTCACGGCTTTATCGCTGAAGGTTACCAGGGCGTTGTCCGGCCGCATCTGCTGCAGCAATTCCGCCAACACCCCTGGCTCATACTGGTCCATCATATAAGGGCCGCGCAGGATATCCTCAGGCGCGTAATATTGCATGCCACTGGCCAGCCCGCTCACATAACCCATGGGACTCTGTTGCTCGCGGAAGCGAAAGCCGAGATCCGCCAGTCGCGACTGCTCGCCATAGAGCCAATCCTGAGGGCCCTCCTTGCGCAACAGTTCCATGTAGGCAAACAGTAACTGCAGCACCCGATCCGGATCCGCCGCGCCCTTTTCCGTCAGGGCGATGACGACACTGAACAATGCGCCCCCGGGCCAGGTAAGGCCGTCACCAGCGGACAGTCCCTGCGCCAGGCCTTCTGCCTTCAACTGCGACAACAAACTGCCCTCCCCTTCATGTCCGACCAGATTGCCGAGATAGACACTCGGATTAACGCGGTACTGATCGCGGTAATCGGGAATCACAAAGGACACATCCAGATGCTGCTGCGTCGCCAGCGGCTGTATCTCTACATACAGCGGCAGCTTACCCGGATCGATCAGGGGGGTCTCGATGGTCTTGCGCTCATAGGAGCGATTGGGCACTTGACTGAACAGGGGGCGCGTCAGCGCCTCCAATTCATCCAGTGACTCGGAGCCCAGCACCACCAGACGCATGACATTGGCGGAGTAGTGCTTGTTGTAGAACTGGATCAACTCGTCGCGCACCTTGGATTCGGGGCGATCCGCCAGCGTGTCCAGCGTGCCGACTGAAAACTGGCTGTAGGGATGCTCAGGATTGATAATCTCCTGCAGCACGTCCAGCCCGCGGCGCTCATCGCTCTTCAGGCCCATTTGATACTCTGCCTCAACCGCGTTTTTCTCCCGGTCTACATACTGCGCCTCGAAGCGTGGCGCGATAAAGAACTGGGCGAACCGATCAAGGGCCACCGGCAGGTCGGGGGCATTGATG
>JANPDE010000329.1:0-4415 GCA_031431315.1 Haliea sp.
AGATAACCAAGAAGGATGCAGAGATCGCTGCGTTACGCGATGCCCTCGCAAAGCAGGACTCGGTTAACAAAGAGCAGGGATCTGTTATCCAGAAGCAAGACGAACGTATGCTGCAAATGGAAATGGCCTTGGCTGAATTGCAGCGCAATCAATCATCAGAGAATCAGGTTGGCCTGCGAGACTGAGCAGCCTGTGCAATAAATGATTCAAAGGAAGCGTATGAGAACTATTCTGACACTTCAGGCGATGGCAATGCTGTTCGCATCAACGATTAGCCTAGCCGCGACAGTAGAGTACCAGGACCCCAACTTGACGATTGTGGCCAAGCAGGAGCCACTGGATTCAGTGCTGAAATCGCTCGGCAAGGCAATGCGGATCTACATAACTGTTCCCACGGGCCTCAATCCGTTGGTCAGTTGTGATGTCCAGCAGCAACCGATCAAACAAGCCTTCAAAACCCTGTTAGGGGATATGAGCTACTCTCTGGAGTTGGAGGAAGGTACCGGGCAATTGGTAGGTGTCACTATCCTCGCCGGTGGTGATGGGTCAGCGGTGTCAGACGTCTCAGCCACACCCTCTTACATCCAGAGCGTGGAAAAGATCGCCCCCGTGCCTTTCGTCGATACGGGTAATCATGGAGCAGGAACGCCTGCTGCACCCAGAGACCACGCGCCTCCAATGGTGGAGGATGACACTGCCATGGCAGAGCATGAGGCCCGCATGGAGACTGAGCGAGCAGCGCATGAGGAGCGGATGGAGGCCCAGCGGGTAGAACATGAAGCCCGGATGGTTGAGGAACGTGCAGCGCAAGAAGTAAGGATGCAGGAAGAAGTAGCACGCCACGACGCCGAGTTGGAGGCTGAACTGGCGGCCGAGGGTCTGCGACTTCCACAGTAGAAAATCTGGCTACAGATTCAGCGCTTTCTCGATATTACGAAAGACTGCTCCGAGGTGGCGAGGGATCTGACCGCAATCAAACGGTAATTAACCTCTTTCGGGAAAGACTAACTTTCAACCAACACCTCTCAGCAGACGTTCGGTACCATTCACCGCAAACTCGTTACACTTCCTCAGGTTACTGACAGGCAACTCAAAAACAGCTCAGCAACTTTTTCGGTATACGCTCAGTGGCGAGAGGTGATGTACTAGGACAGGAAAAATATTGTTGGATTTCTTCAGCTTGGCGAGACCCTCGAAAGGTCTCCGATTTGTTACAAATCAGCTGCTCTACCTACTGAGCTACGCCAGCCAGCCATGATCAGATCGAAGCAGATGAACGCGCCTCGTTTGAAGGGGTGCGATTCTAGACAAAGAGTTATTGGGAAGCAATGGCAATTAGTTTGGCAGTGCCCAGTTCACATATCCGAAGCAATAAACACCCCTCCCTGCTACCACTTCACATATCCAAAACAAGAAGCAACCCTGATCGTGGAACCTTGGCATACTGAACCAGGCTGTTTGGCTCTTGACCAGTTTCACGCCTTTGGAGGCAACCAAATAATGACCATGGGAATACTTTTCTGGATATGCACAGGGGTCGTCTGTTTTGCCATGATGCAGACAATATTTAAGCTCCTACTAAATAATTCCAACCGCAAGTACTAAATCCGCTGCTAACCAACGCAGTGATTACCCATCACTAATGATGGTCTATCAGGAAATCGGCTGCTGGGAAGCAATGGCAGGGATGTGTGGATATATAGCGGGCCTAGCAGAAGTTGTGCAGAAGGCAGTAGCTCCTGGAAGAGCCGTTGCACCACCGATCGGATAACTGAATTGATTATATCTACTGCAATTCAGGCATTAAGACGGCTGAGTCACCAAGATAGATTTGGTAAGTAACGTGAGTATCTTCCTTCACGCTAATTTGTATGCGCGCTCGGGCGATCGTGCCTATGTCAGCAACACTTAGTTTCATCCATTGCCTACCGGTAAGTTTTTTCTCCTGCCATGTAAAGCCGCGCCACCTTTTACCACTACCATATCGAACCCGGATACGCGCGCCTTGCGGATACACGAAAAATCCCGTGCCGCTGAGATTCCGAAAACTCTCTATGGTTTGCCACCCGCCCTTTTTTACAAACTTTTTTTTGATTGCCATAAGTGTGAAGACCTCCTTTCACTCTGGAATCTTAGTACCGGACTAAATCGATCAATGATTATTGATGGACCGATTTATTCTCTTATCAAGCTCTCTACTTTTATAGGCTCGATCCGGGATTCCGTCAATTAAACGAAAGTTTAGCGAATGTATTTCGACACACAGGGCATTGCGTTCAATGTTTGTGATATCACCGGTGTTGAGTCGGGCCTCCACACTCGCAAGTCCACCAACCTCATCACCGTGACCTTGCACCACCATCGCGCATAGCGCGCCAATGTGCCCAGGCTCATACCCCAGTACTTCCTGGTAAGTTGCCCTGGCATCCAGGAAGTTACCCAGATGCGTATGGATACGTGCACGGAACATGAGCAGGCTGCTATCCTGCGGCTACTGACGTATAGCGTCAGCTAAACGATACTGCAGGTCTGCATAGGCATCCAACTCCTCGAGCACCGGCAGCAGCTGAGTCAACACTTGCCTGTCATCCGGCCGCTGCGCAAGTGCCCGCTCCAGGCGCTGACGCGAGACTCCGAGGGGTTCAGTCTCATTCATACGTTAGTTTGTTACACTAAAAACACGCCAAATTGGCGAGGATGGCTGGCAGCCCACTGACCTGACTGGTATAAAGCGGCTGTGGCGCGTGTGATGATAAGGAGTTTCCGTGAAGTACCGTTGGCTCATAGCTATGCCTGCTCTGCTCCTTTTTGCTGCGGGCATACCGTTTTCCACCCTACTAGCCGCTGAGCATAGTGCCAAGCCGCCCAATATTCTCCTGATTGTCCTTGACGACTTTGGGTATAACGACCTGGGCGCCAATGGAAACCCGCAGACACCTACACCCCATCTCGATGCCCTGGCGGCACAGGGCACACGTTACACCCGACATTATGCGGACGCCAGCTGCTCAGTGGCACGCGCTGCCCTGATGACGGGAACCTTCCCTGCAGTCAACGGGCTGCGCCCCAACCACCTCGGGCTTTCCGTCGGCACACCCACCATTGCCAGCATGCTAAGCCAGGCCGGCTACAAGACCCGACACATTGGAAAATGGCATATCGCGACTGGAACGCTTGAACAATCGCCCACTCAACTCGGCTTTGATAGCTGGTTTGGGTTTCTGCACAATCAGGAAACGGGTGGCCCCAGCCCCGATGGCGGCATCACGTATTACAGGCCCAGCCACATCAATCCCTGGCTGTATGACAATCAATCAGCACTCACGCAATATCCCGGACATTTGACCGAAATCTTCACACAGCAAGCAATCAGTTTTCTGGATCAGCAAAAAGGGGCAACCGCGCCCTGGTTCCTGAATCTGTGGTATTACGCTCCACATACGCCGATCCAGCCTCCTGACGACTTTCGGAAAAAATACCCTGATACCAAGGAAGGTGCCTACCACGCGCTGATCGATCACCTGGACTTCAATATTGGCCAGGTAATCGCCGCACTAGATCGCAATGGCCAGAGCGACAATACCCTGGTGATCGTGCTGAGTGACAACGGTGGTACCAATGCTGATACCGACAACAACTACCCCTTTTACGGCAAAAAGACCGATTTCCTCGAAGGCGGCCTGCGTACACCCATGTTCATGCGCTGGCCGGGGCATATCGCACCCAATAAAGTCTCCGATGAACTCGTCAGTATCCACGATATTTTTCCCACCATTGCCCAGGCGAGCGCCGCGACACCACCTTCACAGCTTATTGGCAGAAGCCTACTGGATGCAAAGCGCGCGCCCAGTCCTCAGCTGTACTGGGAGTACTCGGACTCCCGGATGTTTACCTATTCAATTCTCTCCGCCGACGGAGATTGGCGGTTCACAAATTACGTGGGCTTCCGAATGTTATACGACCTCGTTGCCGACCCATCGGGCACGGACGATGTCCTTTCTCTTCATCCCGAGATTGCCGAGAAACTGACTGACGATTATTTCAAATGGCGAAAAAGTGCTCGGAAAGTTGAATTCAGCTATGAACTGCTCAACAACAATGGTGGCGCCATTCTCCGAGGCAATGATCTGCAACGCAGCCCCGGGTATTCTGGCTTTACATTTGCGATAGGCGTAACCCCCTTATCCGCTGTCAGTAAAGAACCTCAAGTCATTGTCGAACAATCCGGACGATGGCGATTGCAGATTACCCCTGAACAGGGCTTGGCCCTTGATATACTCGGCACAAGCATTGCAGGTCCACTTTTACCTATCGGACAATGCAGCGAAGTCGTGATAAGCAGCTACTTTAATTTCTCGACCTTGTATCCGAAAAATAACTGGTCGCTGATCGACATCTATATCAATGGCGAGAGC
>JANPDE010000330.1:0-2832 GCA_031431315.1 Haliea sp.
CTCTGGGGCAGACAGGTAGTCGCGTGGTGTCGGCGCGAGGGAGTGCCAGTTGGGTGTGGACCGGGAAACTCGGGGTTCTGGATTTCAGGTTTTCTGGCGGCGTCGAGTCCGCCTTTTCCAATAGCGGTCTTTCTCCATAACAAAAAAGAGCTGAATCTGTAGCCGGATTTTCACTGAGGGGGTCGCAGACCCTCGGCCGCCAATTCAGCCTCCAACTCGGCATCGTGGCGTGCAACCTCTTCCTGCATCCTTACTTCTTGCGCGGCCCGTTCCTCCACCATACGGGCTTCATGTTCCACCCGCTGGGCCTCCATCCGCTCCTCATGCGCTGCTCGCTCAGTCTCCATGCGGGCCTCATGCTCTGCCATGGCAGTGTCATCCTCCACCATTGGAGGCGCGTGGTCACTGGGCGCAGCAGGCGTTCCCGCTCCATGTCCGCTGGCACTTGCAATAGCTGCGGGGGCGGCCTGCTCCACACTCGGGGTGTGTGAGGGTTTGGCTGAGACGTTGGCCACCGCTGACCCGTCACCCCCGGCGAGTATCGTCAGGCCCACCAGCTTGCCGGTCTTTTCCTCCCACTCCAGGGAATAGCTCATATCCCCCAACAGGGTCTTGAAGGCTTGTTTAACCGGTTGTTGCTGGATATTACAACTCACCACCGGATTGAGGCCCGTGGGAACCGTTATGTAGATCCGCATTTCCTTGCCGAGCGATTTTAATACAGTATCAAGCGGCTCTTCCTTGGCCACAATCGTTAGGTCTGGGTGCAGATACTCTACCGTGGCGGCCGTGCTGATCGTTGATGCGAACAGCATCGCCATCGCCTGAAGTGTCAGAATAGTTCGCATACGCTTCCTCTGAATCATTACTCGCACGGACTGCTCAGTCTCGCAGGCCAACCTGATTCTCTGAGGACTGATTCCGCTGCAATTCAGCCAAGGCCATTTCCATTTGCAGCATACGTTCATCCTGCTGGACCCTTTGCGTCTGTAACTCGGCTTTTAGGGCAGCAATCTCAGCATCCTTCTGAGCCATTTCTTCAGCCATCTTTGCTTTCTGATCCTTGGTTACAGTCGTCAACACCGCCACGATATCCATCGGAGAGAGTGACTTGTGATCGTTCATGGCCACGAGGGCAGGCACGTCCTCAGCGATAAAGCCCATATACTCTTCATCACCGGAGTTCTTATAGACATAGCGCACGGGTGACAAGCCTGCAAGGGCCTTATTTGCGTCCTCGGTGCTGAGAGTCTGGATATTGTCTTTCAATTCACGCGACGAGGCGTTCGTCCAGACGCCACCCGTTGTCAGGCGTGCGCCATTCCACACCTTGATGGCCTCACCTGCCGCGACCGTTTTTGTACCTATCCCCAACTTATTGGCTGAGGCAGTTGCACTGAATACACCGTACAGCAGCGGCGTCGTTGCATTGTTTGAGATATACAATCTGTCACTGCGCGTTTCGTAGTAACCGGCTGTAAATCCTAGGAAGACATTTCTACTACCCGTAGTGTTTTGGAAACCGGCCGAACTGCCTAACCCTACATTCTTGAAGCCCGTCGTGTTGGCATAGAGCGCACTATTACCCAGGGCGGTGTTATTCAAACCGGTCGTATTCTCATACAAAGCATTTCTGCCCGCTGCCGTGTTGTAGCCACCGGTGGTGTTAGAAAACAGCGCCCAGGAACCCAGTGCCGCGTTGTGGTCGCCGTTGCTGGTATACAGGGCGTTGTAACCCACGGCGGCGTTCTCGAGACCGGTGGTGTTGGAATAGAGCGCATCAGCGCCACTGGCGGTGTTGTAGTAGCCGGTGGTGTTGGAATTGAGCGAATAAGCGCCACTGGCCGTGTTTTGGTTGCCGCTGGTGTTGGAAACGAGCGAATTTCGGCCACTGGCCGTGTTGAACGAGCCGTTGGTGTTGACATTGAGCGATTGATAGCCACTGGCCGTATTGCCTTCGCCGTGGTTGTTTTTATAAAGCGAATTATAGCCACTGGCGGTGTTATCGTAACCTTGGTTAAGTTTGAGCGCACCATTGCCAAAAGCAGAGTTATTGCTCCCCTTGTTACTACTAAGCGCATAGTCACCAAACTGCGTATTGCCTGACTGAGCCTGCACCTGGGTAGAGCCCATCACCAAGGCACTGGCCAGGGCGAGGTAAAGCGCTGTTTTTTTATTCGTAGGCATAAATAACTTCCTCTTGTTGGCGTTCATTGGAACGTCTTCCATAGTAATGAAAGCATATACATTTCTATTATGTGGGAGGAAACCGTTATGAAACCGTTAGGGTTTTGTTATGCCATCAGAATCAGTTGGTTACAGACGGGTGGCGCCGCCGAGTGAGCTGAAATCGTGCTCGCATTGGCCCACTGGGAGATCTTTTGTGGTCGTTTCCAGGCGGCCGTTGTCTTTTGCTCATAAAGCCGATGAATTATCTCTGACCATTTAGACCGCAGTTAGGCGTTCTGAGTCGTTCAGCTAGGCCAAATTGCCCCTCCCGCTTCGTCCGTTTACCGCCACAAAACGGTCCATAGTGTCGGCAGCAATCCAGTTTCCCAGAATCCCCAGAGTGCCAAGTGTGGTTCCAAAAACGCTGCAGGGGGCTAGCAAGCCACGGATCTACCCGACGGACCTGTCGACTCGACGGGGACCCCCAGAATTTCCGTCAGGTCGTCGAGTGCGTCGGGTGGAATCGTGGTTTTCTGGGGACATGCCGCGCGAGTGGGATGTCAGGTTTTCTCAGGGCTTGGCAGATCGCATGTTGACTGTTTCCTTAGAAAGGATGCCGGTCAGCTTGATTTGAAAGACAGCCCCACCAGGCGGGCGATGATT
>JANPDE010000331.1:0-1733 GCA_031431315.1 Haliea sp.
AAGACGTTGCCGGTGGTGCCGGTTGTGATGGTGAACGCGATGCCTACGGCGGCGTTATGGGCGTCACCAAGGGCCTCTTTCCGGAGTTTGGTGAGCGCCGCGTGATCGATACGCCGATTACCGAATCCGCCATCATGGGCGCGGCTGCTGGCGCGGCGCAAACCGGCCTGCGTCCTATTGCCGAACTGATGTTCATGGATTTCCTGGGTGTGTGCTTCGACCAGATCTATAACCAGGCGGCGAAATTTCGCTACATGTTTGGCGGCAAGGCACAGTGTCCCATGGTGGTGCGCACTATGGCCGGTGCGGGCCTGCGCGGGGGCGCACAGCACTCTCAAAACCTGACCCAGATGGTGACCATGGTGCCGGGTTTGAAAGTGGTCTGTCCGACCAACGCTTACGATGCCAAGGGTCTGTTGATTACCGCGATTCGCGATAACGATTGCGTGATCTTCGTAGAAGACAAATTCCTCTATGAGACCAGCTGTGAAGTCCCTGATGAGATGTATACCATCCCGTTTGGCGAGGCCTGTTTCCTGCGCGAGGGTACTGACGTCACTATCGTGGGAATCTCCAATACCGTGAACAAGGCCCTGGCCGTGGCGAATCGCCTGGCACTAGAGGGTATCAGTTGTGACGTCATCGATCCGCGCACCACGTCGCCACTCGATGAGGAAGCCATCATCGAAAGCGTCGAAACAACTGGACGCCTGGTGATTGTGGATGAGATGACACCGCGCTGCGGTCTGGCCGCAGATATCTCCAGCATCATCGCTGAGAAAGCCTTTGGCGCACTGCGCGCCCCGATTATGAAAGTGACTGCTGCGCATTCGCCCATTCCGTTTGCACCCGCGCTGGAAGATGCCTGGATGCCACAAGAGGCAGACATCGAAGCGGCTGTGCGCTACGTGCTGGGGTACAAGCGATGAGTACACTGCACGCCCTCACCGTGCCCAAGTGGGGAATGTCCATGGAAGAGGGCGAGATTTCCCAATGGCGCGTGGCGGTGGGCGACACGCTCGCCGTCGGCGATGAAGTCGTCGATATCGAAACGTCCAAGATAACCAATGCGGCGGAAAGCCCGGTGGCTGGCACCCTGGTGCGGATCGTGGGTGAAGTGGGCCAGACGCTGAAGGTGGGTATGTTGCTGGGAGTGGTCGCCACAGGCGCGGCCAGTGACAAGGACATCGATGTATTCGTCGCCAGCTTTGTACCGGATGCGGCGGGTGCCGCACGGGCCCAGAGCTCCGATACCAACGCCCCGGTTGCCCCCGCCGTGCAGGCGCAGCCGGTAGTCCAGCAAACGGCAGTGCAGCAAACTGCAGCTGCCGCTCCAGCGGGCGCACTGGCGCAAGGTCCTGACGATTCGACGGTAAATGCGTCGGCCGTCGCGCGGCGCATCGCCAAAGCACACAACATCAATTTGCACAATGTTCCGGCCACTGGTCGCAACGGGCGCGTGTCGAAGCACGACGTTGAACAGGCCGGTGGTATTCGTATTCTGGCGACACCGCTCGCGGGTGTTGCTGCCTCGACGAAGGGGCCGCAGCGTTCCACCGCAGATGATTCACATATTGCTTCCACCCCGGTGGCCAGGCGTATGGCACGTACCCTGAATATCAATCTCCATGACGTGCCGGCCACCGGTAAGCGCGGCCGTGTGAGTAAAGAGGATGTCGAACGCGCGGCAGTGACTATCACCGGTGTGGCGTTTTATCGGGAACAGAAACTCA
>JANPDE010000332.1:0-8856 GCA_031431315.1 Haliea sp.
CTAATGTTTCAATCCGCGCGCCCCGTGCGGGGCGCGACCTCGCATGGCCATTGCGCGGATAAAGGGATCGCAGTTTCAATCCGCGCGCCCCGTGCGGGGCGCGACCGCCTCTTCGCAAAGGCAAAGCTAGCCTACGTTAAATTGCCAGGTTTTGCTAACTCAAGACCTGTATCCTCAATTCAACGGAGCAGAAGCACCGATACGAGAATAACGCCATATTTTTAAACAAGTTACAGATTCGCTAACAGACCACGGTTATTACGGGCACTTGAAGTTAGCACTCATATAATCAAATTATCGCGAAAAATATCGATGGCTGGCTTGGCGCCGTGATGTTCCACCTTGCTACGCCAGTTATTTCCAAGTTTATAGAAGCGTAGACTATCTACCTCGGAATCATAGATGGCAAACAGCTTGTCCTTAAATGCCACCCATTGCGCGGGATCAATTTCGCACTCAAATACCGAGTACTGCGCCCTCACACCATAATCCAAGCAGACTTTTGCCAACCGCCGCAAGCGGCGCTGCGCCGAGTTATCCTCAAAAGCGACGTCATAAGTTACCAAAACAAACATAAACCTCCCTAACGCGCCAAAAACGGCGGGTAATGGGCCAAGTCGCCGCGAATATGCCGGGCCAGCAACATAGACTGAATATGGGGCAATAAACCCATCTGTACTTTCTCTTTCAAAAACGGATGAGTGATTTCCTCCTGCTTTCTGGTCTGCCAGGCCTGCAAGATCTGCTTGCGAGTACCATCCTTCATAGTCACACCGCCTACGGCATCGGTCACAAAGTCCGTTACACCGACTTGCTGGCGGTTGATTAGGCTCAGCACCAACCTATCCACCATGTAGGCCCTGAATTCTTCGAGCAAATCCTGCGCCAGACTATCGCGGCCGGGCCGTTCCTTGTGCAGGAACCCGACCTGGGGGTCCAGCCCCACGCCCTGCAAGGCACCACTTACTTCCTGCCCCAGAATCGAGTAAAGAAAAGACAACATGGCATTGACCGGATCTTTGGGCGGCCGACGTGTCCGGCTATTGAACTCAAAGCCACTTTGGTTGTTGGTGATCAGGTGATTGAACACGCCGAAATAATGACTGGCAGCTTCGCCTTCCAGTCCGCGGATCACATCGATGTCCTTAAGCACACGGATTTGCTCGATGATTTGCTTGAGTCTATCCTTGGCGTTGGCCACCTCGTCTCGCTGGCCATGATTGCGCAAATAGCGATGCAGAACAGCGCGTGATGACTGTACCTTGGCAGCAACAACATTGCGGGCAATGGTTTCTGGTGCCTGATCGGCCAGGCGGTACTGCGCCCTTCTCAACAAAACGTTGCCTTGTTGTTTGCCCACCACCCGTGCTAAAAAACGGCCATATGGGTTGAAAAAACTCAAAAGCGTGCCGGTTTCACCACAAAATCCCATTAACTGCGGTGACACCATCACATTACCGAAGCACAGGATATTGTTGATGGAGTGGATGGGCAGTTGCATCAGTTTTTCCGTCTTCCCGTCGATACGCTGCTCCACTAGCAGGGTTTCCCTTTCTTTGTGCAGGTAGGCCCCGTCCCTGGTGATGTATAGGCTATTTTGCAGCTTCTTCATGATTCTTCCTGTCGTCCTCAAAGAGTTTTGAGACATAGCTGGGGCTGGCGTCTCGCTCCGAAAGCCAGGGGTTGCATTGGTCAATCAGCGAGCAGGCGTTGCAGTGCTTGCCGAATATCGCTTTGGGGGTTACGCCCGCATGAAAGAGCTCGGCCACCTGCGCAATCACCGCCAGGGTTTTAACCCTTAATTCCTGATCGAGCGCGAGCACTTGGCGGTGGCGAGTTTGCCAATACCAGAGTGCGCCTTGGGCTATCTGCTGGCCGGTCATTTCCTCCAGACAGAGCGCCTGGGCACAGAGCTGGATGGCATCGCAATCGCCCTTTTTCGGCCTGCCACGCTTGTACTCCACCGGTGTCAGTGCCCCGGTGGCGAGATCCTTCTCCAGCAAATCCAGTTTGCCGGTGAGACCAAGTTCCGGGGCAGATACGGCCACGCCGCGCTCCATGCGCACCCCGTGGCGGCTTTCCGGTTCGCCCTTATCCACCCGCTGGTGCAGCACTTTGCCCTCGGCGGTCAGGAAGTTCTCCGCCCACAGCTGCTCGTTATGAATAAGCGCGCACTGCCTGGGACAAAAGGCGTAGTGCTGCAAGGCGGAGAGAGGGATTAGGCGTTGGTCCACAGCCTAGCCCAGCTTGCGTATCAGCGTTACCCCTTGTGGCCACGCATGGTCATTGATGGTGACCTGATAATCCGTAAATTGTCGGGCCGGACCATTGAATACTTTGGCGATCTGGATTCCATCAAACAGGCTGTGGGCCGGCGCATTGCCCAGCTTGCTGTCGTGCTTAAAGACATACAGGCCACGGGTGGTCATTTCACCGCGAGCAGCGGATCTGTCGTGTTCAAACATCGTGCCCAAGGCTTCCCACAACAGTTCCAGATCATCCTCGCCAAAACCGGTCTGTTCTGCCAAGTGGGCAGAAACAAAGCCATGGGCAACGTAAAGGCCGTAGGGCACGGTAAACTTGCGTCCCATGGTGCGGTTATCGCCGCTTTGTTTTTCAGCCTCCTTCTCTGTTGTGACCGCCATACGGGTAATGGAATGTTCGGATGCAACTATAGGATCCACAGATCGGCCAAATGTCATCTGGACGGGGCCGCGCACCTGCCCACAGTTCACCCCAGTAGACATCACGGCGCCGAAGGTGCGGATATCATAAAAGTTACCGCACATCCACTGACGCGCCTCCTCCACTTTATCCCCACCTTTTCGCTTCTTATCGTCGCCTTGCAGCGCGTCTTCCGCGCCGATAGCAACATAAGCCCGCTCATGCGTTTTATTGAGTACAGACTTTTCCTTTACGTATATCTCGAAAGGCGGCTGCTCCCCTTTTGCCAAACCGATATAATTGCGGACCTTGCGCTTCAAACAAACATCGGTCACCAACCCACGCCCAGTCTCAGCATCCATACGTGGCAGGTTTCCCGCATCCGGATCGCCATTGGGGTTGCCATCTTTTACATCAAACAGCAGTACAAAATCGTAACGGTTGGAAATAGCCATAGTTATGCTCCTTGCTCGGAAATTTGAGAGTCGATTTTTTCGCTTTTGGTAAAGAATGCCTGCCGCTGATGGTAATAACCAATGGCAAAGCGCCCTTGATCATCGATGCTGAGTTGTGGGGGAAAGCCGCTCGCTTGAATGTCTTCAAACACCTCTTGCAACAGCTTTTCAAAATAGATACTGCGGCCTTTTTCCAGCTTGCCTAGATGATGATTTTTCATCCGTAGCAAAATGGGCAACACGCTGGCCGGGGTACCCGAAGCAGCGGCGTAGTAGCGATCGCGGATGGTGGAATTGATGCCAGGGCTGGCCTCTTCCTGGATCTTTTCCAGTAAGGCGAACATACGCCCTATGCGGTAACCTGGGTTATGGTTCTCTTTATCCAATGACACGGTTATCTCCTTGTCAGGTTGATGTTGAAAACGGGCTTTACGGTTCAGGCTGGCCTTAATAATTGCCGCACGCTCATAGCTGACCTCGCGTTCCGCCTGGATACGGCGGATAGCGGCATGGAACAAGGTTTGCGGGTAGGGGCTGCCGGTTAAAATGCTGCGTATCCAGTCTCCAGCCAGATTGGGCGGAATGTTTTCCGATTTTCCCAAGGCGGCGATGGAACGCAGGAGCCACCAAATAGAGAGGTGATCGCGCTGATGCGGCGCATGCACAACGCTGAGATCCTGAAAATGCCGGGCTACTTTCAATGCGTACTCGGCGACGGTGCCAGCATGCCAGAAGCGCACGGAAATCCTGGCTGCATTGGGCGACAATCCCAGAATAAAAAAGCGGGTTTCGCCATCTTCCGGCGGTAGTGCGCCTGTATCCACCGCCATTAGCAGCGCGCGCACCCGTTCCGCCAAACTATCCGGATTGTCCTTGGGCGGCTCATCGAAGAAGGCGCCGAAGTCGTCCTCAAAATGGGAGAGCCTATCGGACCAGAAAACTGTAGTGGCGTCACCCACCTGAAGTTTTTGGGTTGAATCCTTGCCAAGCAGATGATTGAGTGCCGTGGTATAGGCAAAGCTGGCCGTTTCCGCCATAGGTGCGTTCATTCCTTGCTCTTTACCGTAGGAATTGAACGCGGACAAATTAAAGGAAACGATATTGCCTCCAGTGGTATTAGTGCCCCGCACACCTTTGATGGCCGGTTGCAGCTTGGCGAGCCGCCCGGTATCACCACTGACCAGGCAAAACCCCGCTGTGGTATCGAGACTACCACCCATCGCCAGCCTGTCCAGCACAGCTGCTCTTTGGCATACCAATTCAGTCTCTGTATTGAGGCGGAAACTCATAAATGGGCAGGCTCCTCGGATTTCATCGGCATATTCGCAGTCGACTAACGCATCCTGCGGGCTTCCTTCGAGAAACTTCAGCACCGCATTGACACCCGGGTCATCTAAGAGCTCTAGAGATTTGATCCGATCCACAAAGGCCTTGTGCTGTTCTATCACGCGTCCAGGTTTTCCCTTTGCAACCACCCCCAACACATATTCAAGGTTGTCCCAAAGTAAATAGGCTTTTATGCCAGATGAGCGCTTCTCCCCTTGCGGTACTAAAAATGACTTGGCACGCAATCTGTTCTTAATGGTTTGCCTGGTGTCTTCCACGTTTACCAAAAAACCTTCTGCATCAAGCACAAGTACAAAAGGAATTTCTTTGTGCTCGAAGCCTTCTGGTGCAATGCCGCTTTCCGGATCGGCCGCCTTCCGTTCGTAGTATTGATTCAGCGCTTGCAAAATCATCCTCGTACCTCTTCGCTATTCCATGCCGGTACATCAACCGCACCCTGGTGCATGACGGCATTAAAGAACCTGGGGGTGGGGTTATTTCGGTCGCTGTAATTCAGATCATGCAGCATCCAACCCAGCGTCCTGTCCTCGGAAATGGCGGACGGCTCGCTACCAAGTAGTGAACGGTCAACTAACCGGAACGCACAGGAAAACTCTCTGTTGCCCAAATAAGGTTGATTGAAACACTGACCCTTAGCCGCGCGGCGTTCGAACATGGCAGCATATTTGCCATAATCAGCGGTCGGGTCCTTGCCCAGATCGAAATGCAAATCCGCGTAAAGCCGGTATTTCACATCCCTAAGGAATAACCCAGCGCGCTGTTGACGCTCTTCCTCAACATAAAAACCCATAGGTTCGGAGGATGCGCCGCTTACCTGCTTGGTCGTGGGTACAGCAAATTTTCGCCCTACTTCGTTACGTCGCACCGATATCCAATTGATGGGATTTAAAACCTCTATTCTGGTTATTTGCCAGCGAATCGCTGGCTTCCAGAAAATGGCTTCGAAAATGGCGCGCGCAGCGGATGGGGTGATCACATCATAGCTGACGCGCTCCACCTTCATCTCCGGTCTAGTAAAACAGGCGTAATCCCCACTCACTTCCAAACAAAAATTAACAGGCATACACCCTCCCTGAGTTAGATCACAGAATCTTCCGGCTTGCGGCTGCACAGAGCATCCGCCGACAGCAATCCAAGCTGTTCATCGTAAGCGTTGGTGACGCAAACACCCCAGATACCAGGGTGCAGCTGCTCAACGGCTCCGATGCCCACAAGCGCCTTAAATTCATTCTCATACAAGTTGACACTCAATCGTTGCAGCTTGCGCATCAGCCAGCGCTCCGGACCTTGATAGCGCAGTTGATCAAGCAGCTTGAAACCTTTCTTACCATAAGGCACCAGCACGGCCACCCCGGCATCAGAGATCAGCTGAAAGCGCGCGGCGGCGGTACGAAACTGTATAGCGCCCAAGCGTGCATCCTGAGTCAGCAGCGGCAGAATCTGGTGTTTATCCGGTGACTCCTGCGCAAAGTACTGGTGGAAGTAGCTATCAAACAGTTGATGCGACAGCAAGTTGGACTCCTGACCATGCCAGACGGCGCGGGTGGCCTGCTCACCGTACAGCAGCAGGCCTTTGGCGGGAGACTTTGGTGGCATGAACACCACCACCTTGCCCTTTTCCAGCTTTCCTTCCCGGTTGCAGCGCCCGGCAGCTTGAGCGATGGAATCCAGCCCGGCCATGGCGCGGTAAACCACAGGGAAATCCAGGTCTACGCCCGCTTCTACCAGCTGCGTGCTGACAACGCGGACGGGCTCACCAGCCTTTAAACGACTTTTGATATCCGCAATCACCTTGGATCTGTGCTCGCCACACATCAAAGCGGAAAGATGCACAGTATCAGGTGGCAGCAATTGGTGTAGCTCTCTTGCATCACGGCGGCTGTTCACTATCACCAATACACTGGGATACTGTTCCAGTTCCGAGGCCAGCGATACCCAATCACGGCGCACCAAAAAGCTCTCTGGCTTGTGCACTTCTACCCGGTTCATGGCGGCAAACAGCCCATCCACATCTGAGATAATTTCCCGCTTGGCGTCTAGCCCCCTGAGCTGGGTGCTACCGAAACTGTCCTTAACCGTAGCCAGTGCCGGCTGAGTGGCAGTGGATAGCATTAGGGTGACGCCATAATGCTCGGTTAACAGCCGCAACGTATCCAAGACGGGCTGGAGAAAATCCGGCGGCAGCAACTGTGCTTCATCGATAAGGATCACCGAATTGACCAGATTATGCAGTTTTCGGCAGCGGCTGGTACGGGCGGCAAACAGAGATTCTAGTAGTTGCACATTAGTGGTAACAACTATGGGCATGTCCCAGTTTTCGGTCGCCAGCCGAGTGCGGGAGTCTTCCTTTGCCTCCTTGTCCGGGTCCAGGTTGGAGTGGTGCTCCAGCACAGCATCGCCAAAAATATCCCGGTACTGTTCGGCGGTCTGCTCGATGATGCTGGTATAGGGAATGGCGACAATGACCCGCTGCTTTTGAAATTTGACGGCATGCTCCAGCGCAAAGGCCATGCCCGATAATGTTTTGCCGCCGCCGGTGGGTACGGTCAGAGTAAAAATACCCGGCATTTCCTCGGCGGCTAGCCTGCAATCCCGAAGGATGGCGGCCCGGTGCAGGTTGACTGGGGTGGGCTGAGCTTTCTCGGCCTTAATTGCTATATAGTCGTCGAACTGCCTCTTTAACTCTGTCATGGACCATGAAAGCTCACGAGCTTGCGCACGCCCAGGATTCATGAAACGTTCGGTGTCTAGAAAATCGGCATCCACCAGGCAGGAAAATAACATGCGCAACCATAGGTGCAGCCCGTCCGCACCACCGAGGGGCTTAGGCATCAGTAGCTTGGCTAGTTCAGGGGCTTTGATACAGTCGGGAATCTCCGCGCCAAGCGCTTCCTCCAAGTGCCGCTCCCTTCTCGCTCGCGCCAGCCTATTGCTAAGCGACGCCTCACCGGCCTCAGCCTTGTCCCAATCCGGCAAACCAGAGTGATGCCCGGCAATAATATAAGCAAGGAATTGCCCAGCGCCTTTATTCCAGTTGATGGCGTGCACAGCTCCTGCTTCTGAGTGCACCACCCGGCCAGCTCCCTGCTCAATATGAGCCTCGGGATCGTAGCCGGATGCTCTGCGGATGTAACCTTGAAACGCGGGGCGATATTTGCCCAGGTCATGCCAAAGCCCGCCCAACGTGGACCAATGTTGCCCGCCAAATGCGCTGGCAAACGCTGCTGCCAAGGTTCCTACTTGCTGAAGGTGTTCCTCCAGTGAGTGTTCGATCCAATTGCCTTGCTCGGTCTGGCGTGCATGCGCTAGATAAGTGTCATTTGCCGAAGGTTTATTCAAATCCCTTCCTCTTTATTTTTGACTGAACGCGCTGAGCTTTCTGTCATTCAAAGCCAGAGCTTTTAACATCCAAGCGACTGTGTTCGGGCATTTATCCGCTTTGCCCGACTCCTTAACGCAATGGTATGAGGCTTATAGTTATGAGTCGTTACTGTTTAGATTAACAGGTATACATTTCGCGCACATTATTCCTGCAACGCACTGGCACGCGTGAATCCGGCATGCTTCACTTTTTCAGGATCGACGGCGACGGGGGAGTCCAGAAAAGTTGTCAAACCTGCAGCATTTCCCAGCTGTCATCCGTCGTGTGATGTTGCGCGCGCTGTTCATGCTGCAACTTGATCAGATGCGCGTGCAGTGACAAATTCGCCATCTTGTGCAGGCTCGTATCCACATCGTCGTAAACGACCTTGACCAGTTCATGCAGCGGCGCACGTCCTGTCTGGCGCAGTCCGGCAATGACTTTCTGTTCCCGCATCAGGCGGTGCTTGACCAGCCAATCCACCACCGCAGTGGGCTCAGTCATCACTGCGCCGTGTCCCGGGGCAATACTTTTCAGCGGATAGCTCAGCAGCAGTTGCAGCGACTCGATATACGCTTTCATATCACCGCTGGGCGGAATGATCACCACGGTGGAGCCATTCATGATGTGATCGCCGGCGAACAGCATGCCCTCTTCTTCCAGCAGGTAGCAATAATGATTGCCCACATGGCCGGGGGTGTGCACCGCGCGCAGCGTAAATTCAGGGGTGGTCAACACAGAATCGTGACGCACCTCAATTGTCGGCGCGAACGTGCTGTCCTGGTGATTGTCCTGCGGGGGCGACGCACCGATGACCTGTGCACCGGTGGCGGCGGCCACTGCCTGCCAGGCCGGCGAGTGGTCGGGGTGGGTATGGGTACAGACTATCCAGCGGATGCGATCTCCCGCGGTGTCCAGTATCGCATCGATATGCGCCGGCAGTGCGGGGCCTGGGTCCAGCACTGCCACCTCCTCATCGCCTAGCAAATACGTATTGGTGCCAGGTCCAGTCATCACGCCGGGGTTGGC
>JANPDE010000333.1:0-2899 GCA_031431315.1 Haliea sp.
GGCATGCCCCGCGGCGAATATCTCAGCATTTTGAGCAAGCGGGGCATGCCCGCTGCCACTCGCCGCAACGGAGCCTATAATTATGATCCATCGACGGCTAGCGCAGTTGACATTGGTTTGAATGAAACGCCGCCTGCAGAGGGCTCAAGGAGCCGTAAAGCTGCGTAATAGTCATTGAGCGGCGCACAAACTAAAGCCCCCGGCTTTGCCGGGGGATATTTACTACTGATACGGTAACGAATTGTAGACGCGCTGTGGATCGATACTGGCATTCAACATTAACTACCAACATTAACCAAGCCTGAGAGTGTCCTGATGGAAGAGTATGACGTCTGTGTAATCGGCGCCGGATTTGGCGGTGCCTCGGTTGCCGCCTTGCTGGCGAAACAGGGCAAGAAAGTAGCACTGATCGAGAAAACCGCTCGCGCCGGTGGTAAAACCCAGACCACCGAGCGCAAGGGCTACCGCTTTGAGATGTTCGGCGCCGTTGGCATTCCCGCTTTAAATTCGCGCTTTCACGAACTGGTGGACACGCTGGGTGTGGCTGCGCGCACCCCGTTTGTGGTGCCCGAGGGCAATGCCGCATCGATGCGCTACCTGAACCGGGACGGCGAGTGGAAAGTCAGTTACAGCCCCCTGATCGCGACCGGTTCGGAGCAGGAAATGACCGTGATGAAAGACACCTTCGGCGTGACGGATGAGGACCTGGCAGCCCTTGGAGCTTTCTATGGCGAGATTCTCAGCTTAAGCGATGCGGATATCCACGCCCTGGATGACACCGGCGCCTATGACTGGATGGCGCGGTTCAACCTGGCGACACCGTTGGTGAGCCAGATTTGCATGAACCTGAACACGCTGTTTGTGGTAGCAGTCGATCGCCTGCCGGCCTCGGAAATGATTTTCGCGCTGCGCGACCAGGTACTCAACGGTGCCGGGCGCTACCATATCGGCGGGTACGGTCGTGTCGCGGAAGTGTGCGCGGAATATGTGGAGGAACACGGCGGCCTGTACCTGACCAAAACCCGCGTGCAGAAAATTCTCGTGGAAGGCGGTCGCGCCGTGGGGGTACAGGTGGATGGGCGCGACATCCGCGCCCGTGCCGTCATTTCCAGCGCGGGCATCCAGCCGACGATACTGCAGCTGGCAGGCACCGAACATTTTTCCGCGGAGTATGTAGCGCGCATCACGGCGCTGGAGCCGAGCTGGGCGATCTGCGGTTTCCGCTATGTGCTGAACAAGCGCATTTTCGATGCAGCGCTGATCCCGATTTTTTCCGACGAAAGCTGGCTCGACGAGGAGCGCTACCAGGACATGCTCAAGGGCAAGTGGCCCAATGTGCCGCTGATCGCTGTCGACGTACCCTCGGAGTTCGACCCAGACTTGTCGGATTTCCCCGGCCATCAACTGGCGAACTGCCAGGTGTTCATGCCCGCGGATACCGGGTCAGCGCTGGTGGATGAGGCGATAGCGCGCTGCGATGCGGTGATCGACGAGCTGTGGCCAGATCTTAAAAATCACATCGTGCGCAAGGAGCCCTACGGCGCGAAACAGATTTCGAGTATGAGCCGCGACGTGGCGGTACCCGGTTGCGGCGGCGAGGCCGTGGGCATTGCCCAGGTGCTGGGGCAGTGCGGCAGGAGCAAACCGGACCCGCGCACACCCTTGCCCGGCCTGTACATCGTCGGTTGCGATGCCGGTGGGCGTGGCGCGGGCACGCACCAGGCGGTTGATTCCGGTTTTAATGTTGCCGCCATGGTGGAGCAGGACCTGGCCTGAGACCCTTTTTTTCCAACAGGTTGACCGACAGATGACAGACGACAAAGAACGCGAGGAAATCGTATGGCAGGGCCGCTTCATCACGGCTCGCAAGGTGGGCATTTGGGAGTTCGTCAGCCGCGCTCGGGGCATCCACGCCGCGGTGATCCTGGCCATCGACGACGATGATCACGTTATTCTGGTTGAGCAGTTCCGCGTACCGCTGGGCAAGTCCTGCATCGAGCTGCCAGCCGGACTGATTGGCGACACAGACGACAACATGCACGAGGGCATCATCGTCGCGGCCGAACGTGAACTGGAGGAAGAGACCGGCTATCGCGCCGCACGGATGGAAGTGATTGGCGAATTTTATTCCTCGCCGGGAATGCTCAGCGAGAGCTTCACACTGCTCAGGGCGCAAGGCCTGACCCGGGTTCACGACGGCGGCGGTGTGGAGGGCGAGGACATCATTGTCCACCGCGTGCCGGTGGCGGGAATTGCCCAGGCCATCGCGCGGTGGCGAGACGCGGGCTATGGGATCGACGCCAAGCTGCTGACGCTATTGGGTCCGATGCTCTTGACGGGCTGAGCGCTGACTGTAACTAGCCCTGCAGATCTTTCAGGAATTTCAGGATGCGTTGGTTGGTTTTCTCCAGGTATTCCGGATTGTTGAAAAAGCCGTGGCCCTGACCCTCGTACAGCGCGATCTCACAGTGGCCCCCCGCGGTTTGCACCGCTGTACAGAACGCCTCCATAGTCGGAACAGGTACCTCAAGGTCCTGTGATCCCACCAGAATGAGCGCCGGTGGCACGGCGCTGTCGATATGGTGGAACGGTGAGACCTCCTGCCAGAAATCCACAACCAGGTGATGGTTCGGCATGCCCGGCGCCAGGTCCAGTATGGGGTTATACAGAATTTGCGCAGCCGGTCGTGGCCCGGCCTGTCGTGGCCCGGCCGAGAGTGTTGCGCCGGGCACCAGAGGCAGACCTGAGCCGAGTGCGGCGGCCAGTTGTCCGCCGGCGGACCCGCCCCCCACCACAATTCTGTTGGCATCGATGCGCAATCCACCGGCAGGCGCTATCAGGTAATCCAGCGCGGCGCGCGCGTCTGCCACCGCGCCCCGCACGTCAGGCTGGTTGTTTG
>JANPDE010000334.1:0-7358 GCA_031431315.1 Haliea sp.
GCAGTTATTGATTGGTCAAACGCTAATGTTCAGCGCACTAAATCGCGCCGCCTCACCGCTGGAAGAACGTCTGCGCGCACTGATCGGCACCTATATCTCGCAACTCAGTTATTGCGAATTCTGTATCGATATGAATGCACAGATGGTGATCGAGCGGGGTGGTAATCTCGATTTAATCGCACAATTGCCGACTTGGCGAAGCGCAAGTAATTTTTCCGAGCGCGAAAAATTAGCGCTGGAATTCGCTGAGTGTATCAACAGTAATACGTTGCTAGCCGATGCGCGGTCAATCATTATTCTGCGCGAGTTCGGCGATGCGGGATATGTGGAGCTGGCTGCCTACTGCACCTTTCAAACGATGAGCGCTCGATTTAATCACGCATTACAGATTCCTGCGCAGGGGCTGTGCAGAGTACCAAATTCAGCGACAGCGACGCGGTCTGCTTCCTTAGTGCAGCCGAAAAAATGAAGTACTAACCATGAAATTGCCAATCAATTATCTATCGATAGACAGCCACGCGACGCTTGTATTGATCTGCAAGCAACCCCAGCTCGGACACGGTAAACAACGGCTTGCCAATACGCTCGGTGGCGAAACTGCCCTAGCCATCGCCAATGCATTGCTCATCTGCGCTCTCGAAGATTTGCTGGCCTGGCCTGGGCCGCGTGTCATCGCCGTGGCCAGAAGCAATGACCTTAGCTGGGCCGAAGAAATATTGCCTAACTCATTCGCAGTTACTCAAGGCCATGGCAATTTGGGCGAGCGCATCGAGCACGTCGATAAATCCCTTCGTATAGAAGGTCACACACACTGTATATTTATCGGTAGCGACTCCCCTGCACTGACGCTCAGCGATTACCAAATTGCCGAACGCAGTTTAATGAGTCACGATATCGTCTTAACCCCCGCTAAAGATGGCGGCGTGGTGTTAATGGGTAATCGGCAAGCGTGGCCGACGCTACTCGATTTACCATGGAGCAGCCCGCGACTGGGCAGCGCGCTTTATCAGCGTTGCCTCGATGCACAACTCAGCATCGCACAGCTCAGCGAAAAATTCGATGTCGATGAGTATGCCGATTTGGGCTATTGCTGCTCCGTATTGCTTGAAGATCGACGGCCCGCCCGCCAAGCATTAACCGCGCTGTTACAAACGCTTGATGTATTGCCGGAGGCAACATGCCGAAGCAACCCAAATTAACCATCAGCGTAATTGTTCCTGTGTTTCGAGACATTACATCATTAACGGGTTTGCTCGAACAACTCAACCTTGTGCGTCACGAATTATTAGAAATAATTGTTGTCGATGGCGATGTTACTCCAGCTTGCCAGCAGCTTTGTGCAACGTTTTCGGTTCATTGGCTCGCTGCCGAGCCTTGTCGCGGCGCTCAATTGCGCGCGGGTGCGAACATAGCAGCGGGCGATATATTGTGGTTTCTGCAAGCTGATGTACAAATTCCGCCACAATCGATTACGGTCATACGCGCAGCCGTAGCCACAACCACTGCGGTCGGCGGCTATTTCCGCTTTGCGCTGCAAGGTCGAGCCACGTTGGCTAAACAGCTATTCACAAAATTGGTCAATTGGCGCACGATAGTTGGCATTCCATACGGCGATCAGGGCATTTTTGTGCGCGCCAGCTCGTACTGTAAAGTTGATGGGCATAGACCGATTCCGTTGTTTGAAGAGGTGCGCTTAATTCGCCGCTTACGAAAAATCGGCAGCGTAGTCAGATTGGCGCTGGAGATGCCGATTGATCCACGGCGTTATCAACGCGATGGCTGGTTGCGTCGCTGCTTCAGCAATCGCTTATTGGCGCTTGGTTATGGAGCGGGTATCGATCCGTTTCGCTTGGCCGCTTGGTACCGAAGCAGTCAAACCGAATCGACAGTGCGCGTCTCTTTAACTAGAACCAATTAATCAGGACGAATTGAAAATATGCGCGATGAAGTAACTACGCAGCGTGATATTGCATTGCTTACGCTCGAAACCGATCCACGTAATCGCGATTGGTTCTTCACCGCGAACAATAAGCCGCGTGGCTATATCGATGCGCAAAAACTTCAGGAGTTATGGATTCATACCGGCACCGCGTGTAACCTCGCCTGTCCGTTTTGTTTAGAGGGTTCCAAGCCCGGCGACGACCGACTCAATGTCGTAAACTATGATGATGTGCAACCGTATCTCGACGAAGCCATTGCGTTGGGAGTCGAGCGTTTTTCGTTTACCGGCGGCGAGCCGTTTGTAGCGCGCGATTTAATCGATATTGTGGCGTATGCGAGTGCGCTGCGACCGTGTTTCGTGCTGACTAATGGCACCGAACCGCTATTGCAACGCGCGCCCCAGTTGCAACATTTAAAACAACAGGCCTACCCGGTTGCGTTTAGGGTCAGCCTCGACTATCCGGATGCGCAGAAACACGATGCGGGACGCGGGCAAGGCAACTTTAGAAAAGCACTCGAAGGACTGAAATTATTACTGCGCGAAGGCTTCGATGTATCGATAGCGCGGCAAATTAGCGTCGGTGAAAATAGCGAGGAAGTCGAGCAGCAATTCCGCGACTTACTCGCTGCCCAGAATATATCAGAGAAAATCCCCTTTACCGCGTTTCCCAATTTCAGCACACCCGGGATCGCACTCGCTGCGCCTGAAATTACCGAAACATGTATGGAGCGTTATCCGACGGTGGCAAGCCGCAGTCATTTTATGTGTGCCTACAGCCGTATGTTAGTCAAACGCGCAGGTCGCATGCGTGTCTACGCCTGCACCCTGGTCGACGATGATCCGGCTTACGAATTAGGCACAACCTTGACGACAAGTATGGGACAACGCGTGATGCTCGGTCATCATCGCTGCTTTAGTTGTTATCAGCTTGGCGCGAGTTGCAGCCAACCGGGGCATTAGGCGCCGGGATATCGAAGATCTACTGGCCCAGCGGCGTATATGGTTTTGCCCACAGAGAAGTGATCGCGGAAGCCATTCATGATAGATCCCAGAATTCAAGTAACCGGGTTGAGCAGTCGCATGAGCCTACCAGGGTGCGGAAGCGAGGAATACGGAAATGTGAATCTGTGTGGCGGGCTCAGCGATTTCTGGGTTCCCATGGCACGGTCTACAATCCATTGAATGTCGGCCGCCAGCTGGGAGCAGTAAATCACTACAGGAACTGCAGGATAAGTTCGTGCAAAGAATGATCGTTGGCTGTCGCCTGATGCTGAAAAGGAGAATCGCATGGCCCGCGGACGTTAATTGGGCATGGTCCGT
This sequence comes from Haliea sp., assembly GCA_031431315.1. GTDB lineage: Bacteria > Pseudomonadota > Gammaproteobacteria > Pseudomonadales > Halieaceae > Marimicrobium. The sequence continues at coordinate 3,263 of JANPDE010000334.1, forward strand.
AGTGTGCTCAGCGAAACTTAGATGGTAGAAGTTTCTCTCTGGATGGCAACCCAAGCGATGATCTTTTTTCCGGCTTTTACAGGAAGCACCCGCCAATGCATGATGAAAGGAGTTCTATCTTTCTTGTAATTGATGGCCTTGCCCTCAAATATTTGACCAGACTTAAGTGCCCTCGTAAGCCTTGCGATCACCTTTGCGTCCGTGCCAGGCCCTTGGAGAATACGGGGAGACTTGCCAATCACAGAATCTGGGGCATGCCCGGTCAGCTTCTTGAAAGCCTTGTTGGCATAAATGATTTTGCTGGCGGGCGATGCGTCCGTCACCAGCACTGAGTCGAAGCCGTTGTCTGCAAGAACCTGCAGAAGCAGTAGACCCTCGTCAGCGCCTTGCATTGCTTTTTTTAAAGAACCAGCCATTGTTTTCTCCTATTACCATTTAAATGAAGATTATTGAGTGTCGGCAACGACGCCTACTTCTTTGACATGTATTACCATTTGTCTTACCGAACTAGCGGTGTGGGCGCTGCATCCGCGACACTGATGCCGGAACATGCCACGAGCGACGCCTCTTGCGATCGGCGGTAGCAGCTTAATTGCTCGTTATATTTGGCGCACCAGCGAGTCCTTCTGTGGGAGCTGACGATATTGGAGGTTGATTGATCGTCACAGGCCACAGCATAAATGGTATAGAAGCCCCCTGCTGGTAGTATTCCCGTCTTCAATTTTTCGAGTTGTGGGGGCTCTACTGCTTGGGCAGCAAAGGACGCGAATAACAGTGGGACGAGCAATATGAATGTATAAGGTCGCATGAATTTAACTCCGCATTGGACAATCTACTACTTATACGGAGGCTGGCAAAATTCAGATCAGCTAATCGAAGAGCACACGTTAGGACACAACGCCTGTCCTCTCTTCACATCGCCACAAAGATGCCAGGTACTGACAACCTAACCCGCAATAATCGATAATCCGGTGACGAATACCTAGTAACGTCACCGGTTACCTCCCGAAATCACCAGTTATGCTGTCTGGTTCTACCACAGATTCAATCTTAGCCACCGCCGGTGTGCCGGACCATTCATCGAAGCTCTGCTGGCCCAGCGGCGTATCACAGTAAGCCACGAATCTATCCGACTCTGGCGCATCAAGTTCGGAGCCAAATACGCCAGGAGCCAAACGCTTCTTCAAACGACTGCTACGAAGCCACGGCGGTGGCTTGATTCTGGATACCGGATTTCCTAAGCCTAGATAGGTTAACTTGCCAGAACTGTCCGAGCATTCGTGAACTGTTTGGCGAACGTCAACGTATTTATGGATACTCTAGGAGAAAATGCATGAAAAAACACATTGTGGGAATTTGGTCAGTGGTCATGGACAGTCGGCACAACCCGATGAGGCATCTTGATTTGGCCTCCCAGCACTATTTCATGCAGGTTTTGGGGTGGACGTGGAGCATGGTGTTTAGCCTGTCGTTTCTCTCCATCTTTCACTTCGGACTTGTATGGATGGCGCACGTGCTGATCTTTGGCGGCATGGCGTTCACCGTCGCTGTCTTCAGGCATGGAGAAAAAAGAATGTTCGCCACTGAAGCGGCGAGCAGCGCAATGAGCCAGTCCTCGCGCTGTGTGTGGAAGTTGGATAGCGAGGCGTGACTGTTCGGGTATTGTGACAACAACCGTTAAACACCCGAGGGATTATCATGCGTTTCCAGGCTCCGATTACCGATATCAAGTTTTTGCTGTTCGATGTTCTGCATGCAGAAGAGTTGCAGGGCATGGAGAAATACCAGGAGGCTACGCCCGATGTCTTGGTGGCGATCATGGAAGCAATGGGGAATTTTGCCGCCGATGTCCTGCAACCCACTAACAAGGTTGGTGATCAGCAGGGGTGCTCGTTTGACGCGCAGACGTACGCTGTCGCGACGCCAAAGGGCTTCAGGGAGGCCTATCAGCAATTTATCCAGGCTGGCTGGACCAGCCTGGACGCGCCGGTTCTCTTTGGCGGGCAAGGTCTTCCCCACGTTCTGAAATTTGTCATCGACGAGATGGTGTGTTCGACCAACCTGTCGTTGGGCATGTACGCCGGCCTTAGCCACGGGGCTATCAGTGCCCTGTTCAGCCACGGAGACGCCCAACTCCAGGATACATTTCTGCCGCGGTTGATCAGTGGTGAGTGGACGGGGACCATGTGTCTCACGGAAGCGCAGTGCGGAACTGACTTGGGTTTGATTCGCACCCGCGCCGTACCCAACGAGGATGGCACCTACAGCATCGAAGGCACAAAAATCTGGATCACCGGTGGTGAGCACGATCTGGCCGACAATATCGTGCACCTTGTGCTTGCCAAACTGCCGGGGGCGACCGACACCACAAAGGGTATCTCCCTGTTCGTCGTACCCAAGTTCTTTCCCGACAGCGGTGATCGCAATGCGGTTTACTGTGGTGGACTTGAGCACAAGATGGGTATCAAAGGCTCCTCCACCTGTGTGATGAATTTCGAAGGCGCCCGCGGTTGGTTGGTCGGTAAACCCAACGATGGTATGCGTGCCATGTTTACCATGATGAACGAGGCGAGGCTCATGGTGGGTATGCAAGGGCTTGGGCTGGCGGAAATGGCGTTCCAGGAGAGCCTCGCGTTTGCCCATGAGCGCTTGCAGAGTCGCTCACTTGCGGGGCCAGCCAATCCCGACGGGCCGGCGGACCCAATCATCGTGCAACCCGATGTGCGACGTATGCTGATGCGCCAGAAGGTATTAAACGAAGGTATGCGCGCGCTGGCCCTGTTTACGGGCCACCGGCTGGACTTGTCTGTCGCGCACCCGGACGCTGCAACGCGGCAGGAGGCGGATGATCTTGTGCAACTCCTCACCCCGGTGGTGAAAGCGTTCCTCACCGACGAGGGGTTCAACAATACCAATATGGGATTGCAGGTATTGGGTGGCTCGGGGTTCACCACTGACTGGCCGCTCGAGCAACTGGTTCGGGATGGTCGGATTGCGCGTATCTACGAGGGCACCAATGGTATTCAGGCGATGGATCTGGTCGGCAGGAAGCTGAGCCTCGCGGGCGGGCGCTTGATAAAAACCCTGTTCGAGCTACTGGACAATTACCTGCAACAAAATCCTGCCGCGCCATTTTCCGACCCACTTAAAGACAGCATCGCAGCGCTCAAGGCGGCTACGCTATGGATAGCCACACATGGGCCGGAGGATCCTGAGCAGGCTGCTGCCGCAGCGACCCCCTACCTGAGGCTAATGGCGCTCACCGTTATAGCCTACCTTTGGTCCAGGATGGCGATGGTGGCCGCAGAGCGCATGGCATCCGGGACGTGCAACCATGCATGGCTGCAGGGCAAGCAGATGTCAGCGCAGTACTATTTTGAGAAGCTGTTACCGGAAAACCGCTGGCTGCTGTCCGATATCACGAGTGGTAAGGAAAGTGTGATGGCCTTGTCGGGCGATCATTGGACAGCTTAGGGAGGTACTGACAACTTAACTCCCAATAATCGATAATCCGGTGATGAATACCTATAAACGTCACCGGCTCCCTCCCGAAATCGTCAGGTATGCTGTCTGGCTCTACCACAGATTGAATCTTGGCCACCGCCGGTGTGCCGGACCATTCATCGAAGATATGCTGGCCCAGCGGAGTATCGCAGTCAGCCACGAGTCGATGCTACTCTGGTGCATCAAGTTCGGGGCCAAATACGCCAGTCGGTTAATTTGTCATATATGAACCATCCCCTTTTGCAAGTTGATTTCTGATGGATGTCATAGGTCTGAGTTGCAGTCATATATTCGGCATTCAAGCCAAGCTTGTGCCCTGATGTAAATCCGCGCTCCCATTCCTCATCAGAATCGTGGCCTCTGCAGGCCGAGCCAAATTTCAGGATCTAAAGGAGCCGGTATGACCTATTCACCACCATTCCAATCAACAACAGCAATCTCGTGTTAGTTTCCAGTTCGTTAAAAGAAGCTGACCGATATTGAGTATCAGGCAGCGGTTGCTTGTGCTCCATAGTTAAATTCCTCTCCTGTATTCAACATCGACCAGATGATCCGCGCATTCTTGTTGGCCAATGCGACAGCCGCTTTGTTA
>JANPDE010000335.1:0-10775 GCA_031431315.1 Haliea sp.
GACCTGGAGCGCGAGTTGCCACTGGCCGCGCTCGCCCTGTTGCTGCACAAACTGCGGCAAACCCGATCTCTCTGCCCCATCGATCCCTACTCGCCCTGGCAGCTCAACAATGCGTGGCGTCTCAACGAGCCGCACATGCACCGACTCACCCTGCACTGCCACCAGCAGGATCACACCGTCGAAGTGGAACAGCGCGGGGCGCAGTACCTGGTACGTGCCCCAGCGTGCGAAACAGTATTGGAGGGTGAGCTGCAGGGCGACATCCTGCATTTTGAGATTGCCGGTCACCGCCGGCACGGCACCCTGGCATGTATCCACGACAGCTTCACACTCTACCTGCCGGAGGGCGCCTGTCACTTCCACGAAGTGCGACCCGATACAGGTGAGGCAGACCAGGCAGGCAGTAGTGGCGGCGGACTGCGGGCTCCCATGAACGGGACCATCGTCGCACTGCTGGTGCAGGTGGGCGATCTGGTAGACACTGGCGCCCCTTTGCTGGTGATGGAAGCGATGAAGATGGAACACACGATCCGGGCACCGGGCCCCGGCACAGTGCAAGCGTTTTATTACCAGAGCGGGGAGCTGGTGGCTGGCGGCGCTGCATTGCTCGACTTTGCCGCCAGCGAGGAGTAAGTACCGATGACACTGCCAAAAAAAGTGCGTCTGGTGGAGGTCGGCCCAAGAGACGGTCTGCAGGCCGAGTCCCGCACAATTGCCCTGGCCGCCAAACTACAACTGATCGACGACCTGGCCGACGCCGGTCACACCTATATCGAGGCGGGCAGCTTTGTGAACCCCAAGTGGGTGCCGCAAATGGCCGACAGCGAGCAGGTGTTCGCCGGGATGAAACGCCGCGCCGGCGTGCGCTACTGCGCGCTGACGCCGAATCTGCGCGGTTTCGAGCGCGCCCTGGCGTCCGGGGCAGACGAGGTGGCGATTTTTGCCGCTGCGTCGGAAACCTTCTCGCACAAGAACATCAACTGCAGTATCGAAGAGAGCCTGCGGCGCTACAGAGAGCTGATGGGTGCTGCGCTGCAACACAACATACCGGTACGAGGCTATGTGTCCTGCGTCCTCGGCTGCCCGTATGAAGGCGAGGTCGCCCCTCAGGCCGTGGCAGAGGCAACAAACAGATTACTGGAGATGGGCTGTTACGAAGTGTCCCTGGGTGACACCATCGGTGTCGGCAGTGCCGGCAGCATGGAGCGGCTGTTGCGTGTCCTGTTGGCGCGCTTCAAGCCGGACGAACTCGCAGTACACTGTCACGACACCTACGGCCAGGCCCTGAGCAATATCCTGGTGGCGCTGCAGCACGGTATCCACACCGTCGATGCGTCGGTAGCCGGGCTGGGCGGTTGTCCCTATGCGCCCGGCGCCTCAGGCAATGTCGCTACTGAGGATGTGGTCTACATGCTCCACGGCATGGGTATAGAAACCGGGCTGTCGCTGGACAAATTGGTTGCGGCTGGCAGCCGGATTTCCGCTACGCTGGACCGGGCCAACGCATCGCGCGTCGCGCGGGCATGCCTCGCCAGACAATAACCGGGCTGGCGCATGGCAAACGCACCCGGTGCATTATTGCGAACCACTGCTGCAAGCCTGATGTGTCTGTCGGGCCTGGGTCAAATTGCGGCGCTATGGCTACGCCAGCTGACCGGTACGGCACTGGTCGATGGGCTGCTGGGGACGGTGTACCTGCTCATCGGTATCGGCTTGTTCGGTCACTCACGATTTTCACTGTTCGTGGCCATCGTCATCCCTGTGGTGGCGAGCGGCATGTTACTGTACGCCGCGCCCCCGCCCGAGCAGCTGCGCATTGCGGTGGACGCAGCGGTGGTCCTGCTCAGCGGGATCGTATTGTGGCAGGTGCGACATAATCCCAGCGTATGAGCCCAACGTGTATCTACCAAGGCAGAACCTGAAACAAGGAAGTCACTGAATCATGGCGTTAAAACCCACCATTTACAAAGCCCAGATCGACCTGGCGGACAGTGATCGCAACTGTTACGAGTCGCTGGCGTTGACCCTCGCCAAACATCCGTCAGAAACATTGGAGCGGATGGCCGTGCGCCTGCTCGCCTACTGCCTGAACTGCGCGCGCGGCCTGGAGTTCACCAAAGGTATCTCAACCGCGGACGAACCGGATCTGTGGGTCCACAGTGACCACGGTGAGATCGAGCACTGGATCGAAGTTGGACAACCCGAGACACCGCGTCTGAAGAAAGCATGCGGACGGGCCAGGCAAGTGACCGTGTATGCGTTCGCCAAGAGCGCGCCGACCTGGTGGAAGCTGAACAGCGAGGCCATGAACGCCCTGCCCCGTTTACAGGTCTGGCAATTTGACTGGGACGAAATTCAGGCTGCTGCGGCATTGCTGGAGCGCACGGTACAGCTCAGTGTCAGCGTGGTAGGAGGAATCATGTACCTGGACAACGGCAGCGCGTCCACCAGCGTGGAGCCGCAATTGCTATACCAGACCGATTGAATACCCGCGCTTAAGTAAGTGCGATTCACTGCCTCCTTATTCGTATTCCTGTTGTACCCGACCTCTCAATCCTTTTTTAAAGCAGCGTTTGCCGCCGCTTTCAGTTCTTTAACCCTGGACAGCAAGCGGCGTTGATGCATCACGCTAACGATCAAGATTCGGTCACTTTGGACTGAGTAGATAATACGGTAAGAACTCTCCAGGACTTCCCTGAGATTGGATTGATTGTAGTCTGGAACTATTCGGCCACTCAGCGGCGATTCTCGGATTTGCGCTTCACGCGCGAGGATTTTTTCCAACGTATTGCGTGCGGCTTGCGGAGCATTTTCTTGTACGGCAAGGTAGTACTGAATGTCTTCGAGACGCGCCAAGGACTCTCGGGTCCAAATCACCTCCACAGTTTACTTTGTAAGTCCAAGCTGTTCTTTGACCTGCTCGGTCGAATAGGTACGGTCCGCTTCGACATCCTCAAGACCCCGCTCTATAGAGGCGCGAATCTCAATGTGATATGCCAGCTCGCTCCAGCTCACACTTTCAGGTAGTCGGTCAATCAGCTCATGAGCACTGGATTTTACATTGGCGGTTGGCACAACAAACACCCCTCTAAACTTCGTCCTCAGAAGCATAACAATTTTTCTATATTTGGAGAACAATCAGATCAAGCCGAACCACATCCGTCACCTTCTCCGCAGGATTCACCCGTCTACGCCCAGCGTGTTATTGAGCGGAAAAGGGCTCTTGGAAAACGGCTCTGACCCCTTAATTCGGCGCCCTGCCTCACTTGCAGGTCTGGCTGCTTGACTGGGATGAGGTGCAGGCCGCTTGCTAACCTCCTCGATCGCACGACGCAGCTCAACGCCAGCATCGTGGGAGGAACGCTGTACCTCGACAATGGCAGCGTGTCCACCAGCGTGGAGCCCAAACTGCTGTGCCAGAACGATTGAGCGGGAGCGAATCCGACATCCAATGGTCAGCTCTTCAGACAGCGCCTAAACAGGTGATGCAGAGGTCGCTCAAGCCAACGATAATGCGCAAGGCTGTAGGTGACTATCAGGACTACCACACAAACAAATACAAGTTGGGCGACCCAAGCGGGGAATTTTGTCACCCAACTGTTCAGCCCCAATGTCTGCGTGATCGTCAAAATTAACGTGTGACTGAGGTAAATGGCGTAGGAGGCACCACCAGTAAGGACACTGAAGCGGGGCAAGTATGTTCGCCCGGAAAGTTCCAGTCTCACAAGTCCAGCTACTAGAAGCACTGCGGGTGCGCCAAATATCAGCACGCGCCAAATGACAAAGAAACCCTGGTTGAGCTTGCCATCGAACTGGGTATCATTTATCCAGCCACCAATAAGCCACAGCACACAACCTGATAATAGCAGTAACCAAGCAAAGCTATTGGAAGTTCTTCGCAGTCTATCCGCCAGGATAGCGCCTGCAAGGAATTCCAATAGAAATGGAAACGCCAGGTAGATTTCGTAAACACTCATCGTCTCGAGAGCACCCTGATCATAGGCGTGGCGCACGAAATGACTGTAAATACTCCAACCGAGCACTGCCAACGCAAGCCACCTTATAATGTGTGCCCTGTGCACTCCACTGCAACCTATAAGCAGCGCGAATAGCATGTAAAAAGACATCTCGAAAATCAGCGTCCAACTCACCGGAATCATCAGGTGTTCCAGTCGGGTGGGCCACAGCAAGGCTGACCGCAGAAATTGCACATTTGCTAACCAGTTCGCATCAATTACGTAAAACAAAGCTATTGCGAGCAGATAGAAAGGCCAGTATCCGGAATAGATACGCGCTCCCCGACGCTTGATAAATGCGAATGCGTCCGACCAGCCTGCAGATTCTACGGTGGTCCAAGCCATGATGAAGCCAGAAATTACAAAGAATATATCAACGCCACCAAATCCACTTGAATGTCCCAATCCAAAAATGGGTCCTAACGACTGTCCGCTGAGCTGGAGATGACCCGAGGAATGATTGAGAACGACCAGCAACGCCGCGAAGAAGCGGAGCAACTGGATATTGGTCAACATAGCGCGCGCGTCGTATCACGTGGCTGCGGTGTGCGTAACAAGCGCGACAGGAACAACAGATTCAATGCGCCGTAGACCGAGGCCCAGGCGATGACATGGACATTCAAGCCGTCTTGCGCGGCGTGCACCAACAGCAGACCAATAGCGCCCAGTCGCAACAACTCCCACCTGAGCATATTGGCGGCGGGCCTGCCCTCCAGCCACAACGCCGTCGTTAAGGTGGTAGCCAGTAGTACTACCCAGCCAGCCACACCGTGCCAGTAAGGCTGCACAGTACCTTCCATAAAATTGAGTAACAGTATGACGGACACTAATTGGAAGAACGCGTAAAACGATACCAGCAATGGCACCTTGGGATCATAGCGCTCAAAGTGGTTCAGGTCGGTTTTCTCGCGCGGATACCGCTGCGCCACATCCGCTGGCCGCCAGCCGGTGCGCGATACCCAGACGCGTAACTTGTCACGCCAGCGGGCCGTACGCCAACTGTCCTGCGCCATATCCACATAGATATGGGTGAGCGCCTTGACCGGGCTCCAGCTCTTCAGCGGACCACGAATGCCAAACACCACCGGCTCCTGTGCCAACTCTTCCTGAAAGGTGCCAAACAGACGATCCCATACAATGAACAGGCCACCGTAGTTGCGATCCATGTAGCAGTCATTCTGGGCGTGGTGCACCCGATGATTGGAAGGCGTGACAAAAATCCATTCGTACCACCCCAGCTTTGGCACGTGCTCTGTATGCACCCAGAACTGGTAAATCAGGTTGATAGAGCCCACCGTCACCACCACTGCCGCGGGAATACCGAGCAGGTACATGGGGATATAGAAGATCCAGCTCAGCAGGAAGCCCGTGCTGGTCTGGCGCAGGGCGGTGGTCAGGTTGTAATCCTCACTCTGGTGATGGGCCACATGGGCGGCCCATAAAATGCTGCGCTCGTGACCCATGCGATGCAGCCAGTAGTAGCAGAAATCGTACAACACCATGGCCAGCACCCAGGTAAACCAGTGGCCAGGGTCCATCAGGGGCAGGGAGAAATACTGCGTGAGCAGGTGGTAAACATAACCCCCGAGCCCTAAGGTGACAAAACGCTGGGCCTGGCTGAGCACGCCGAGAGACAGGCTGCTAACGCTGTCGTTCAGGCGGTAGGTATTGCGCTGCTTCACCCACCCGTAAAACAGCTCCACCAAAATGGCGAGGATAAAAAACGGTACCGCGTAAACGACGAGATTCATACGAACCGATCCACTTTACTGCTGCGTACCGGCGATGAACGCGTCAGAACGCGCGATAGAGCTGTTTAGCTGCTGCACCAGGGCCCCGATATCGCTCGCCAGCGCGTCCAGTTCGACCTTCCGGGCAGCCACGCCACTTGCATTGAGGTTATCCTGCAGCGATACCACATTGGCGTTGAGAGCGGCCAACACGGGGTCTACCTGTGCCGCACTTCGGCGCATGGCCTGCATCAGGCCCTCGTAGTCCTGTGAGGTTTGCGCCAAGCGCGCCTGGTTCGCGGCCTGCAGGCGATCATCTGTTAACACCTCAGTCTCTATCTGCCATTGTTGGAACAGGGCGTTGGCTGTTTGTTCTACCCCATCAATAGCACTGTTCAGCGCCACGGCGGCTTGCACGGCGTCTTTGTGCTCTGCAACGGTAGCGGCATACATAGCCTTCAAGCTGCCACTTTCACAATTGGCCAAATTTAACACGTGCTCCTGAGCTGCCTGGAATTGTTCCGCCGCCGCACGCTGAGCTTCCCGGGCTTGTGCTACCTGCGCCACGAGAGGAGCAAGATTGGGGTAGGTTGACTGCGCTGGATTGGTGGCCTGGCAGGACACCAGCAGCAGAGGCAACAAAAGCGATAACACTCTATGCATCAAATTTCTCCTTCGTAAACCAGGCGCAGTGCGAATATATTCTGGCGCTAGTGTAATAGTCCGCGGCAAATAAAACAGCAGCCATGCGTCGCTATACAGGGCCGATTTTGACTAGTACCGCTGCGGCGGTGAGTCTATATTGCCTGCATGAACGGCGACCCCAAGCAAACTTTCCTCGATTTGAGACTCGCGCCCACCCTCGATCCCGAGGTGTGTCGCAGGGCCCGGTTGTCGCGCGATGTGCGCTTTGACGGCGAGTTCTACCTGGCAGTGCAGACCACGGGCATTTATTGCCGGCCTATCTGTCCCGCGCGGGCGCCTGCAGAGAAGAATGTCCGGTATTTTCGCAGCGCCGCCCTCGCCGCCCAGGCCGGTTACAGGCCCTGTCTGCGCTGCCGCCCCGAATCTGCCCCCAACAGTCCCGCCTGGAAAGGAACGTCCACCACGGTACAACGCGCACTGCAGTTGCTCGGCCAGGGCGCTCTCAATGAGGAGTCTTTGGCAGACCTGGCGCTGCGCCTTGGCGTGGGCGAACGTTACCTGCGCAAACTGTTTCGGCGTGAACTCGGTGTATCCCCCCAGGCGCTGGCACTCAACCAGCGTCTGTTATTCGCCAAGAAGTTGCTGGCGGAGACGGCGCTACCCGTTACAGCGGTGGCGTTCGCCGCCGGCTTTGGCAGCGTGAGGCGTTTTAACAGTGCCGTGAAAACGCAGTTCGGACTGTCACCCACTGCACTTCGTGGTCGAAACAGCGTGAAGCACGCCAATGCCGGCATTGCGTTGCAGTTGCACTATCGACCCCCCTACGACTGGGAGGGCGTCATCGACTTCTTCATGCGCCATGCCATTGACACAGTGGAGTCCGTTACCCCAGAGAGTTACCGTCGCAACATCCTGCTCGCAGGAACATCAGGCAGTTTTGAGATCAGGCCCGTGAGGGGGAAAAACGCCCTGCGTCTGGAGCTGCAATTGCCAGACCACCGCCTGTTGCTACCCGTGGTGGCCAGGGTAAGACGTATGTTCGACCTGGATGCCAACCCTGCGGCAATTCACCAGGTACTGGGGCAGGACCCGCGACTGGCACTGCTGCTGCAGCGGTTTCCAGGTATTCGGGCAACGGGACACTGGTCCTTGTATGAGGCCGCCATTCGGGCCATCGTGGGCCAACAAATCAGTACACAGGCGGCGCGCGCTGTGATCGCCCGACTGGCTGTCGCGGCAGGCAGCGCCGTTGGGCGCGGGACATTTCCCACTGCCGCCGCCATTGCGGCGCTGGGCGATGAACAATTTCCCATGCCGGGCAGGCGTCGGGAGACATTGCGTGCGCTGTGTCGGTCCTGCAGCGACACACAGGACGAACTGGACTTCGATGCCGTGGCCAGGCTAACAGGTGTCGGTCCCTGGACCATCGCCATGGTAGCCATGCGCGGCAGTGGACAACCAGATACATTTCCAACCAGGGATCTCGGATTGGAAAAAGCCTGGGCACGACTTCCAGGCGTGACCATCAACCTGCAAGACCAGACGCAAAACTGGCGCCCCTGGCGCAGTTACGCAGCCAACCTGCTCTGGAGGAGCCTGAGCCTATGAATATTCAATTGCTGGATACACCTATCGGTACCCTGCGCCTGCTTTCCAACGGCGCGGCACTCATCGGGATCGAGTTTGAGGGCCAGTACAGCGACGCCGCTGGCCATGCCACCAGTGATACCGTGCTGGCGGCCTGCGCCGCGCAATTGACTGACTATTTCGCCGGGGAGCGGCGGCACTTTGAGCTGCCACTGGCAGCGCAGGGTACGCCGTTCCAGCGTTCAGTCTGGAATGCCCTGGCACACATTCCCTACGGCGAGTTGCGCAGTTACCGGGATATCGCCCGAACCATTGGAAATCCTGCTGCGGTGCGCGCAGTGGGGGCGGCTAACGGTCGCAACCCCCTGCCTATTGTTGTGCCCTGCCACCGGGTGATCGGCAGTAATGGCAGCTTGACCGGCTTCGCCGGAGGCCTCGAGATAAAAAGGTTTTTATTGCAGTTAGAGGCGGCCCCGAACGCGGCATATCGTGCGTCGACTGCCGATTGACGGTCGGGAAACGTTTACGCATTGAGATCGGGGATCATGTCGTCTTTTAGTCGTGCTATGGCGTCTTTCAGGCGTAGTTTCTCTTTCTTCAGGCGCTGCAGCAGGATCTGGTTCTGGTAGGGGTAGCTGTGTAATTCTGCAATCCGGCCATCCAACTCCCGGTGTTTTGCCTGTAAATTCAGCAGGCGCATTGCGGGCGTCATCAACTCGTTGGCCGCTTCGGTATCATTCCGGGTGCCGTTGTCAGGTGGCCCATTCATCGCGCTATCACTACTAACAACATTACTACCCACATTGTTATCGAAACGGCCTGCAACTTTATACCCTGAAGGAACGCCGACACAAGCCTGCGTATCCCTGCGCTGCAGTGCCCTGTCACTGTGCCAACTTGCACTACGCCAACTTCGCCTGCAGTAACCGCCGCCAGAGCGGGTTGAGGCCATCAGCCAGGGCATAAAAGGGTGGGCTGTAGAGTGAATCACTGCAGTTGTAGCGCAATGGTTCCCCGTCCATTCCCAGTACACGTCCCCCAGCGGCCTCAAGTACAGCCTGCCCGGCTCCTGTATCCCACTCGCAACAGGGTGAAAAACGCGGGTAAACATCGCCCTCGCCCTGCGCCATGACGCAGAATTTCAGCGCACTGCCCAGGTTGCGCCTGGTCACGGTTTCCCACTGTTCACCCAGCCATTTAAGGCATACCTGCAGCTGGTCACCACCATGCCGCCGACTAGCCAGTACCACCATGGCCTGGCCGGTCTGCAACGCGCGTGTCGCCAGCTCGACGGCTGTCCAGTGGTCTCCACCGGATGCACTGTAACGGCGCGCCATGACCCCGGGAATACCGACGTAAGCAACCTGCTGCAGTGGCAGGTACAGCACACCCAGCACCGGCCGGTGGTTGTCGATAAGAGCGATGTTAATGGTGAATTCGCCGGTTCTGGCCAGGAATTCCTTGGTGCCATCCAGTGGATCAACCAGCCAGTAGCGGCGCCACTGGCGCCTGCGGGCGATATCCGCGGGTACCGACTCCTCGGACAATAGCGGAATCTCGGGAGCTAGGGAGCGCAATCCCCCCTGCAATAGAGCATGCGATGCAAGATCGGCGCGCGTCAGCGGGGAATCGTCCCCTTTGGCCTCGAAGGCGTGGGCCTCGGGGGCGTTGTAGTGCTCGCGGATGGCCTCTCCCGCCACTCGGCTCAAACGCAGCAGCGGGAGTATCCACGATTGCAAGTCCTGCGCTGTTGCCCCGTCGGTCATAAACACCAATATACCACCGCCGCCAGTCTGGACCTGCTGCGCCTGTCAGCACCCGCAAAAAAAGGCATAATTACCTACACGACGACTGCTCGCCACAGCGGTGGGGAATTGGAAGCATGCATGGTTGACTGGGGCTGTATCGACACCGTATTGCTCGACATGGACGGCACACTGCTGGACCTGCACTTCGACAATTATTTCTGGACCGAGCATCTACCGCGCCTGTACGCCGCGCGCCACAGGATTTCCGAGGAGGAGTCCACTGCCCGGTTGCACGGCGAATTCAGCGCCGGGCAGGGAACATTGGCCTGGTACTGCCTGGACCACTGGTCACAGCGACTGGAAATGGATATTCCGGCCCTGAAACGGGAGCTGCAACACATGATCAGCGCCAGGCCCTTCGCCATCGAATTCCTCACTCGATTGCACCACAGCCATCGGGACGTGGTCATGGTCACCAACGCCCATCGCAAGACACTGGACATCAAGATGGAGAACGTAGACATCACGCACTGGTTTGATCGCGTGGTGATTTCCCACGACCTGCAGGCCGCCAAGGAAGAACAGGATTTCTGGCACAGGCTACAGGCGCTGCACCCTTTTGACCCCGCCCGCACCCTGCTGATTGACGACACGGAGCAGGTATTGGCCAGCGCACAACAATACGGTATCGCCCACCTGCTGACCCTGCTGCAGCCGGACAGCAGGCGCCAAAAACGCATCGATACCCGTTTCCCGGGTATACACCATTTTGACGAAATTATGCCTGACGTTGCCCAGCCATGAGCGACCCATCCGACCCACCCGCCAAAGTACGCCTGGATAAATGGCTGTGGGCAGCGCGCTTTTTCAAGACTCGCAGTCTCGCCAAAGCGGCCATTGAAGGTGGCAAGGTCCACTTTGAGGGCCAGCGCGTGAAAGTGTCCAAAGAGATTGCCGTGGGCGCCATCCTGCAAATCCGCCACGGCTGGGATGAAAAAGTCGTCGTGGTCACACAGCTCAGCGACCAGCGGCGCGGCGCGCCTGAGGCG
>JANPDE010000336.1:0-2478 GCA_031431315.1 Haliea sp.
GGGCCAGTGACCGGCGGTGGTGCGGAGGATTGTTGCATCCTCGATTTTTTGGGCTGATTGTCGATTTGAGAACGCAGGGCTATGTACCCGGCACGCCCTTTTACGCTGGCGTATTGTTCGATGAAGCGGAAGTGGGCTACCTGAAAAGGGAGTACTTTTTTTCCGGTACGGCGACGTCCTACATCGCAACTTCGGAGCTGCGCCCGGACGGCATCTGGAATATTGAACCTGCCGCGAGCGCCGAGTACAAGTCCCGTATGGTGGTACAGCGGCCGGCCAACGATGCAGACTTTAACGGTACTGTGGTGGTGGAGTGGTTTAATGTCTCGGGTGGCCTGGATTCGGCACCGGACTGGACCCCGATGCACACGGAATTGATGCGCGAGGGCTATGTATGGATCGGTGTATCGGCGCAGTCCGTGCGTCACCCGCTCGGCCTCGACCCGTTACAGGGGCTGCAGGTGCAACGCATGATCGCCGTTGGCCAATCCCAGTCGGCGTCCCGTCTGGTGACCTATTTCAATGCCATCCAACCCACGGTCGAATTGTTTGACGGTTTCATCATCCACAGCCGACAGAGCGGCAGTGCGCTACTGTCGCAACAGCCGCAGGCGGAAGTCGCGACGCCGGATACAGTATTTTTGCGCACCGATTTGCCTGAACCCGTCATTACCCTGCAAACGGAAACGGACATTTTCAGACTGTACTCCGTGGCGTCGCGGCAACCCGATTCGGCAACTCCGAGGCTAATGGGAACTGGCTGGCGCTTCCCACGCCGATAATTACACGTCAAACCTCAAGGGGCAGTTGGACCGGGGGAGATGATCCGACGGTGGCCGATGTGGTAGCCAATTCCGCCGCTCGCGCGCCATTTATTTATTGCGACCTACCGATTAATGATGGGCCCAGGCACTGGGTGGCTAAAGCTGCTATCGCGGCGATGAATCGGTGGCTCAGTAGCGGGGATGCGGCGCCACACGCCCCATTGTTGGCGCTGAACCATGACGGTACGGACTTCGAGTTTGACGACCTGGGCAATGTCAAAGGCGGTATTCGCACTCCCTATGTGAACGCCATCGATACAGCCACTGATGCGGCCGTGGCCGGCAGATTTCTGGTGCCAGCAGATGCACAATTGATCAAAGCGCGCGCCCGCACTTCCGGTATCGGCAATCCCTGATCAGTGGGCCGAGAGCGCGACGTAAAACAGGTAGATGCAGATGCCGAAACCGACCAGGAAAATCAGCGAGCGCAGCTTGTCCAGGTTGCCGAGATACACGGCGATGTAGACGATACGTAGCGCCACGAACAACAGCGCCAGTCTGGCGATGCTCTGCAACTCCACCCCGCTGATAAAAACGGCCAGTACCGCCGCGCTGAACACCGCCAGTGCTTCCCAGCTGTTGGCCTGGGCGGCCACTGCACGCGCGCCGGCACCGGTCAGTTTAAGCGACTGGACGCGCGGCTCCTTGTTGTCCACGCTACCCAGTTGCTTCTGGCGGTGAAAGCCCGCTATCCACGCACAGCTCAGCGGAAGAATGCACAAAACCAACAGGCTGCCAATTACCGTATTCATATTCCCTGTTCTCCGTTGTAGTTATGTTGTAGTTATTAAGACTAGTTGTGCCGTCAGTCACACTGCCGTTCATTCGGGGGTGTCGATAGAATTTCCTCCAGCAATAACGGCTGGTCAGTCATGATAGCATCCACGCCCAGACCGATCATGCGCAGCATTTCCTCACAGGAATTGATGGTCCATACCTGCACCGCAAGATTGACGGCGTGGCTATCCGCGACGAAATCAGGGGTGACTACCTCCAGAAAGAAGTCATCCGGTATTTGCTCGCCAATCTGACTGGTATCCGGGGGTACCTGGAAGGCAATGTGCTCCGGCACTGGTGGCATAACCCCATCGCCGAGTGCGCCCAGCACCAACAGCGTGCCCTGATTCAGGGGTACCGAGGTGTAAACACAGGGCGCGACAGCCTTGAAGTTGTTGGCAGCCTCGTCGACGAAGGATGCGGCGATCAGGTCAGTGTAGCGGCCATAGCGACGCAACAGATCGGCGATTTGCTGCTCATAGTCGCCAGAGCCATCCAGGTCTGGCTTGAGTTCGATGTTGATGAGCTTGTGGGGAAAGCGCGCCAGGGCTTCCTCCAGTGTGGGGATGCGGAAGTCCTGGGCGCTGTACCCCGGTGGTGGTGGAATGTCGCCGGAGGCGATGCCGCGGAAAGTGTAGTCTGCCGCAGGCCGATCGTGGGGCGTACCCGCACCGGTCACGAACCAGTAGGCGGCGTCCAGCGCGCGCAGCTCCGCCAGGGTCAGGTCCACCACATTGCCCTGACCATTGGTCGTGCGATCCACATCCAGGTCATGCAGGATGACCAACTGGTTGTCCCTGGTCTGGTAAACATCCATTTCCAGTACGTCCGCGCCTGCCAGTGCTGCTTCAGCGTAAGCGTACAAGGTGTTCTCCGG
>JANPDE010000337.1:0-9361 GCA_031431315.1 Haliea sp.
TGCCAGACCAATATGTTTTGTAGCACCGTTTCCATTAAGGAATTTATTGTATGTCGATTCATCCAGAGATGTCGACTCGTGGCTTTGGATCTTGCACTGACAGGTATAGTCGGGGGTTGGCTCATGCAATTGCCCGGGCAAGACCGCAGCAGCAGTTGCTATCCAGCGTCATACTCGTGGTGAATATCCTTGCCGGTGTAGTCCTTGATCATCGCGGTGGCGACCAGGCTACACAAGGCGCACGCCGCTATGTAAAAAGCGATGGCCGTGCCCGAACCAAATCCGGCGAGCAGGGCCGTGGCGATTAAGGGCGCCGGACCGCCCGCGATCAGCGAGGCCAACTGGTATCCCAGCGATGACCCTGAATAGCGTACGCGGCCTGTGAAGGCCTCGGCGATCAGGGCTGCCTGGGGGCCGTACATCATGTCGTGCGGGATCAGCGAAAGTACAATCGCCACAAAAATCCAGGTGGGGTTTTTCGTATCCAGCATCCCGAAATACACGAAGGCATACACCAGCATGAGGGCCGCGCCCATCATGTACATTTTCTTGCGGCCAATGCGGTCGGACAGATAGCCCGACAAGGGGATGGTGATGAATGACAGCAGGGCGGCGCACAACACCGCTGTCAGCAGAAAATCACGGGAGACTCCCAATACGGTCGTGCCATAGGAAAACACAAAGGCAGTGAAGATATAGAACGGTGCCTGCTCGCCCATGCGCAGCAACGCCGACAGAAGAATTTCCTTGGGGTGCTTGCGGATGGCCTCCAGAACCGGTTGGCGCGCAACGCGCTCGGTGGCGACAAGGTTTCTGAACGTCGGTGTTTCCAAAATGCCGAGGCGGATATACAGCCCCACGGCCACCAAAAAGATCGAGAGCAGGAAAGGAATCCGCCAGCCCCATTCCAAAAATGCATCGCCTGACAAGGCGCTGAACCCCAGCACCGCCGCGTTGGCCAGGAATAAGCCCGCTGGTACGCCAAATTGCGGCCACGAGGCGATGAAGCCGCGATGGGAATTGGTGCGCGCCCATTCCATTGCCAGCAGCACCGAGCCGCCCCATTCGCCGCCGACGCCAATGCCCTGAATAAAGCGCAATACCGTGAGGATTACCGCGCCCCAGATGCCGATGGTTTCATAGGTCGGCACCAGCGCCACCAAAAATGTCGCCACGCCCATCAGCAATAGGGTCCAGACCAGCGTGGCCTTGCGTCCGATGCGGTCACCGTAGTGGCCGAAGATGGCGGCACCCACGGGCCGCGCCGCGAAACCCACGGCGTAAATCGTGAAGGCTTGCAGTGTGCCCACCAGCGGATCGGATTCGGGGAAAAAGAGCTTGGCGAATACCAGGCCGGTGACAATGGAATAGAGAAAAAAGTCGTACCACTCGATGGTGGTACCGATGGTCGCGGCGATGATGGCCCGTTTCAGCTGAGTGTGGTGCTCTGCAGCCGACAGCTCGCCATGGTGATCCGCCTGATCCGCACTTGTTTGATTCATTCCGTCCCCTTTTGTGACAGCCGAATGTGTTACAGCTTAAGCGCTAACGGTCATTGATAACCACGATCAGCAGCACCACAAAGAATACCGCCGCACTGAACAGTGGCGCCAGCGGGCTGTGAATCTGGTACAACGCGCCGGCGCTGACGGGGCCGAGCGCAAACCCGATGGCGGGGCAGGAACTCACCAGTCCGGCGGCGGCGCCTTGCTCCTCAGGAGACACGGCCAAGGACGCGCCGGCAGAGATCGATGGCATGCACAGGGCCATGCCGGTACCCAGAAAAGCCATACCAATGGCCAGGACTGCAAAGGTTTCGAAACCTGAGACCACTGCAGCGCCGAACAGCATGGACAGCAGACCCACGCGGATAAGCTGGGTGGGCCGTAATTGCACGCGCTGCATCACGGTAACCTGGATTAGAAACGTGAAGACGGCAGAGACCATCAATGCGCCCCCGGTCATCTGCGCGGTCTCGATGCCGCTGAGGTGCAGTTTATCCTGCAACTGGAACCCCAGCGTCTGTTGTATGGCGGAGAAACCCACGTAAAGGCCGATCGCTGTGACCAGTAACAATGCGATGCGTCGGTCGGTGTAGCGCAATTTCAGGGCGGGCTTACGGTCAGTGAGTTGCGCTGCGGGCGTTGCCTGTAGTTTTCGCCACACCACGAGTGCGGCCAGGGCCGCCAGAGCGCCGGCAAAGTACAGCGGTGCCAGCAGGCCGAATGTGGCCAGGGCTCCGCTCACGGCTGGGCCCAGCATTGTACCCATACTGTTGGCGGTACCCAGACGAGCCATCGTTTTGGTACGCTGCTCGCGACTGGTGTGGTCGGCGGCGTAGGCCGCACTGGCCGGTCCGGTGGCCGACATCACAATCGATTGGCAGCAACGCGTTAGCAGCAATATTCCGTAGAGCACGGCGCCGCTGAGCACGCCGCTCAGGCCGGCGTAAAACACGCTGGTAAACAGCACGGTGCCGACAGCGTATCCCACCAAACCGGTGATGATGATGGGCTTGCGCCCGATGCGATCGCTGAAACGACCCCAGCGCGGCGCTGCGAGGCCGAAGATCAGCGCCGACAGGGCGATGATGGAGGTAATCTGCAATTCGCGCAGATGAACCTCGCGCCCCAGTGGGGCGAGGATGGCGAACACCAGTGACTGCCCCATCCCGGTGGACAACAGGGCCACGATGAGTACTGTCAGCTGCTGACGAGTCAGTTGCCCTGGCAACGCGATGCCTGCTTTGTCGGGCTACTTGAGTTCAGAGGAGGATTTGTCCAGCACTCTGCGCGCCACGATCAACTGTTGTATCTGCTGCGTGCCCTCAAAGATATCCAGGATTTTGGAATCGCGCGCGAATTTCTCCAGCAGGTACTTCTCGCTGTAGCCCAGGCTTTGGCACAGGGCCACGCAACGCAGGGTAATATTGTTGCCGACCCTGCCCGCCTTGGCCTTGCACATGGACGCCTCCAGGGAGTTGGGCATTTTGTTGTCCGCCATCCACGCGGCTTTCAGCACCAGTAATCTCGCCCCGTGCCATTCTGCCTCCATCTGGCATAACTCGGCCTCCACCGCGCTCAGGTTGACAGGTTTTTTGTCAAATTTTAGTTCCACGCCTTCCTCTTTTAACAGTTGGCGGGACATGTCCAGGGCCGCGCGCGATAGGCCGATGGCCATCGCCGCCACCGGCGGGCGGGTGTTATCGAAGGTTTGCATCACGCCACCAAAGGCCTTCTTGCGCCCCTCTGCATCCGTGGCAACCTCGGCACTGCCCAGGACATTTTCCCTGGGAATGCGGCAGTCGTTGAAACTGATAGCCGCGGTATCAGAAGCTCGTATGCCGAGCTTGTGCTCCAGCCGGGTGACCTCGCAGCCGGGTGTGCCCTTCTCCACGATGAAAGATTTGATCGCCGCCTTGCCCAGCGACTTGTCCAGCGTGGCCCAGACCACTAGCGTGTCACAGCGATCGCCGTCGGTAACATATATCTTCTCGCCATTGAGCACCCATTCGTCGCCGTCAAGCACCGCCGTGGTGCTGATATTGGCTGAGTCGGAGCCGGTGCCCGGCTCAGTGATACACATGGCGGCATAGCTGCCACCGTATTTCTTCACCTGCTCGGGTGTGCCTACGGCAGTAATGGCGGCATTGCCCAGACCGCTGCCCGGCATACCCAGAAACAATCCCACGTCCCCCCAGCACAGGCCGAACAAACCGACCACGGCGCCCATATTGCCGCCGTTCACCACGGTACCGACAGGAATTGGCGCCCTGTTGCCCCCTGTTGCTGCAGAGCGGGCGCCTCCGATGAGCTTGGCCACTTCTTCCATTTCCTTGGGGTAGGTGTGTTCTTCCTTGTCATATTTGCGCGAGTAGGGGCGCATCATGTGTTCCGCCAGCATCATGGTCTGGTCGAATGTTTCCAGATGCTTTTTTGCAAGTTCGAGATTGATCAGTGGCTGTCTTCCTGAAGTCGAAAATTAAAAGTTGAAAGTTGTGGGTCAGGCGCTGGCTATGCCTTCCAGCGTGGCGATGGCGCGCAGGTTGCGATACCACAACTCTACCGGGTGCTCGCGGCAGAAACCGTGCCCGCCCAGCAGTTGCACGCCGTCTGTGCCAATCTTCATGGCGTGTTCGCTGCAGAACAGCTTGGCGAGGTAAGCGTGTTCGTGGAAATCCAGTCCCTGTTCCGCCCGTGACGCGGCGCGCCAGGTCATCAGGCGCATCGCCTCCAGTTCGATGGCGATATCGGCAATCATGAACGCCACGGATTGGCGGTTGGTAATGGGTTCACCGAAGGCAATCCGTTCGTTGCAGTACGGTGTCACGTAGTCCAGCACCGCCTGGCAAGTGCCCACCGCCAGCGCGCAGATGCCGATGCGGCTGAGGTCAATGAAACGCCGCAGATTGAAGGCGCCATCGCCGAGCAGTGCACTGGCGGGCAGTTGCACATTGTCAAAGGTCAAGGTCGCCAGCTGCGCGCCGTGTAAACCCATATTGGCCTCTGCAGTGCGGGTCATGCCAGGCGGAGTCCCTTCGATGATAAAGGCAGCGGCGTCTGCGTTGTCCAATCGGGCAATCACCAGCACCAGTTCGGCGTCCAAACCCAATGGCACCAGGGTCTTGGTGCCATTGACGCTGTAGCCGTCCCCTTTTTTGCTGGCGGTGGCGGCGGGCGCTGTCGGTTCGAAGGTCGCGCGCGGTTCCAGCAGTGCGGTGGTGGCCGCCTTGAAATCCCCGCCACAAAATAGCGGCAGGTACTTCTCCCGCTGCGCCTCAGAGCCCTGGTCCAGCAGCGTGTTCACGAAGGCCAGGGGGCTTATGGATCCCAGGGCCAGCGCCATGTCGCCGCGCGCGAGATCCTCGAAGATCAGGACATTGGAGACGGGTGAGCGCTCGACGCCGGCACCTCCCAGCGCTTCGGGGATGGGCAACAGGGTCAGTCCCAGTTCCGCGGTTTTAGGGTAAAACGCCTGCGCCGGGCTGTCGCCCGCGTCCACCGATTGGGACAGCGGGCGTATTTCCGCAGTGGCGAAGCGCTGCATCGTTTCGCGATTCATGCGCTGTTCATCCGTCAGGGTCAGATCGAATAGCAGGTCTGGGGTGGTAGCGGTCATCGTGTTCTCTCTCTCGTAGCTTGGGTTTAAGGGGCGGTCAGGCTGGGTGCCTGTAAGCCGCCGATCAGGTAGTCCACCAGATGGTCCAGCAAAATGCTCTCATCAAAATGACTCATGTCTCCCAGTGGGGTGTGCGTGAGCCAGGCGACTTCCGCCACACCGTGGAATACATTGGTGCTCATGAACATAAGGCGCAACCGCCTAACCTGCGCCGGCAGCTCGGGCAATTGCTCCGCCAGCGTGCGGTCCAGGCGCCGCCAAAACGGCGCGTACATGGCATTGACCATGGCCGCGATATCGGCGTCGTTTTCACTCACCAGTCGCGACAGGAAGCGCACCCCGTCTGCGCCCCACGTTTGTTGTGCGGGCAAATGTACCAGCGGGCGCAGCGTGTCGCGGCAGGCGCTGCGCAGTGATCGCTGCGCAGTGTGCTCCGGTCGCAGTGTGGCAGCGATGCGTGCCAGTTCATGGGCGATCATCTCCACCAGGGCCCTTACCACGCCGAGTTTGTTCTGGAAATGGTAGTGCATGGCGCCGGAGTTCCTGGATCCTGATTCTGTGCTGATACGCCGCAGGGAGACCGCGTGCAACCCCTCTCTCGCGTACAGGTGCAAGGCCGTGAACAGCAGGCGCTCGCGGGTATCGGCACTTTTTTCCAGCCAGGCGCGAGCGGGCAGCGTCATTTGTTGAGCAGGCTTTCAGGTGGTTTGGCCAGCGCCAGCAGGAAGCGCGTATAGCTCACGGGAAATAGGCGGCACAACAGGGAAATGATGGTGGCATCCGTCCCTATGAGCAAGCGCTTCTTGCGTTTTTCGATGGCGCCAATAATTTTCTGTGCCGCCGCTTCGGGGGTGGTCCGGGCGAGTTTTTCAAATTCACTGCCGCGTTCCTCAACGCTCATCGCAGTATTGCCGCCGCGGGCAGCGCGGGCAATATTGGTCTTGATACCACCCGGGTGCACGCAACAGACATGCACGTTGGTCCCGTGCATCTCCTGGCGCAGTGCTTCCGTGTAGCCACGCACGGCGAATTTTGCCGCGTTATACGCGGATTGCGTCGGTACGCCGATCAGCCCGAATACCGAGGAAAGATTGACCAGGTGCCCCTGTGCGGCCCGGCGCAGCAGGGGCAGGAAGGCCTGCGTACCGTAGACCACTCCCCAGAAGTTGATACCCATCAGCCACTCTTGGTCTTCGTAACGACTTTCTTCAACGGTTGCTATGAGGGCCACGCCGGCATTATTGATAACGATGTCCACATGGCCCCTGGCAGCAGCGATCTGCCCGGCCCAGGCGTGCATGCCTGCCTTATCAGCCACGTCCAGGACATGGCCGTCGGCGGGGACGTCCTTGCGCGACAGCATAGCGAGGGTTTCCCCCAGGTTCGGTGCATGGATATCGCTGAGGTACAATTCACACCCCTCGCGGTTAAGTTGTAGCGCCAGTGCACGGCCGATGCCGGACCCCGCGCCAGTAATGACGGCGATTTTGCCTTGTACGTAGGTCATCAGGGGGCTCCATTGCCGCGTGGAAACCCGTAATGATAGGCACTTCTGCCCTTAAAGCAATTGCTTTAGCCACTCTTTTTTGCCGTGACACAAGGCATCGCCACCGCGCCAGCGGACAATCTTCCCGAGGCGCAATCGACAACACGGAGTCTGACGACACGGAGTCTGGACTCGCCGGGATGCTTCCCCTACAATCTCACGCCAGATTACACACCCGGCCAGCGCACCGGGTACAGTGTGTCCCTGTGAATAACAAGAGCTGTATGCATAAAAAGGCGAGATGTGGTTCCCCATCTCGCTTTTTTGCGAGCGCGCGCAGCTGGCGTTATGCCAATGAACTACGGAGGTTTACTTGTCCATTCCGGCCATATTAGCCCTTGAAGATGGCAGTATTTTCAAAGGCTTGGCAATAGGTACTACGGGTACCTCGGTGGGTGAGGTGGTGTTTAATACCGCTATGAGCGGTTATCAGGAAATTCTTACTGATCCCTCCTATGCACGTCAGATTGTCACCCTGACGTATCCGCATATCGGCAACACGGGCACCAACTCGCAAGACGAGGAGTCCGGTGCGATCTGGGCCGCCGGCCTCGTGGTCAGGAACTTGCCCTTGCTAGCCAGCAACTTTCGCAATCAAGAGGGCCTGTCCGAGTACCTGAAGCGCCGCAATATTGTCGCGATCGCAGACATAGACACGCGCCGATTGACCCGCATATTACGTGAAAAGGGCGCCCAGAGCGGTTGCCTGATGGCTGGAGAAGGTATTCATGAAGCCCGGGCCCTGCAGCAGGCGCGAGAGTTTGCCGGCCTCAAGGGCATGGACCTCGCCATAGTCGTTAGCACCGCAAGCAACTACACCTGGCGTGAAGGCAGCTGGACTTTGGGCGTCGGCTACCGTGAGCCACCTGCAATCGATCTGCCCTGGCATGTCGTGGCTTACGATTTCGGCGTCAAGCGCAATATCCTGCGTATGTTGGTGGACCACGGCTGTCACCTGACGGTGGTGCCCGCCCAGACCTCGGCCGCCGATGTGCTGGCCATGCAACCGGATGGCATATTCCTGTCCAACGGCCCGGGCGACCCGGAACCGTGCACCTACGCTATTGACGCCATCCGGGAATTCCTGGCCACGGATATCCCGGTGTTCGGAATATGCCTGGGGCACCAGCTGCTGGGCCTCGCCAGTGGCGCGAAAACCGTCAAAATGAAGTTTGGTCACCACGGCGCCAACCATCCGGTACAAAACATCGAAGACGGTACGGTGCTGATCACCAGCCAGAATCACGGGTTTGCGGTAGATCAAGCCAGCCTGCCGGATACTCTGCGCGTCACCCACAAATCACTGTTTGATGGCAGCCTGCAGGGCATACATCACACTGATAGGGCTGCGTTCAGCTTCCAGGGGCATCCGGAAGCCAGTCCCGGCCCGCACGACGCTGCGCCGCTGTTCAAACATTTTATTGCATTGATAACCGCACGGGCCCAGAAGAAGTAAGCCACCATGCCGAAGCGCACTGACATAAACAGCATCCTGATCCTCGGCGCCGGGCCTATCGTCATCGGCCAGGCCTGCGAGTTCGACTACTCTGGCGCCCAGGCCTGCAAAGCCCTGCGTGAGGAAGGGTATCGGGTCATTCTGGTGAACTCCAATCCCGCCACCATCATGACCGATCCGGCCATGGCGGATGCTACCTACATAGAGCCCATCGAGTGGCAGACCGTAGCCCGCATAATTGAAGTTGAAAAACCCGATGCCCTGCTGCCTACCATGGGTGGCCAGACCGCCCTCAACTGTGCCCTGGACCTCGCCCGTGAAGGCGTGCTGCGCAAATATGACGTGGAAATGATAGGGGCCACCAAGGAGGCGATCGACATGGCGGAAGACCGCCAGTTGTTCGGCCAGGCGATGAAACGCATCGGGCTGGACATGCCCCGCGCCGCCCTCGCCCACAGTCTGGAAGAAGCGTTTCAGGTACAGGATTCCATCGGCTTTCCCTGCATTATCCGGCCCTCCTTTACGATGGGAGGCTCCGGCGGCGGTATCGCCTACAACCGCAGTGAGTTCGAAGCGATTTGTCGACGCGGACTGGATCTGTCGCCGACCAACGAGCTGTTGATTGACGAATCCCTGATCGGCTGGAAAGAGTTCGAGATGGAGGTGGTGCGCGACAAGAACGACAACTGCATCATCGTCTGCTCTATCGAGAATTTTGATGCCATGGGCGTGCACACGGGAGATTCGATCACCGTGGCGCCCGCGCAGACGCTCACGGACAAGGAATACCAGATCATGCGTAACGCCTCGCTGGCTGTACTGCGTGAGATCGGCGTGGAGACCGGTGGCTCCAATGTGCAGTTCGGACAGGATCCGAAAACTGGTCGCATGGTGATCATTGAGATGAACCCGCGCGTGTCGCGCTCCTCGGCGCTGGCCTCCAAGGCGACCGGTTTTCCCATTGCCAGGGTGGCGGCCAAGCTGGCTGTTGGTTACACCCTGGATGAATTGCTCAATGACATCACCGGCGGCGCGACACCCGCGTCCTTCGAGCCGTCCATCGACTATGTTGTCACCAAGATTCCCCGCTTCGCCTTTGAAAAATTTCCCGGCGCCGATACCCGTCTCACCACCCAGATGAAGTCCGTGGGCGAAGTCATGGCCATTGGCCGCACGTTTCAGGAGTCCCTGCAGAAAGCCCTGCGCGGCCTGGAAGTGGGCTCCGCCGGCTTTGAACACAG
>JANPDE010000338.1:0-9655 GCA_031431315.1 Haliea sp.
ATGGCTTCGTAGCAGTCGTTAGAAGAAGCGTTTTGCAGCCGCGCCATCTCTGCGAGATTGAAGGTATACATCCACCACATCCCCATCTTGGTCCACAGCCCGCCACAGATAGTGCTGCTTGCCATTGATCTTCACGAAGACCTCATCAATGTAGAATGTGTCTCCGTACCCTCGGTGCCGACGCCTCAACCGATTGGCATATTTGGCCCCAAACTTGATGCACCAGAGTCGAATGGACTCATGGCTGACTGTGATGCCGCGTTCGGCCAAGAGATCTTCGATGAATGGTCCGGCACACCGGCGGTGGCTGAGGTTGAAGCGATAGTAGAGCCAAACGGTGTAACTGATGATTTCGGGAGGGAACCGGTGACGTTTATAGGTATTCATCACCGGATTATCGATTATTGGGGGTTAAGTTGTCAGTACCCCTCGACTACCAGTGCTATTACAACCAGCACCGTACCCATTCTGGACGGGACGGCGCTACGCCAATAGATTCAGTTGGGGATAGGGTTGTTGATATCAATCAGTATCGCTGGGAAAAACATTGTCGCGGCTTATTTGAGTTACCTATCGCCGCCTGAATTAGGAATTCGCCAGGGACAGGTGGGAATCGGTGGCGTTTGTAGGTGTTCATTGACCAATTGTCGAATACCACCACTTAACTTGCCAGTACCGTTAACTTGGCAGTAGCTTTAAAATTGATCATTTTGATCAATACGCCCAAACTGGGCTATACTGATCAATACGTAATCAGGAGGTCTTCTATGGACGTTATCGCTGCTGCCGACGCCAAAACCAATTTCGGAGCTTTGCTCGACAAAGCCCAACGGGGACCCGTAAAGATTTCCAAAAACAGCCGCGACGTTGCGGTGGTAATGTCGATAGAGGCTTTTGATGAATATCAGGATGCCAAGCTGCAACTGCTCCGGCGGGATATTCGGGAAGGTCTTAATGATCTGGAGCGTGGCGCGGTCGTCGATGGAGATAAAGTCTTCCGAGACTTGGAGCGGGAATTAGGTTAATGCCCCGTTTGAAATTCACCGAACGCGCCGTTCAGGATTTGAGAGAAATAAGCACCTATACAAAAAAAGAATGGGGGCCGGAGCAAGAACGCCGGTATCGCCAGCAAATTGAACTCGAACTGCAAAAGCTAAGCCTGAATGTCCATCTTGGACGCTCCCGCGAGGAGGTCGCCCCTGGCATTCGATCGTACAAAGTCGCTTCCCATATTGCGTTCTACGTTCCGGGCGATGGGGGAATAATGATCATCCGTCTGCTGCATCCAAGCCGCGACATTGAACGGGCTTTTGACCGCGCTCCGGAAAACTTCCGCGATCAAGACCGCGAGCGTTAGACGTGCGGCTAGATGTGCTTCCAAATGAATTCCTGTAATGTCAGATAGTCCATTGGAAATCAAATTCGATTCGCTCTGGTCAAACTGGACCAAACACCTTCTTGCGCTGTATTTCCCACTTCTGTCCATGGTGTTCCTGCTGAGCGCACCGCATCCCTGGTACATCGCCCTGCTCGTGGCGATACCTCCGATGATACTCGCACATGTTCTGGATACCCGGAATATGCAGGAGTTGCGGTCGCCTAATCCCGACTTCCCTGACTGGCCATTCAACCTGATCATGTTCATCGCCGCCGGGATGCAGTTTTTCAATATCTACCTTTACGTCGACTACTTTGCCAACAACGAGTTCTGGCGAATGGATTCATTTCTCGCCTTCATACTGGTCGGTGGTAGCTCGGGCTATTCGGGCATTACCCTGGCGCATGAGTTCATCCACCGACGCAGCAAGCTGTACCAGTTGGTCGGCCGCAGTCTGTTGGTCACCGTGTTCTACGAGCATTTCTACACCGAGCACTTGCGCGGGCACCACGTGAAGGTCGCGACCGAGGGTGACCCGGCCACTGCAAAATTCGGCGAGAATTTCAATGCCTTTTACTTTAGAACGGTGCCTGGCCAATTCCGCAGTGCCTGGACCATCGAATGCAAACGCCTGCAGAACGAGAACCGCGTCGTGCTGCATCCTTCGATTTTCAGGAACCGCGTGGCGCAGGGGATGGCGGCGCAATTGCTGCTGTCCCTGGTGATTCTGCTCGGCTTCGGGCCAATCGCCCTGTTTATGTGGTTGCTGCAGGCGCAAAACGCGTCGCGGCTGTTGGAAGTGGTCAACTACTTTGAACACTGGGGTTTGCTTCGCCAGAGCAAACATATACAACCCTGCGATTCCTGGGATACCCATTCCTGGTTCACCTATTACGGACTGGTCGGCCTGACACGCCATGCTGACCATCACGCCAACCCCACCAGGGCCTACCAGCACCTGCGTGTATTTAGCGAGAGTCCCGTTTTACCCGCCGGTTATGTGGGGATGGTGTTTTTGGTTTTCTTCCAGAATGACAAGTTCAAGCGAATCATGGCCGACACGCTTGAAAGGAGTCGGCTGGGCCCTTATCGGGAGGTTGTTGTCGATATCAACTGACGCACTTTTCACTCCAAAGACCGGGTCAAATTCGCATGCAATTCAACGCCGAGTCAAATCACTGTCAAAGTACGTTCCTACTTACTATCGAAATGCCGATCTAGCTTCTGCAGAAGATCCAAACCTCTTTTCGGCTTACCTACTGACGCAAGCGCCCGAAACCGGACCTCGCTGTCGAACTCCGCCAGAGCCTGAGTGGATAACTCTTCCATCAGCTTATTGACGCTCACCCTTCTATGAGCAGCCAGGGATTTCAAGCGATCATGCTTGTCATCCGGCAATCGTACTGTCAGTGTTCCCATCTCATTCACCTCTCAATATTTGCTCCGGCTTCAATATCCGTAAATCGTCAAATTTCAGTTCTGCCGCCGCCAGGTCTTTAACATTATTAGTCACGATTATTCGACTGTTACCTGCAAGCGCCAACTCAATCAGGAAATTGTCACTCTCATCGTTCAGGTTGGGACGCCATAAATAGTAAATGGGCACCCATGTGCACACACTATAGAATGCATTTAGCAATTCCCGAATTTCCCTCGGATCAAGCGGACATGTATCCCTGACGCGCTTGCGGGAACTGACATCCTCATATTCTTGAAACAATGGATTACTTATCAAAGCCGACAAAATTTATTTCACTGGTCGTGGACAGAGTGAAGTTATCGACAGGCTCGTTAAGATAAAACCCCGATATACTGTGTCCGCCGTAAGTTGTGGGACCACCATTATCATAAATAACGGCTGCATTAGACGCTAATGAAACCAACATGAACCACAATGGAATTATCTTGCGCATCCTTTCGTCCTTCCTATTATTTCCATCAAACATACACGACCAAGCCAGCCCTATCAACACAGGCCAGTAGATCAGCATTCAGGTGACCGTGACTTAACTTCCAAATTTCGAAAATAAATTATCCATTCGAACTATGCGCATACGATATAGGAAGTGAGGTGGCAAGGGACCAAACGGCTTGCAATCCTGTTATGACTGCTTACAGAAAAAGCAGACTCGACGCCGCCAGAAAACCTGAAATCCAGAATTCCAAAAACCCAAGAATCCCGGGTCGCTCTCACTGGCAGTCTCGGCACCCCGCCAGCCGACACCGCGCTCCCTCCTCTGGCCCAGAGTCCTCGCCGCAAATCCCGGGTCGGGCATGGGCGGGGTCATGGGGTGAGCCGGTGGTGCACACTGGGGACGCAAGGGGCGTTCCGGAGGATCACTTAGAACCCATTAGAAATTTGCAATTTTTCACTGGCATCCTCTAACCTGCAATTATCAAAATGACAATTCGGAAATACTGCAATGAGAGAGCCACCCAGAGCAAATCATGGACCTGTCCACCGGAAAAGACGTTGGAGCGGTCGCTGGCTTCAAAGGCTCTTGCGGCCAGGGGGCATTGTCACCGAAACCGGGAAGCTTCATCTGATTTTCTGTGGCTATAACGGCCCATCCGGGTTGACTACACTGGGTCGCTTAGCCAACCCCCCGTCGAATAATGACGTGATAGAGTCGACGACATCATTTAGTATTGATGTCACAAACTTTGCGTAGTCGTATCGAGTTGCCCCGAGTCGCCCGAATTGGGCATTTAACAGGGTAGGTCAAAGGCCGCCGCTAAACGTATAGTCAAGTTAATGTGAGGACTGCAATGCTCGGAAGATACCTGCTCTTCTTGTTACTTTTCGTCAATATTACGTCCTGCAGTGATGGCAGTGACAACAATGGCCCCACACTTTCTTTTGCAGACCAGCCGGGTGCCATCGCGGTAGGCAGAAAAACAGATGTTGTCCTGCACGATGACACACGGAATCGCAACCTAACGACCACTTACTGGTATCCAACGAATGGCGCCAACCAAGGTCCCCTGCAAGCCACTGAGGGTGCCCCGCTCATCGATGGCGAGAGGAAATTCCCGCTGATTGTCCTCATGCACGGTATCAATGACAACGCACCGGGCACCTGGAGTTACCTGGGCCCGCACCTGGCCAGCCATGGGTATATCGTGATCGCACCCAGTAATGGCACGGATATCGCCAATCATCCCGCAGACATCAGTTACCTGATCGATACTGCCCTTGGGGAAAACGGTGCGAAGGGTATGTTCACAGGCCGGGTAGCACGGGAGCAGATTCTGGTCGGCGGCTATTCCTTTGGCGGCCTGGCGACGTACATGTTCGCCTACGAACCGCAATACCAGGACCCGCGAACAAGCGCTGTTGTCATCATGGCAGGTATCGCGACCAGCGCCGCACCCATCAATCCCGGCCTGAAACTGATGGCCATTTATGGCACGGAGGACCTCCTCATTCCCTACGATACCGGCCTGAATTTCTATGAGGCCGCGAACGCTCCCAAGTACCTGGTGAGCTTGCAGGGTGGCGGGCATGTCGGCTTTACTGGCTCCCACGAATCCAACATTGGAGCAAGCATGGATCACCTGCGGCAAAAAAGCCTGACCCGTATCGCCGTATTTGCCTTCGCCAGCTCCCTCTTCGCTGATTCGGAGACAGACAGGGAGGCTGCCCGGCACTTTTTACAAGAAGAACTCACAATGGAAAATCCCGACGCGCAAGTTATGTTCGAATAAAAGACCCGGGGTATATCCCTAAATTCACGTCGCGTACCACATCATATCTGCATGGGTGGGGTCATGGGGTGAGCCGGTGGTGCAGACTGGGGCGCAGAGGTGGGAGATGGCGTTAGGTCGGCGTCGGGACTGCGCGGATGGCTACCCTGGGGATCGACTAAACCGGGGTGGTGGGTAACAATATTTGAGCGAAGTGGCCCCTATTTTTCCTTGCCTGGAGGTATGCCTATAATGGTTACATCGGTATTCTCCATTAAATTGATCGTCGCAAATTCAGTTTAATGAATGCCGGTGTCCCCCGTTAGTGATGAAGAGCCGACACTATGAGTTTCAGCAACAGCTTTTACCGCTACTTCGATTTAGTTGCAGTCTCGGTCTGAATTTTCTGATGGTCAATAAATTTGAGCCTTGTATTCACACACCATTCTTTCGACTCGGTTCAACCCATCGAATTCCTATCCAATAAAGCGGGACGCTAACTCTTCTGTCGGGAGAAGGCACTGATCTTTGAATCCAAACCACTTATAGCGGTTATTGCCTATCCAGGTATACACAAAATCTCGCAATGACCTCGGGAAGATGGCTAGCACTCTCAGCAACGTCCATGGACCATCCAGTTCCTTGGCGATTTCAATCGCTGCATCACTTCTTGTAAAGATTTGCCCGTCCTTCAAAAGGATCATCGTAAAATTTCGAACAGCATCAATACCATTCCGCTGTTGAATCTGCTGGCCGAGTTCAGACTGAGCCGGTACGAACCTGAATTTGGCCCTTTTATCCCGTTTCACTATGAAGATTACCAACCATTCGCATAGGTTACACACGCCATCAAATATCAGCACAGGATGCTTATTAGTTGCTAGCTTTGTTAAGTTCATAAGCTACTCTTGACTGGCATAAGAGATCTCGGTTGATAAAAGGTTAGTGCTTTGCCAATATTGCCCTAATTCTCAGGAATTCGCCCAGATGACCAGATTTACTCGAATGCGTGGCAGAATGTCATTTGTAAAATGTCAGAAAATTTTACAAGTTCCCTCTGGAAATTGTTCAATAGGGAGTAAAAGGCCTGCAAACACTGCGTTGGAACGAAAATTGCTTCGGATTCAATTGTTAAGAAATTCATAACGTTGTTACAGGAGATGGACTTATGGTGCTGACATCACATATTCGCAAATGGTTATTTTTTGTTGGCTTCGCAGCCATCATGTTCTCCATTGTTATGGACAGCACTTTCGCAACAGATGGGACTGCGACAGTCCCTGAACCAAGCGTATTGGCTCTAGTCGGCATAAGCGGTGCTGTGGCGGTGTTGGTTTCGTTGTTCCGCCGTCCACCTAAGTGACGGGCTTGTAATAGCTTTTCTTCTGCGATGGCTGGCGCGATGCAAACCATCGCGGCGCGGGAAGGATAACGTCCCTTGTCGTCCTGCAACAGGTTAGTAGCATTTGCTGGACAACCGGTTGATAGTTCCTCGCTGAACCTGTTTCGCTGCCTATTTGGTCTACTTGTATTTGCTGAGTCGACTCGCTTTTTTCTTCATGGGTGGATAGATAGCTACTTTTTGGTCACCCCTGTTCTGTTTAAGTATCATGGGTTCGAGTGGGTTTCGGCCTGGCCGGGAAATGGGCTCTACTGGCATTTCGGACTAGTCGCCGCGCTTGCGCTCATGGTTGCGTTGGGCTTGTTCTATCGACTCGCCATCGTCGGCTTGACGTTGGGCTTCGGTTACGTGTTTTTGCTGGACCAGTCGATATATCTCAACCAGTACTACCTGCTGCTAACCCTTGGTTTTCTATTGTGCTTTATGCCCGCTGAGCGGGGCTTTTCACTTGACACTCTTCGTCATAAAAAGCCTGGGACATTTACGGTCCCTCACTGGACTATTCTGGTACTGCGAATTCAATTTGAAATCATGCTCATTTGGGCGGGGCTGGTTAAGTTGAATCCCGACTGGTTGCAGGGAGAACCACTTACTCTGTGGCTGGCCGAACGGAGCGATCTCCCCTTGGTCGGTTACTGGCTGGTTATGCCCGGGCTTGGCCAGTCGGCTTCCATTGGTGTGATAACACTGCACTTGGTAGGTGCTCCTTTACTGCTGTTGCGCAAAACCCGGTTCGTCGTTTTTCTACTTTACCTCTCATTTCATCTTGCTAACTCCCTGCTCT
Organism: Haliea sp.; assembly: GCA_031431315.1. GTDB lineage: Bacteria > Pseudomonadota > Gammaproteobacteria > Pseudomonadales > Halieaceae > Marimicrobium. The sequence continues at coordinate 7,252 of JANPDE010000338.1, forward strand.
TTCAGATTGGACTTTTTCCATGGATCACCCTCCTCGGCACCCTACTATTTTTTGAACCTGACTGGCCTCGTCAGATTTGGCATCGACTTCAAGGCAACGAAACACAAAGGGCAGTCACCTCTGCGCCGGTTACCGCTACTTTTCGAGTGCTGCATGTAACTGTTGTCCTGATAGCGGGCTTCCTTGCTTTGCAAATAATCATTCCGATAAGAGGGGTTTTTTACCCAGGACGCGCTTCCTGGACGGGCGAAGGCCAGTGGTTTGCATGGCGCATGAAGCTCGACGACAAAAGCTGTTCAGGCATGTTCACTGTGGCTAATCGCAGGACTGAATCAGAGCGTGAAATTGACCCCGGGTACTATCTCAACAAGCGACAATTGGAGCTGATGTGGTCTAATCCCGATATGGTGTTGCAGTTCGCTCAATTTATTGAAAGCCTTGAGCTTGTATATGCTAAACCGGAGGAAATTGAGGTGAGGGCAGATATAGGCTGTTCTCTCAACGGCCGGCCGGCACAGTTGCTTATTGATAAGACAGTGGATCTCACCAATGTAAGACGATCATGGGCACATTATGACTGGATCCAGCCTTTAGAGGTTCCTCTTTAATGAACACGGACACCTTTGCTTGGCGAATGAGCATCCGACTCTTATAGCGTTTGGGGCGAGACCCATAACCGTGGAGTCGGTGGGTGTGATGGCACTCGGGGCTTTCTGGAAAACTGGAATTCTGGAGTGCTGGGTCACTGCCCGCCAAGCGCCCAGCAGCCGGCACCGCGCACTTTCTCTCGGGCCCAGAGTGGCCACCTCGCGGTAAATCCCGGAGGTCTTTTAGTCAATATGAATCAAACGGTCTGCTTTCGATCGTTGCTTCCCGGTCAATCTATTTCAATTAGATGAAAAAAAGTTATTCTGATTGCGGGTCGAACAGCGAGGAACTTGATAATGACAATAGAGCAACTGGGAAACCTGGGCGATTTTCTCGCGGCGATAGCAACCATCATCACCTTGATCTATCTGGCACTCCAGATTCGCCAGAACACTACTCTATTGAAGCTTTCCGAAGTCAGAGGAATTCAGGACGACGCTGATCGTTGGCGATCGCTCCTGATCCAAAGCAAGGACGTGGCGTCAGTGTACAGGCGCGGGTTACTTGAGCCGGAGTCTCTGGACGACGACGATCGGCTACGTTACAGAATGCTTCAGGATCAATTGTTCTTTGGTTGGCAGGCAACCTTCTCCCAAAATCCAAGTAATCCACGACTTGTGCCGGGGTTTATAAAAAGTACGATAATGAACCCTGGTGGAAAAATGTATTGGGAGAAATCAAAATTTCGCTTCGACAAAGATTTCGCAGAGTACGTCGATCAGATAATGCAATAAAGTTACGAGCACTCCGCGAGCCGGTGCCGGTCACTCTTCCTCTACCCCAGAGTGTCCACCTCGCAGCAAATCTCAAGCGGTGCATGGGTGGGGTCATGGGGTGAACTAGTAGGGCAACGTGGGACGCGGGGGTAAAACCATACTGTTGTCAGCACCACTATTGGCGGTATGATTTCCCCTATGTGGACAGTACGCCGTGACAAGCCTGGGCCAGCCAGCACAATGCGATTGCGCTTTTACGCAGGCGATGTGTGCCTCACCTACGCCGACTTTCTAAGCGCGCTGGCTATGGAACCGAGTTTCAGGGAACTCATTCGCGAAGAGTTGCGGGGAGCTCCTTTTGTCGCTTTTCGATGGGAAACACCACCGCTGGCCGACACCAATATGGATCAACCCTTTGAATGCCTTCTCCACGACAGCCCAGACCTAAATGTACGGGCCGACCCAACAGATTTTGAGACTTACTTTCAGCCCAATGTGGATGTGGTGTGTTTCGACAACTTGGGTTCGGATGCTCTATTGATAGTGCCTTGCCCCATTTCGACATCAGCCAATTATAGTCACATTGGCTCTTTCCACCGCTCAGCACCCGTTTCGCAGCAACACGCATTCTGGATCGCAGTCGCGCACTCTATGATGGAGCGGATTGGTTCACTGCCTCTATGGTTAAGTACAGCGGGCGGCGGTGTGGATTGGCTGCATATGCGACTAGATGAACGGCCTAAATACTATCGGCACATACCGTGGCGAGACGGGCGTAAGGCGGCTACAACTACCGGATAAGCCTCAAGAAGAAACCACGATTCCACTCGACGCACTCGACGACCTGACGGAAATTCTGGGGACGGTCGGGTCTTCAGGTCCGTCGGGTATTTCCGTGGCTTGTGCTACCCCCCCCCGTTTTTGGGATCACACCTGGCAAAGTAGCTAAGGTCGCATAACTGGGGAAGTCTGTTCACGATTGAGGACAGCAAGCCTTTTTAGCGCTTGTTGTTTAGTAAAAGATGCACCCAAACGTGCTG
>JANPDE010000339.1:0-7759 GCA_031431315.1 Haliea sp.
GAGTGGGGTTTACCATCGCCGCGCCTGTTACCAGCCGCGCGGTGCGCTCTTACCGCACCATTTCACCCTTACCTGGCGGCCTTTCAGCTGCCCGGCGGTATACTCTCTGTTGCACTTTCCGTAGGCTCGCGCCTCCCAGGCATTACCTGGCACTCTGCCCTATGGAGCCCGGACTTTCCTCCCCTCAATCGCGTAAACGCCACCAAGAAGCGATCGCCTGACCGACTCGGCGCCAAGACTACCCTCTGAAGCGGGCAAGTACAAGCAAACCAAGTGGTCGTGGAGCCGTTTTACTCGCTGCTAACTTGTTTCATTGCCAGCAGATGCTGGTACAGCTGATTCTTGCGCAGGCCCGTACAATCCGCCACGACTGCGGCGGCCTGTTTCGCAGGCAGCTCCTGGGACAAGCGCAGCAGAAGCGCCGCGACATCGGCACTCAGCTCCTGCTCGACCTTCTCCCTACCCGCAACGAGCATCACGATTTCGCCTTTCTGCTGATGACTGTCACCGCGCACAAACTGTTCTAACTCTGACAGCGAGTCGCGCTTTACTGTCTCGAAAACCTTGGTGATTTCCCGCGCCAGTACCGCCTCCCGCTCACCGCCGAATACCTTGATCATCGACTGCAAAGACTCTGCAATCCGATGCGGCGCCTCATAAAATATAAGGGTCACCGGCTCCGCGGACAACGCGCTCAAACGATTGACCCGCGCCCCTTCCCGGGCGGGGAGAAAACCCTCAAAAAGAAACCGGTCAGTAGGCAGACCCGACACACTCAGGGCAGCGATGGCGGCACACGCGCCAGGGATCGGACGGACTGGGAGGCCCATGTCCTGGACGTAGCGCACCAGTCGGTAACCGGGATCGGAAATCAGCGGTGTACCCGCATCGGAAATCAGTGCAACACTACCGCCGCCTTCAAGACAACTGCCAATGCGCTGCAGGGCGCGCTCATCACTGTGGTCGTGGAAGGCAGTCACGGAGGTCTTTATTGCGTAATGTTGCAGCAGCCGTTGGCTATGTCGAGTATCTTCTGCGGCGATCAGGTTCACGCCCTGCAGAATCTCCACGGCGCGCTGTGACATATCACCGAAGTTACCTATGGGCGTGGCCACAACATAAAGCCCGGAATCCACAATTTCCCCCTATAATGTCCATACTTCGTAAATCCCGGACTAGCGAGACCTACTAACTCGTCGGTGCAGCATAGCATGAGAGACACCCATTCCAGACCGCATGACCGAGCCGGGGCGCTAGCGCTAACCCTGCTGACATTTCTCCTGTGGGGCTGCGCCGACAAGCCTCAGAAAAAAACGACAGAGCCTTCGATCCCTGTATCGGAAAAGCAACGGCCCGCCGAAGAGCAGGGCATTTCACTGACACTGCCACCCAGTTCATACACCACCGCGTTCAACAACGCTGAACAGGCGCTCGCCACGTTTGACTGGATGCAGGCCAGCGCCATCCTGCAGGAGATTCCCGCTGGCCGACCGGGGACGGACGACGCCACGTATATGAGCTATCTACAGGCGCGCATCAGCTTTATCCGTGGTGATCAGGCGGAGGCCCTGAGGCAACTCGGGCAGTTGAACTCTCCCAGAATCAACCCTACCTTGCGCTACCGTATCCTTAGCTTCGAGCACTACATACTGGAGATACAGGGCGATTCGCTGGCCAGCGCCCAATTGGCCGATCAAATTCTGCGAGCAGCACCGCAGGATACAGCCTCTGCCTGGAAACGCAGCGTATGGCGCAACCTGGAAAGGACCGACAAGGAGACGTTAATGGCAGCGCAGCCTGCCGCCACCGATCCGCAGTGGCGCAGCTGGATAGAGCTGGCGCTGATCAATCGCGAGGACAGCGCGAATCCCTCACATCAATTGGCCGCGTGGCGCAGCGCCAACCCCAATCACCCTGCTGCCAATCCTCTCCCCGGCGGCCTGGATTACCTGATTAAATCGGGCCCGCGCACTGGGAAGGTGGCCATCCTGTTACCGCTGAGCGGAGAGCTTGCCGCGGCGGGCAAAGCCGTACTGAATGGGTTTCTCGCGGCATACTATGATAGTCGAGCCACTGCGGGTGCCGCCAATGAACTGGTGGTGCTGGACCTCGATAAATACAGCTCGGCCAGCAGCGCATATGAAGAGGCTGTGCGCCAGGCGGCGAGCATCGTCGTTGGACCTCTCAGCAAGGAGGCGTTGGCCGACCTGGCAACGCGCCTGGAACGACCAGTGCCTATCCTGGCACTCAATCGCATCGATCAGGTATTGCCCGCCGCCGGTAGCGCCCTGGTGCAATTGTCGCTGTCACCGGAAGACGAAGCCGTGGGTGTAGCAGAACTCGCTTTTGGCACGGGCGCCCGCCGGGCATTGATCATCAGTCCAGCGGGGGACTGGGGCAGCAAAATGGGAAGCGCGCTGCAACAGCGTTGGACTGAGTTGGGGGGCACGATTACCAGCAGCGCGACTTACATTAACTACGACGATCACTCAAGCAGTGTAAAATCCGTATTATCCCTGGAAGCCAGCGAACAACGGGCGCGCGAGGTGCAATCCATGCTCGGCACCCAACTCGAATTTACTGCCCGCCGCCGCCAGGATCCTGATGTCGTATTCCTGCTAAGCCGCAGCGGAGCAGAAGCGCGCTCCATCAAACCACTGCTGGCCTTTCACTATGCAGGCAACCTGCCCATCTACGCACTCCCCAGTATCTACAACGGCATACCCGACGAGCGCAACCAGGACCTGAACGGTATCCACCTGGTTGAGATTCCCTGGTTGTTGGGTGCCAGCCCGGAACTGCGGGCGAGCCTTGCTGCCGGTGGCAGCAGTAACAGCAATTACGCGCAGTTCAATGCACTGGGGGCAGACGCCTTTCTCGTGCAGTCGAATTTCATGCGCCTGCAGAGCGGCGCGGATGCTCTGTTGCGTGCCAACACCGGCCTGCTGAGCATGGATCCGAACTTGCATATCCAGCGCGAATTGTCTGCGGCCACATTTGATGGCGGCGCACTGAAAGCGAAATAGCTAAACTGGGAAGTCCTAAACAGGGCACGCCAACACGCTGCGACAATGAAATCGCCGGGACAGGAATATGAAGACCGGGCCGTGATCCTGCTCCAGAATCAGGGCCTGCGTGTCCTGGAACGCAATTTCAGCGCCAAGACTGGCGAAATCGACATCATCGCGCAGGACGATGAGCAACTGATCTTTGTGGAGGTAAGGGCGCGCAGCAACCGCTTTTTTGAAGGCGCCGCTGCTTCAGTGAATCTGCGCAAGCAACAGCGTATTGTACGCACGGCACAGCTTTTTCTGCAGAGTCGATCCTGTTGGGCGAATGCGCCCTGCAGATTTGACGTAATTGCCTTCGAACCCCCACAATCCGGTACCCGCCCCCGGATTCACTGGATCCGTGGCGCATTCACCGCCTGAATTACCTGATCCGGATGTACCCGCATGGACTACTACCAAACCATTGCCGATAACTTCCAGGGCACTATCGATACTATCGCTATGTCCGTAGATACGCTGGCGGAAGCGATAGAGCGAGGCAGTCAATTGATGGCCACGGCTTTGTTGGCAGACCGCAAGATCATCGCCTGCGGCAATGGCGTGGACTCGGCGCTGGCGCAATTATTCGCGTGTAATTTACTCAACCGCTTTGAAGAAGACCGCCCCGCACTGCCCGTGTTGACCCTCGGAGCGGACACTGCCGCTGTGACCGCGATAGCCCAGGCCAGCAGCATCAACGATATTTTTTCCCGTCAGTTACGCGCACTGGGTCAGGCCGGGGACATTTTGCTGTGCATAAACAGCACCAGGGGTGCCGGCAACCTGGTGCGAGCGGTGCAGGCGGCCCAGGAACGGAACATGGGTGTCATTGTGCTGTCAAATTCGCGGGACGGTGAACTGGGCGCTCTGATCCGACCCGAGGATGTGCAGCTGCAAGTTCCTGCCACGCGCCAGTCGCGCATTGTGGAGATGCACACGATGGTAATTCACAACTTTTGTGAACTGATAGATCACAGCCTGTTTGGGGCCTATGACCGGGAATAAAAAATGAGGCTGATTTTTGCTCTGCTACTCACTGGTTGCATGCTTGCATTGTCCGGCTGTGGGAGCCTCCTGGCCAGCATGCACAAGGACACTATAGATGACCACCCGAACGAACGCACAATGGCGCAGGTCATCGAGGACGACAACATCGAAACTAAAGTCACAGTAAACCTCCACGCGGAGAATGAAGCCTACAACGAAGCTCACCTGGTAGTGGTCAGTTACAACGGTTACGTACTCCTGGCAGGACAGGTCAACGACGACGTGCTCAAGAATGAGGCCACGAAAGTGGTACGCAAGGTCCAGGGAGTGCGCAGAATTTATAATGAGTTAGAAGTCGGCCCTCCCAGCTCCGTTCTCACGCGCACCGGCGATATCTGGATAACGACCAGGATAAAGTCCGCATTATTGGGCAGCAGCGATGAACAGGGCACGCTCATCAAAGTTGTGACGGAAAATGGCGTGGTCTTTCTCATGGGGCTTGTCACGGAGGAAGACGCTGAGCGGATCTCCGCCAAGGCTGCGAGCGTGGCCGGCGTGCGCCGTGTCGTGCAATTGTTCGAGCCACCGGACTAGTTCGGTAGACTGAACTTAAGCGAAGGCTGTGTTTACATCGCCTTTGCACCACAGCCCTGCTATTTGACGATTTTGAGAGTCGGCTTCTTCTCGGGTTTGCCCGGCTCGGGCGACGTATCATCCGGCGGACTGACAACTTCCTCGGGATCGAAAACCATACCCTGGCCATTTTCCCTGGCGTAGATTCCCACTACGGCAGCTATGGGTACGAAGACATCCGTTGCAACACCGCCAAACCGCCCGTTAAACGCCACAGCCTGGTTAGAGATTGTCAAATCCACCACGGCATCGGGGGAAATATTCAGGACAATCTGATTATCTTTCACAAATTGCTTGGGCACCATGACGTCCGCCATCGAAGCATCTACCAGTACGTAAGGCGTCAAATCATTGTCCACAATCCACTCGTAAAGTGCACGCATGATATAGGGGCGACTGGAATTCATTTTCAACTCTGCCACAACGGCAGCGAGAAATAATCGCCTTACAGGCGCATTTCCCGCTCCTGCTCAGTAAGACTTTCCTGAAAGGACTCTCGGTTGAACAAGGTATCCATATAGGTGTGCAGCGGTTTGGTTTGCTTGCTGGGGCGAATCTCTACACCCAGATAGGGAAGACGCCATAAAATCGGTGCAATACAACAGTCTACGAGTGTGAATTCATCACTCATAAAGAACGGCTTTTCGGCGAATATGGGTGCAATGCCCACGATACTTTCGCGCAGTTCCTTGATCGATTTCTTGATTACGTTGTCGCTGCGCGTGTGCTGTATGGCATCCACCAGTACGCTCCAGTCCTTCTCTATACGGTGAATAAAGAGGCGGCTTTCTGCGCGCGCCACCGGATAGACTGGCAGCAGCGGTGGGTGCGGAAAGCGCTCATCGAGATACTCCATCATCACTTTGGACTCGTAGAGCACCAGATCCCGATCCACCAGGGTCGGCAGACTGTTGTAGGGATTCAGGTCAGCCAGTTCCGCCGGAGGGTGCGCAGCATCGGATTCGACCAGGTCGACCGTGACGCCCTTCTCAGCCAGTACAATTCGTACCCGGTGACTGTAGTGACTGGTACTATCAGAAAAAAATGTCATCGAAGACCGTTTTGCCACAACACCCATCAGGGATTCCTCAGTTGTTTCCTACAAAAAGCATTGCAGTGCAGAGACTCCGGTCCCAGCACCACCATCAATTGCACGCAATCAGTGTACGTCTTTCCAGTACTCTCGATTGAGCAACCACGCGAAAACCGTAAATAAAGCTATAAAGAGTAAGGTATACATACCGATGCGGTGTCGGTCAGCTACCATCGGCTCCGCCTCATAGGCGAGAAAATTTACCAGATCATAGACTGCCCCATCGAATTCCTGTGGCGTCATATCGCCGGCCACGGGAATTGTAAACAGACCGCAGGGGTCCTCGAGTATATCTTCACCCGTTAGAGGGTCGCGCTTGACACCACCGTTGTGGGCTATAACAGGTCCGGGAGCGCATTCCTGCAGGCCCTGCAATTCCAACAGCACGTGGGGCATACCCACGTCCTTGAATACCTTGTTATTCACACCATAGGGCCGACTGTCGTCGCGGTAGAACGTGCGCAGATAGGTATACAGCCACTGTGGCTGACGCGCACGCGAGACCAGTGTCAGGTCAGGCGGCGCTACACCAAACCACGTTTTGGCGGTGGGCTTATCCATGGCGTTATGCATCAAGGCACCGATTTTGACTTCCGGATCAAACATCAGATTGGCCTGGAAGAGGTCTTCGGGAATTCCCAGATCCGCAGCGACGCGGTTATAGCGCGAGTACTGCAAGGAGTGGCACCCCATGCAATAGTTCATATAGATCTGGGCACCACGTTGCAGCGAGGCCTTGTCCCGGGGATTGGCGACAAATTCATCGCACGGTATGGTTCCACACTCGTGCTCGGAACCCGATGCCACAGCCTTTAGTGGCAGGATAGTCAAAGCAAGAATCAGCAACAGGGCGCCGATAGTGCCCCAGAAACCGATACCGCCATCCATGGTGACACGTTCAGGCACCGGTTTGGTCCTATCTATCGATGACCAGATTGGCATCAGCAGAAAAAATGCAAAGTAGATTACGGCACAAATCCGCGCCAGCATGGTCCGTTCAGGGGTGGGCGACCATACGCCCAACACACCGAGGATCAGGAACGACGCCACGAAAACCACCAGCATCACCTTGGTGATGGAGCCGCGATAGCGCCAGGATTTTACTGGGCTGCGGTCCAGCCAGGGCAACACAAAGGGTATGGCGACCGAGCCCGCAAAAGCGATGAAACCCCAAAACTTATCAGGTACAGCGCGCAGCACCGAGTAGAACGGCGTGAAATACCACACAGGCGCAATGTGCGCCGGTGTCTTCAGGTTATTGGCCTCTTCAAAGTTGGCATGCTCCAGAAAGTAACCGCCCATTTCCGGCAGGAAGAAAATAACACCGCAGAAAATGAACAGAAACACGCCAATTGCCTGCAGGTCGTGCACTGTGTAGTACGGGTGGAAAGCCACGCCGTCCAGTGGCACGCCCGCCTTGTCCTTGTGCTTCTTGATGTCAACGCCGTCAGGATTGTTGGAGCCGACCTCATGCAGTGCCAGCAAGTGCAGCACCACGAGCGCCAGCAAAATAATGGGTAACGCCACGACGTGAAGGGCAAAGAATCGGTTCAGCGTGATACCGGATAACAGGTAGTCACCGCGAATCCAGGTGACGATGTCCTCGCCTACGACAGGAATGGCACCGAACAGGGAGATAATAACCTGGGCACCCCAGTAGGACATTTGGCCCCAAGGCAGCACGTAGCCGACAAAAGCTTCGGCCATCAGCGCCACAAAGATCAGCATGCCGAAAATCCAGATCAGTTCCCGAGGCTTTTTGTATGAACCGTACAATAGGGCACGGAACATGTGCAGATACACGACAAGAAAAAATGCCGAGGCGCCGGTGGAGTGCATGTAGCGCAATAGCCAACCAAAATCGACATCCCGCATGATGTATTCCACCGATGCGAAGGCGCCCTCCTGACTGGGCGTGTAGCTCATGGTGAGCCAGATACCCGTGAGTAGCTGGTTGACCAGCACCACCAGAGACAGTACGCCGAATATGTAAAAG
>JANPDE010000340.1:0-29384 GCA_031431315.1 Haliea sp.
CACCGCGCCACTACGCTTACCTGAAAATTTCCGAAGGCTGCAACCATCGCTGCACTTTTTGCATCATTCCCGACATGCGCGGCGACCTGGTCAGCCGGCCTATTGGTGATGTCATGGAGGAAGCCGAACGGCTGGTGCGCGCCGGCGTGCGTGAACTGCTGGTCATCTCACAGGATACCAGCGCCTACGGTGTGGATATCAAATACCGCACCGGCTTCTGGAACGGCCGTCCACTGAAAACCCGCATGCAGGAATTGTGTGAAGCGCTCGGCGAATTTGGCATCTGGGTGCGCCTGCACTACGTCTACCCCTACCCGCACGTGGACAAGATAATACCGCTGATGGCTGAAGGCAAAATATTGCCCTACCTGGACGTGCCGTTCCAGCACGGCAGCCCAGAGGTGCTCAAGCGCATGCAACGTCCGGCGGCGGCGGAAAAATCGCTGGAGCGGATCAGGGCCTGGCGCAACGCCTGCCCCGACATTACGCTGCGCAGCACCTTTATCGTCGGCTTTCCGGGTGAAACCGAGGCCGATTTTGAGGTACTGCTGGAATTTATCCGCGAAGCCCAGTTGGATCGGGTGGGCTGTTTCCAGTACTCCCCGGTAAAGGGCGCCCGAGCCAATGCGCTGCCCGACCCTGTTGCGGATGAGTTAAAACAGGAGCGCTGGGAGCGTTTCATGGCGCTGCAGCAGGACATCAGTGCTGCCAAACTACAGGCCAGAATAGGCAGGACCATTGAAATCCTCATCGATGAAGTGGACGCGGACGGCGCAGTGGGCCGCTCCAGCGCGGACGCTCCGGAAATCGATGGCAAGGTATTTCTGGAAGGCGCCACCGACCTGCATCCAGGAGACTTCGTGGAAGCGGAAATCACCGCCGCTGACGAGTACGATGTGTGGGTGGGTTAGCCCCGCCTTGAACCTGCTCCTTTTCACCGACGCTGATCGAGTGGGGCAGAATCGTATCGTACTGCGCGACCGCCGCCTGCAACACCTGCGACAAGTCCACCGCGCCACCGTCGGAGGTATTCTGCGGGTCGGCGAGATAGGCGGCTTGATGGGTGCAGGCAAAATCCTCGAGATCAATGAAGAATGTGCTGTGCTGAGCGTGATACTGGACGAGCCGCCGCCGGGCAAATTGCCGCTGTGCCTGGTACTGGCCCTGCCTCGCCCCAAAATGCTGCGACGTATTCTGCGCAGCGTGGCGGAATTTGGCGTAGACGAGTTACACCTGATCAACAGCTTCCGGGTAGAGAAGAGTTACTGGCAAAGCCCGGTACTGGCAGAGGACGCAATCAGGGAATACCTGTTGCAGGGACTGGAACAATCCCGGGACACACGGCTGCCGTTGGTGCACTGTCATCGACGCTTTAAACCCTTCGTCGAGGAGTTGTTGCCTGGTATCGCCCAAGGGCGACGCGCCCTGCTGGCCCACCCTGGCGAACACCCGGCCTGCCCGCGCCACGTCGCCGGGGATATCCTGCTGGTCATTGGCCCGGAGGGCGGCTTCATACCCTATGAGGTAGAGAGCCTGCGCGCTGCCGGCTGCGAGACGGTTTCACTGGGTCCGCGTATCTTGCGCGTGGAAAATGCTGTCACCAGCGTACTGGGCCGGCTGTTTTAAACATCCGGAGCGGTCAATAAAAAGGGCTCCTCCTGGTCATAATCCTCCATTGCACAGAAATCTAAACCCGTAATTCATTTTTAAGCGGGTGCATGAAGAAACCTGAGGAGAACATAGCTTTCACCGGCGCATGGTGCTAACTTTTGCCCTCGGCTGCGGAACCAGGATGGGGCCGGGCGCAAGGTCTGGATAATATAAATACGGTGACTGCAAGCCCGCAAGGTAAGTGGTTGCTCAAATAATGCTAAGTCCTGAGAGGCACCGCAATGTTTACAAAACCACGATTAATCGTATCTCATCTGTCTGCTGCTTTGGTGCTTACCTCCGTGGGCCTTGTCCCCACTGTGGCTCTGGGGCAAGACACGCTGGAAGAGGTGGTGGTCACCGCCCGTAAGCGCGAAGAATCGCTGCAGGAAACGCCCGTCGCGGTATCCGCCTTTAGCGCCCAGGGCCTGGAGGAGCTGGGACTGCGCAATATCTCTGACCTCACCAAGGTCGTGCCCAACGTCGATATGTATTCCGGCAACGGCACCACCGGCTCGGGCAACGTGTTTATTCGCGGCATTGGCGCGCGCAATACAGGGGTAAACTTTGACTCCGGCGTAGGCATTTATGTGGATGGCGTGTATGTATCCCGCGCTGATGGTGCGGTACTGGACAACGTCGACCTGCAAAGTGTGCAGGTATTGCGCGGGCCACAGGGCACCCTGTTTGGCAAGAACACCACCGGTGGCGCCATTCTCTATACTACGAATCGACCGGACGAGGAATACGGCGGCCACGCGCAAGTACGGGTCGGCAATTACAACCAACTCGACAGCCAGGTCACCGTGAATGTCCCCCTGGTGGACGATACGCTGCTGTCCCGCTTCTCGTTGTATAAAACCGAAAGTGATGGCTATGTCCACAGTGAAATTCCCGAGGGTTTGCCGACCCAGACGGTTGGCAACAGCGGATATACAGAAGATGAGTACAATGATACCAACCGCTACGGCGGTCAGGGTCAGTTGCGTTGGGTGGCAGCTGACGACCTGCTGCTGGACCTGAACTACAACTACGGCAAAACCGACCAGGCATCGCGCGGCCAGAACTGCGAGGTGGTAGAAGGTATACCGGGCGCGGGTTGGCAGTCAGACCTGCAGGACCCGACGATCATCATCCCCTCTACTGGCCAGAGTATCAAACAGTGGTGCCAGGAAAACGAGGCTCTCGGCAAAGACAAAATCATGGCCAACCTGCAGCCCAATAAGTATGAGGCAGAGGTGAATACCCTGTCGCTGAACGCAGACTGGGAGATCAACGACTCCCTGAACTTCAAGAGCATCACGGCCGGCCGCAATACCAAGGGCGGTGAAATGAACGAACTCGACGCCTCCGGTATCGCCTTGCTGGGCCGCACCAACTACGGGAATGGCGCGGACCTGCGCAATACGGATGCCTACAGTCAGGAATTCCAGTTTTCCGGCGACGCGTTCGATAGCAAGCTGGATTACGTGGTTGGCGTGTTCGGGTTTCATGAGAAGTCTGACAAAGGCACCACTACTTCCCCGTCAGGCCCATTTTTTGGCTCTCTGGGCAGCCCCAACTTCGCCTTTTACCAAAATGAGTCGACTGAACTGCTGACAAAAAATTCCTCCGCGTCAGTGTTCAGCCAGGCTGATTGGCACTTTGATGAATACTGGACGATGACCCTGGGCGCACGCTACACCTGGGAGGAGCGCGAGCTGGAACGCAATAACAAGGTGCCGGACCTCGCCACTCTGGCAACCAGCGGCACTGTCACGGCAATAATTCCCGGCACAATCTATTCGTTTTCCAACGGCGGGACAGCGTTCAACGCCAACCACCTGTTTGTGACACCGATCGATCCGATTACCGGCCTGCCCGACCCGCTGGCGAGCCAGAGCCAAAAGACCGATGATTCCAAGATCACTCCGATGGCCAGCATCCAGCGCACCTTTGACGGCGTTGGCTTTATGGATTTCGGCAACGCCTACTTTACCGTGGCCAATGGTTTTCTCTCTGGCGGCATCTCCGATACCCTCAACATCGATGACAGGCAAATCTACCCATTCGACCCGGAAGAGGTCTGGAACTACGAGGCCGGCTTTAAAATGGATGCCTGGGAGCGCAAGCTGCGCCTCAATACCGCTGTGTTCTACACCGATTACACGGATCGCCAATTGACAACGGTGCGTATCAACCCGAACACCGGCCGTATCTCTGGCGCCCTGATCAATGCCAAGTCGTCCTATATCTCCGGTATCGAATTTGAAGCGGTGGTGCTGCCGGTGGATAATCTACAGATCACTGCCAACGTGACTTTTAATGAAAGCGATATCGAAGAGTACGATGACGAGCGCATCCAGAGTGCTCCTGCGGAGGGCGCTGCGATTCCCGATGAATGTGAAGTCGTCCTGGTAAACGGTAATCGGCTGCTGAATTGTGCCGTTGATCGTTCAGACGAAGGCCTGCCGCGCCTCCCGGATAGTGTTTACTTCCTTGCTATACAGTATACGTTTGAGACCGAAATAGGCGCGGTGGTCCCGATGCTGTCTTGGTCCTACCGCAGCAACCTGGATAATTGCTTTGATGTATCCAGTTGCCTGTCGGGGGTGTACAAGGTTAACCAGGAAGACGTCACTGCCCGGCTTACGTGGAACTCACCTGACTTGAACTGGCGGGTGTCGGCTTTTGCTAACAACCTCACCGACGAGCGTTTTGTGACCGGGGGTACGCCACTGGTGGATGTTACCGAAACCGCCGGTACGATCTACAACCAGCCGCGCACCTACGGCCTCGAGGCGGCCTATACCTGGTAGGGCTAACGCCGATTTAAAAAGGGCAGGTATGAGAACATCATACCGGCCCTTTTTCGTTCAACCTGACTCAGGGCAGGTCACCCCAGTGCCACCCAGGCCGCAATAACCACCGGGGTTTTTGGCCAGATACTGCTGGTGATAATCCTCCGCATAATAAAATGCGGGGGCGGGCAAAATTTCAGTGGTGATAGCGCCGTACCCGGCCTTGTCCAGGGCGGTCTGGAAGGCTTTCTGGGACGCCTTTGCCACGGATGCCTGCGCCTCATCGAAGGTATAAATGCCCGAGCGATACTGCGTGCCCATGTCGTTACCCTGGCGCATACCCTGGGTGGGGTCGTGACCCTCCCAGAACGCTTTTAGCAACTGCTCGAAGCTCACCTGTGCGGGATCAAACACCACCAATACCACCTCGTTGTGGCCGGTCCGCCCGCTACAGACCTCATGATAGGTGGGGTTGGGCGTCAGGCCGGCCGCGTAGCCTGCGGCGGTGGTAAACACACCGGGCATTTTCCAAAACTTGCGTTCCACGCCCCAGAAACAACCCATGCCGAACACAACCTGTTGCAAGTGGGCTGGGAACGGGCCGCGCAGGGGATTGCCATTGACAAAATGGGCAGCGGGAACGGGCATTGCGTCTGCCCGGCCGGGCAGTGCAGTCTCTGGTGTTGGCATACGGTGTTTCCTGCGAATATCGAAGAGGCTCATGGGGTCCAAGTATAGCCACAATTGCGCTAGAGTAGTCAGCCTCCGCCGCTAACGACCCGACGCTTATGCCCATTACCCGTAGAAGCCTGCTGGGATTGTTGTCCGGTAGTACGTTCTTCCTGACCGTTGCCCCGGGTAGCGTGATGGCAACGGTAATACCCGCACAATTATCGCCGCTGGACTTTCCCCACGGTGTCGCGTCGGGGGATCCACAGCCAGACGCGGTCATGTTGTGGACTCGTGCCGTCCCCCGGTCAGGCTCCAACGACCCGGTGCGCCTGTTGCTACAACTCAGTACCGACAGCAATTTTTCGACCCTGCTACTGCAGGAAGAATTGCATACCAGCGCAGAGCGCGACTACACCCTGCGCACTTATATCGACGGCCTGACGCCCGACACACAGTATTACTACCGTTTCATGGGTGCCGACAAATTCGTATCGCGCACCGGGCGCACTCGCTCCGCTCCCGCACCGGGACAGGCACGCAAGGTGAACCTGGCCTTCGTCAGCTGCCAGAACTTTGAGCAGGCCTACTACGGCAGCTGGGCGCGTATGCTGGAGGACGACCGTACCGCTGCCGAGGACGATCGCATACACTTCGTGCTGCACCTGGGCGACTTCGTTTACGAACGCAGCTGGGAGGAGCGCCTGGATGGCAGCGCCCAATCGCGCAGCGTCCCGCCGTTTCCGGATGGTGTGGACGCGCCGGGAATCCGCGATGCGGTGTCGCTGGCCGACTACCGCCATCTCTACAAGACCTATCTGAGCGACCCGCACCTGCAGGAGGCGCGAGCGCGTTGGCCGTTCATCTGCACCTGGGACGATCACGAGTTTGCCGACGACAACTTCCAGAGTTTCACCACCTACGACGGTCCGGCCAAACTTGCGGCGCAGCGCAAACTGAGCGCCAACCAGGCCTGGTTCGAATATATACCAGCGGTATTGGATGAATTGAAGCAGCACGCCCATAACTTTCAGCCGCAAGTACTGGAGCAAGATACAGCGACCCACAACCAAACTGCCATGGACAGCCTGCGCATCTATCGCCAACTGAGTTGGGGTAAATACCTGGACATTGTGCTCACCGACAGCCGCAGCTACCGCAGCCCGCGCTGCCTGCCCAAAGGTTTTGCCGCGACCCTGGGCCTGCCACTGAATCCCGTGGAGCTGGTGGCCATCGCTGATGCCGGCAATGCCTATGCCCAGGGCAACCCACCCAATACCCTGCCGTTTGGCGACGGCACCATGGCTAACCCGGCCAAAGATCGAGCGCCCGGTAGCATGCTGGGGTTGCAGCAGCGCGACTGGTTCCTCAATACCATGAAGACCTCTGCTGCCCCCTGGAAATTGTGGGCGAATGCCCTGCCCCTGATGCCGCTGCGCCTGGATATGTCGTCCCTGCCCTTCACCGATTACTACGACAGTATTTTTAGTATCGACGGTTGGGCGGGTTACCCCTACGAGGTGAGCGTGGTCATGCGAGCGCTGGAGGATGAGGACATCACCGGGGTCGTGTCACTGTCAGGTGATCATCACATGCACGGCGCCGGTACCGTGCGTCACTCCACTACCGACGCTGAGGCGAGGCCCGTAGCGGTGGATTTCACCGTGGCCGGCATCAGTTCCTCGCCAGTCTTTGAAGATCTGGTCTCAGCGACCGACGCCGACCACCCCGACTTCGCGGCATTAGTGTACCGCCAAACAGAACGTGGCGTGGAACCGGTGTGGAATATGTCGATGGTACACGGGGTACTGGCCGCCTATACCTATTCCAAAACGGGACTGGCTACGGTGTCCTCCTTGCTGGGCCCCAACACGGCCAATCCTGGCCTGAGCTATGTGGACACCACGGCCAATGGCTACGGCCTGGCCAGCTTCGACGCGGCCGCAATGCGGGTGCAACTGGTTACCCTGCAGGATTGTCGCCTGCCGTTTGTACAGCCACCGGCGATCCGACATATTGCGCAGTTTCGCCTGCCGCTGTGGAGCACGGGTGAACGCCCACTGCTGGAAGGACCTGAATTCGAAGGGGCCGCGCCCTTTCCCTTCGAGCCGCCAGCCGTTTAAGCTGAGACTCTATTTAAGCTGAGAGATTATGGCCAAACCACCCGCCCGCCGTTCATCCCCCCAGGACATCGCACAATTCCTGCAAAAAAGTAGCGCCATCACGCAATTCGTCGGGCGTCAACCACGCCTGCTATTTGCCGTTGACGCAACCGCCAGCCGCCAGCCCACCTGGGATCGCGCCAGCCGGTTACAACAGGAAATGTTCCGGGCCAGCGGCGTGGCGGCAACACTGGCCGTCCAGCTGTGTTACTACCGTGGCTTTGCGGAGTTTTGCGCCAGCCGCTGGCTGACCGACAGCGCAGCGCTCGCACAACTGATGGGGCAGGTTCGCTGTGAGGGCGGGCACACGCAGATTGCACGACTGCTGCGTCACGCCCAGGGTGAACACCGCAAGGCCACCGTGAGAGCCGTGGTGTTCATCGGTGACGCGGTGGAGGAAAACCCCGACAGCCTGTGTAACCTGGCGGGCCAGTGCGGCCTACTGCAACTGCCCCTGTTCCTCTTTCAGGAGGGGCGCGAGGGGCCGGTAGAGCAAACCTTCCGCACCATGGCCAAACTCAGCGGCGGCGCCTACGCCCGTTTTGACAGCAGTAGCGCCGCGACATTGGCAGGGCTGCTCGGCGCGGTGGCCAGTTATGCCACCGGTGGACGGGCGGCACTTGAAAAACGCGGTGGTGACAGTGCTAAACTGCTGCTCCAACAGCTGAAAACCTGAGCTAAGACGTGCCCCGACTGATACTGCTACTGGCGGTCATTGCCGCTATCTATTATCTGCTGCGTCGAGCGCAGTCGATGCCTCCCCACAAGCGCCGGGGCGAGTACACCAAGCTGGGCCTCGGCATTGCCCTTGTCGTTACAGTAGCACTCGCGGCGACCGGCCACATGAACTGGCTGGGTGCTGCGTTCGCTGCGCTACTGGTCTTTGTACGGCAGGCGCTGCCGCTGGTGCTGCGCCTGTTCCCGATGCTGGTCAGCCTGCGCGGCAAGAGCGCCCCGGCAGCCGGCCAGACATCGACCGTGGAGACTGCCCTGCTGCGCATGCAGTTGGATCACGACAGCGGCGCATTACAGGGCGAGATTCTCAAGGGCGCGTTCCAGGGCTGGCGCCTGGCGGACATGGACCGGTCGCAACTCGAGCAATTTTTCGCGTTCTGCCGCAGTGAGGACGCCGACTCACTGCAGTTGCTGGACAGCTATCTACACCAACGTTTCCCCGGCGAGGCCGCGTTTGGCAAACAACAGCAGGCCAGTTCAGGCAGCACTCATAGCATGGGCCGCTCGGAGGCGCTGGCGGTGCTGGGCCTACAAGACGGGGCTTCCGAAGAAGAGATTATCGCCGCACACCGCAAACTCATCCAGAAACTGCATCCGGACCGCGGTGGGAATGATTACCTCGCAGCGCAGGTCAACCTGGCCAAGGACCTGTTGCTGGGATGAGGCCAGAACTGGCATCGAGCCACGCAAATGCTTACACTTACGCGCAGATTTTTAAGGACACTCCACTGTCATGACTCACGTATTTGTAGTTCGCAACCAACTCGGACACTACTGGGGCAAAGCCAAGATCTGGGTGGATGGCTCAAATCCCCGCACCGTAATGCGCGCCCGCTATGAGGACGAGGCTATCAACACGCTGTTCGAGCTCAGCTCCAGGGATATCGAGCTGCGCGGCGAAGTGCTCCCTGCAGAACTCACCGAGCGTGGCGATCCCATTATCGAACCCAGTCAGATACCTCTGCTGGAAGAACCCGATCAAATTGAGGAAGAGCCGGAAGCAGATACGGCGCACGAGGACGAGCCCGAGACGTCGGCGCAGCCTTGAAAAATAACTGCGCTGCCCCGATCTTGTATTGATAGTACAAACAGGACAGCCGCAGCGATAACGGCGTGTCGCGGAACACCATCGCGCCCCCGCTGTCCAACTTGTGCATTGCAACGTAACGAGGGTAATGGAGTCCATATGAGAATTCTTCTGTTTCTAGCCACCAATATCGCGGTGCTGCTGTTAGTCAGCATCGTATTCAGCCTGCTGGGGCTCGACGGTATCCTGGCGCAAAACGGCGTCGACCTTAACCTCGGCTCACTGCTGGTGATGTGCGCTGTCTTCGGCTTTGGCGGCTCGCTGATCTCGCTATTCCTGTCCAAGTGGATGGCTAAACGCAGCACCGGCGCCTATGTCATCGAGCAGCCACGCAACAAAGACGAACAGTGGCTGCTCGACACCGTAAAGGGACTGGCGCAGGAAGCCGGTATCGGCATGCCTGAAGTGGCGATCTTTCCCTCGCAGGCGTCCAACGCATTTGCCACCGGCTGGAACCGCAATTCAGCCCTCGTGGCCGTGAGCGCAGGCATGCTGCAGCGCTTTCCCCGGGAAGAGGTGAAGGCGGTAATGGCGCATGAAATCGGCCATGTGGCCAACGGTGACATGGTGACACTCACCCTGATACAGGGTGTGGTGAACACCTTCGTGATGTTCCTGGCCCGCATCATCGGCCACACTGTGGACCGCGTGATATTCAGGAACGAGCGCGGCTTCGGCATCGGTTACTTCATCGTTACCATGGTGGCGCAACTGGTACTGAGCTTTCTGGCCAGCGCGATCGTCTTCTGGTTCTCCCGCTGGCGCGAGTACCGGGCGGATCATGCCGGCGCCTCTCTCACCACGAAGGGGCAGATGATCGCCGTCCTGCAACGATTGCAACTGGAGCAGGGCCAGCCCCAGGACATGCCGGGCGAATTAAAGGCATTCGGTATCAGCGAGCAATTGAAACAGGGAATTTCCGGGCTGTTCCGCTCCCATCCCCCGCTGGATGACAGGATCAGGGCGTTACAATCCGCTTGATAAGCTGGTTTAGCTAAATCCCATCAATAATTTGTTTGCGTCATAGGTCCTGATATTCTTGATCTGATATCAGGCCCTGTGCATGCAGCTCGTTTAGTTTTATAACTAGCTTACCTTTCGGCATGCAGCGACATCAACCGCGACAAGCGATTGCCGGCATCCAGTTGTTCGTAGTAGAGTGAAGAGGGGACGTAAATATCGCCTATACTTGGTGATATTGTTCATCGCGGGGTCATTCTGTGCAGGAGTTATTGTAATCCTTCGACGTACAATCCTTGCAAGTTTCCCAATAAGAGGTGCTGCGAGTCCACGCTGACAAGTAGCTCACAATCAGGAATTTCGTTGCCTAGGAGGTTTGGACTAATGAAGAAGTGGATTACGCTCCTGATAATAACAATGGCGCTGTACCATTCGGTCGTTTCATCGGAGGACCCGAAACCTGAAAATATTAAACAAAAGGCGGTTCTGGTAACTGGTGCCAGTCGTGGCCTCGGATTGAAAATGACAGAACACCTGAGTGCCGCCGGCTATTTAGTGTACGCCGGTGCGCGCAATGAAGCGGATATGAAACGGCTCGACCAAATGAAAAATGTGAAGTCGATCCGATTGGATGTCACCGACCAGGAACAGATCAAAGCCGCCGTTGCTACCATAGAGAAGTCCGAAACTGGCCTGTATGGCCTGGTGAATAATGCAGGTATAGCGTCGGTGTCGCCGCTAATTGATATGGATGAAAAAGACCTGGATGCGCTGATGCAAGTCAATGTATTTGGGCCGTATCGAATTACCAAGGCATTCGCGCCACTCATCATCAAACAAAAAGGCCGCATTGTAACTATCGGTTCACTTGCTGGCATCGCATCCGATCCGGGTCTTGGCGCGTACAGCATGAGCAAGCACGCGATGGAAGCGTTTACCGATACACTCGCCGTGGAGATGAAAAAATCCGGAGTACAGGTGAGTATTGTTGAGCCAGGAAATTATTCCCCGATTTTCAAGGGCGGAGATCCGATCGACGTTGCACAAGCCGTCGAGCATGCAATCTCTGATCCAGTCCCTAAAAGACGCTATTTGGTTGTGCCTGATCAAGCCTCGGCCGATAGAGCGTTAAGCGTTTCCTTTGCCGAACTTTTGCAACTGAATCAGCAACAGAAGTACTCCAAAGACCTTGAGCAACTAATCCAGATACTTAGAAATCAATTCAAGAACTACCAGTAAGCTAAAGCGGCTTGATCAGGTATTCGCTCATCGGAATCACATCGATTTTCGTAAAATCGATAAAGCGGGTACAGCTTTCCATCATCGCGTTCATATGTTGCTGCAGCAAGGCGTCATCGCCGCCCGTGGCGTAGAACGCATGGTCCGAGGTCATTGCCTCAGGAGGGAAATTCTCTTCCACTATCGCATCGCAGGGCGAGGTATCTTCGCTCAAGCGGCGCACCACCAAATTCTGCCGGTAACCAAAGGTCGACTGGGTGTCGATTGCGATTTGCGTGTGGCTGTCCTTCCACACCGCCAGCCACTCGTCCCGCGCCATGTCCGCAGGCCCGGACATAAACACCACGTGACACATGCCGTGAACGCGGTCACCCGGCTTCGACGGGTGGCGCTCCTGGTTCACCAGCGGTTCCGCCTCGGCCACCAGGTACGCGGTCTTGCGTACAACGTGAGCATCGATCAACGGCTCCCAGTGCGCGGCGGCACCGGCAAAATCTACCCATAGGGACAGCATGGCATCGGGTACCTGCGGCTGGCTTTCGATGCGCCGTTTACTCGCCGCGGCGACAGCACTGTCTGCCACACAGACGCGCAAGCCATGCACACACTTGAGCGCGGCCAACTGCGGCGCCAGTCGATGCAGCAGTTCCTCGCGAAACTGATCCCCTGTCAGGGACGAATCTTTCCAGACGGGATAAAGCAGTTTCTCCACTGTGCGCTCCTGGTGCGGGCTAAATACCCACTGGCGGCGTAATGGTCGCCGCGTTGTCGATTAACATCTCCGCGCCATTGACGAAACGCGACTCATCGGACGCCAGGTACAGTACGAGGTTGGCAATATCTTCCGGTTCGCACATGTTGCCAAACTTGCTGAGCGCGTCGATATCGGCCTGTGTCGCCGTCTCCTTGCCGGTGGCGACTTTCACCACCATGGCGGTCTTCACGCCGTCGGGGTGTATCGAGTTGCAGCGAATGCCGTTTTTCTGCTCTTTACAATACATGGCGATATTCTTGGTGAGGGCACGCACCGCACCCTTACTGGCCGTGTAGGCAGCAACAAACGACTGGCCGTGTATCGCCGCCACGGATGACATATTGATAATAGACCCACCGCCGGATTGCGCCATCGCGGGAATGGCATGCTTGCAACCGAGGAACACCCCGTCGCTGTTGACGGAATTGACCAGGCGCCAGGATTCCAGCGTGGTATCGACAATAGTACCCAGGGCAATAATGCCTGCGTTATTCACCAGAATATCGAGTTTGCCGAATTTCTCGACAGTGGCAGCAATGACAGACTTCCAGTTGTCCTCGTCGGTCACGTTCAGGCGCATGAAGATCGCGTTGGCGCCAATCCCTGCAGCGACAGCCTTCCCGTCGGCCTCATTGAGGTCCGCCACCACCACTTTGGCACCTTGCGCGGCCAGCAATTGTGCATCAGCCTTGCCCATACCGCTGGCAGCTCCCGTTACAATGGCGACCTTGCCCGCTACTCTACCCATGGCTTCCCACTCTCTCGATGCGTTTCTGAAAAAATCACGGCTGTCACTGCAATACCGCGATTATGACTGCGGGCAAGTTAACCAGATGCTTGGGCACAGCTCAAATACACGGCAGCTAAACCCGTCACAGGGCTACCCAATTGAACCAGTCAGGCACCTCGCCACTACACCTCGCCACTACCACAGCCGAGTAGTATTCTTGGCTTCCTGGCAGTTCAATCCACGGGGAAACACAATGCATCCACAACACCAGACTCCGGACCTGTTTAACTGTGCAACTTACAGTGCTTTGCTGGTCTGCTGCCTGCTGTGCTTTCTGGTGACGACGGGTGTTCACGCCGCGGACGTCGACTACCTGAGCTTTGCCACCGAGGATGAAAAAAACACCACGGAAATCTTTCGCAAGGCCAGTCCAGCGGTTGTGTATGTCACCAACACTGCCCTGGGTCGCAGTCTGTTCAGCCTGGATGTTATGGAAATTCCGCGCGGCACCGGCACCGGTTTTGTGTGGGACAAGAACGGCCTGGTTGTTACCAATTTTCACGTTATAGCCGGTGCGCAGAAACTCACCGTCACCCTGCAAGACCGCTCGGAACACGATGCTGAGGTCGTCGGTGTGGCCCCGGAAAAGGATCTGGCGGTGTTGCGCATGCAGCAACCCCCTCAAGACCTCGTTACACTGCCGCTGGGCGACTCTTCAGAGTTGTCAGTAGGGCGCAAGGTGCTCGCCATCGGCAATCCCTTCGGGCTGGATACCACCCTCACCACCGGTATCGTCAGCGCACTGGGACGGGAAATCCAGGCTGTGGGTGACCGCAAGATACGCGGCGTTATCCAGACCGATGCCGCGATCAATCCCGGCAATTCCGGCGGTCCCCTGCTCAACTCACTGGGACAGCTGGTGGGCGTTAACACTGCAATCTACAGTCCCAGTGGCGGCAGCGCGGGTATCGGCTTCGCGATTCCGGTGAATACCGTCAAGGACGTCGTGCCGCAGCTGATCAGTTATGGGCGCATATTGCGCCCTGTCATTGGTGTGGAGCTCGCCAGTGACCGCTGGGTGCAACAGTATCAGGTCGACGGGCTACCGGTGGTCCAGGTATACCCTGGACTGCCGGCGGCCGAGGCGGGCATCAGCGGCGCCTACCGCAACTCACGCGGGGAGATCATTCTGGGCGACATCATCACGCACATCGACGGCAAGCCCATCCACAGCCAGGACGATTTCTTCGAGGTCCTGGAAGCCCGCGGGCCGGGCGAGATAATCAGTATCAAAACTCATCTGGGAAATAAGACCGCCACCTACAAGGTTCGATTGGTCGAATCGCAATAACGGGTTGCAGTAACGGGCTACGTGACGTAGTTCTGCGTTAGTTACGACAGCGTGCCACCGTCCACCCGGATATCCTCGCCAGTAATGTGCACGCCATCCTCGGACACCAGCATGGCGATCACACCTGCCACCACCTCGGGCGCCTTGGCGCCGGTCAGGGACATGATGCGCGGCATCAGCTCGAAATCCATGGTCTTGGGAAACTGGATGCCATCCGTCATGCCCGTGTTGATATCGCCGGGGCACACGCAATTGGCGCGAACACCGCGCTTGGCGTACTCCACCGCGATGCTGCGCGTCATGGCCAATACTCCACCCTTGCTGGCGGAATACGCCAGTCCACAGGGCAGACCGGACAGTGCGGCGGTGGACGCGGCATTGACGATACTGCCTTTGGTTTGTACCAGGTGCGGTAACACGGCGCGACACAAAAACATGGTCCCGGTGAGGTTGATGTCGATGACCTTCTGCCAGTGGTGCGTCTGCAATTCCTGCGTATCGTCAAAGCGCAGGATACCCGCCATGTTGACCAGGCCATGCAGGCTGCCATAGCGTTCGATACAGGCCTGGACGCAGTCCCGCACGCTGGTTTCATTACTCACATCGCAGACCCTTGCCGTAGCCTTGCCACCGCTGGCCACAATCCCAGCCGCTGTGGCCTCCACTGCATTGCCGTTGAGGTCTACACAGAACACCGCACCGCCCTCGGCGGCTATACGCAACGCGCTGGCCTTGCCGATACCGCTGCCGGCTCCCGTTACGAAAACCACCTTGTCCGTAAACCGCTGCATAACTTGTCCCCTGTTTTGAGGCGGCCAGCATGCCGCCTGTGCTCCGCCTGGTCAATATGGCCGCGGCGCTTTGAATGTTCGTTGACCGGAGTTAGCGCGGACGGATTGTCGCGGTCCGGTATCTGTACGTGTGCGCCGCACGGTCTACGGCTATCGTAATGTCGAGATCGTTCTCAGCGATCTGCATCACCTGCTGCCAGGCGGCTGTTGAATTGACCTGCACACCGTTGATTTGGGTCAGCAGATCGCCCTCCTGCAATCCCAACTGCTGCCAGAAACTTCCGGCGACAAGCTTGCGCACCCGAAGTCCAGTCATGCTCTGCGGCGCGTTCGCCGCATCGAGATACTCCGCGGACAGCCATGCCTGCTGTAACAGTTGCGCGCGACCGCGTAAGCCGACGTTACGCCATTGTGTCATCATTCCTTCTCGCTCACTTCCCTCCTGTGCCAATTGCAACAGTGTTTTTTCAGCACAACGGCCTGAAGTGTTGGCACGCGGTAGTCGCTCACCCAGCGGTGCGGCGGCCTGATCCAGCTGCAGGGTGCTTTGCACTGCGCCAGCGCTCAATACCGCAGTATCACGGTCGATCAGGGTCAACTGAAAGCGCCGATCCGAAGGCAATGAATCACGCCTGCACAGCACGTAGCGCAAGGATTCCACGCGATCCTCAAGCATCACGGCATTCCCATTCGGGTCGTCCAGCGAGTAGCGAACCGCCACCAACCGCAGGAGCGGCGCATCCGCTGTCGAAGCGATTGTCGCAGCGTTAGCCGCGGTATCGGCGGCCAGGTTCGCGCGCTCGGCGGTTGCTATCCGCGCGGCATCATGTGACGTCTCACCGCCCAGCGGCGCAGCAAAATCCGCCGGCGTGACTTTGCGCATCAGGCGCGTCTCGAGAATGAAAAAGGCAGCCTCTGCAGCGCAGAGCCCGGAGCGTGCAGTGAACGCATCGAAGTCAGTGCGCAGACGCTCCAGCTCACCGCGCAGCTCAATGCGCCAGTGGCCCTCCTCCCTGACAAAATACTGCAAACCGTGATCCGGCCAGTCGTCACGCCCGAATTTGTACAGCCGGCCCTGGGCAGAATTTCCCGCTAGCGTAAGCTCCCTGAGCGCATCACTCTCGCGCAGATCCTGACCGATCAGGCCACGCTGCAATGCGAATGCCAGCAATTGCCGTGCGTCCATGGCCTGCAACTGGTCCGGCTCCAACATCAGGCGCAGGAACATCACCTGCAACTGCTCGATCGGCTCCAGTTCCTGCAGCGTTGCGGCATCCGCATGCAGGGCCAGCTGCCTGAGATTCGGATAGTACGCACTGCTCGATTTGCCAAGCAGTGCAACCCCGGCCCCATCATGCGCCGTCGCAGCCGCCACCCAACGCGCGGCAAGCTGCTTGATTGCGGCACGGTCAGGCTCCGCCACAACGGCGTCCGAGCCAGTCGCTGCCGCGGTATGGCAGATCACCAACACAAGGGCGGCCAGCCTACGCAACGGTCGGCGCAACGGTCGGCGCAACAGTCGGCGCCATTTCATGTCACAGCGCCTCCAGTACTTTGGTGAGGCCGATCGTACAATCCGCAGTGTGTATGCGCGCCTCGCTGAGTGCGCTCTGTGCGGGCAGTGCCGGCTGCTTCGCCAACAATTGTGCCCGCGCACGCCGGCACTCAGCCGCAGCTTCTGTCGCATTCACGGCGACATTCTTGCCATACTCGGCATGTATCTGCCCGCGCTGTATCGCCTCCGCCAACTGGCGCTGGAAGGCCTTGTCCATATTCCACGCCGCATAACCCAGGCGTGCTGCAGCTTCCTCAAGTGCGCAGCCTTCAGTCAGGCACAAATTGGAAGCTGCAAACTTGACGAAGCCGAGGTCCATTTCCACCTGGTTTCGCGCCGCTGTCACGAAGGATTCCGGTGCGTAAATCGTGAGCCCCCCCTCCGGCTGCGCAACCTGCCACTGCTGGGGTACAACGCCCTGTGCATCAATAGCTCCAGGAACCAGGGGGCGAAATTTTGTGCTCAATTCTTGCAGCCGGGCCAGCTCGAGGGGGCTCACATCATCGTAACTGGCGTTGTTGGAATTGAAAAAATTGTAGTTGCCCTGAAACACGTAGTAGTAGAACAGTGTCAGCAAATCCGCCTTTGCTACGACGTGTCGCCCCGTGGTGGTCACCAGGGCGTTAGCCTCGGAAGTGCCGGGCCGCGCGAGGTCGGGGCCAAATTTCTGCCCGGGCATCAGCTTGCCGGTGTTGGCATCGAAGGTGACGGGGATTGTCGCGGTGGGTGTGATATCACCCGTGTGCATCGTCTCGTTCAGGAGCGGGCCAAGGTGATAGGGGTAGCCAATGCTGGCCGTAAGGTTCCAACGTACCGGATCCAGTACTGCGCCACCCCGGTAATTCGCCGTGGGAATCGTTCCCCACAAAAACGGTATGGGGTACTCGTTCATCCTCTGAGGCAACGCCTGGGCGGCGATTTCACCTGCCGCTGCCGGGTCGACCTGGGTTACCCCACTGCCATCGACCGCGACACAAGTACCGTCACGGCTGCCACAGTACCAGCCGTCAATGGTATTCCCTGGCGAGCCACCGTTGCTGAAAAGTACGGGAGGATCGCGTAGCGGCGCACCACTTTCGACGTCCGTCAAATTGAGGGCGCCGCTGTCAGCGGACGCGTTGACGACCTTCAGGTCGGGTGTCAACGTGGGGGCGGCACTGGTGCCGCCGCGGATGGTACGTTCCCAGGCTTTTTTGACCCCCCAGCCCTCGCCCTTCACCGGGCTATAGGTGAAATCGTAGGCGATGAGCCGGGAATTCTCGGGATCACCTACGCCCCCTGCATAGGTGAACAGATAGCGCGAGTGCTTCGCTACGCCGGGTATCGCCGGGCGGATGGCCACGTTGTTGGGCTGTGGCGCTGTGTTGTTGGCGGTGTGGGTGACGCAGGCAATGGCGTCGAGTTCTCCTGACTTGTCGAGCTCGCCACCGCTGATAGTAATGTACAGTCTGGAGATTTCGGGGCAATCACGGGCGGAAAAAGGCTCTGGCTCCTGCACGATCACCGGGCGGCCATCGCGTCGATCTACCCAGATATGCCAACCCGATGCAAACACAGTACCCACCAGCCCGACCCCGCCTTCATTCACCATGCGCAGGTCATTGGAGCCCAGCTTGTTCTCGCTGTAATCGCGAAAACACGAGAACCAGACGCGTGCACCGGTGTCCTGATTGAGCTTCCAGATGCCGTAGTTGTCGGAAACATAGACGCCACCCTCGCGATCCACCATCGGCGCCTGCAGGCCGGCACTGGAAGCGACCGCATTGCGTTGCCCGGCCTGGTCGGGGGTGCCATCACCGTCCTGGTCCTCGCCAGTCCATTCCTCGGTGCGCCACACCACCTTGCCATTGAGATCCAGCGCCACCACGGAGGAGGTACCGCCACCGCGCGGCGAGGTGGCAATCAACAGCCCGTTCGACGCCTCCGTACTGCCATGGGTCAGGACGGCCGAAACCGGTGGCGAATTGGGCTGTGTCCAGCTGAGGTATTCGCTCTGGCCCACCAGCGTGCGCTGCTCGTAGCCAGTGACAAGGCCGGAGCCAGAATTGCGGTTTTCACCCCCCGAGCCTACGTAGGCGGAGTCGATACTCATCGGCCACACCTTGCTGTGTTCCTGCACACCGCGATCGGAAATCGCCGCAGGCGCGGGCACGGTCGCGGGGGCAGATAATCGCACCGGGCCGCGCTCCTCAACCGACGAGCAACCGGACTGACCAGCCACCAATGCGGCGGCCAGTACCCAAGTAATTTGCAGATTGCCCCGCATCTTTCCGCCTTCTATTATTCGCGTCGCCAAATCTTTGCCATGTGCTGTTACGTTGGCGATGCCAATATAGCAAACACGCTACCCTCTTCAGTTGTCGTATTTCGTCACCTCGGACTGACTTATTAAGCCATTGCACAGTACCGCCATTGCTGTACCTTTATCTGCCCCGAATGCGTCCGTATCATACGACACTCTTAGCGCCTCCCGTCGAATCAATGCTGCCTTTGAGAGTCGCGTGTCAGGAGAGAAATATTGGAAGACCTGGATCAGTTTCGTTTACAAGTGCGCGCGTGGCTGGCGGCCAACTGCCCCGCGTCCCAGCGCCAGCCTATGAAGACGGATGATCAGTACTGGGGCGGTCGCCGGGGAACATTTCCCAGTGCCGATGCCCAGCTCTGGTTTGAACGCATGCGAGACAAGGGTTGGACCGCCCCTGAATGGCCCACGCAATATGGCGGGGGCGGTCTGAGTCCGCAGCAGGCCCGGGTACTCAAGGAGGAGATGAAAAGCCTCCACGCTCGCACCCCCCTGTACGGCATCGGCCTGTGGATGCTCGGCCCCGCCGTTCTGGAATACGGCAACGAGGCACAGAAACAGCAACACATTCGCGCCATCGTCAACGGGGAGAGCCGCTGGTGCCAGGGCTACTCTGAGCCCGGCGCCGGTTCCGACCTGGCCAGCCTGCAGTGCAAGGCAGAGGACATGGGCGATCACTTTCTGGTCAACGGTAGCAAAATCTGGACTACCGCCGCCGACAAATGCGACTGGATTTTCTGCCTGGTACGCACCGACCCCCACGTCAAAAAGCAGGAGGGCATCAGTTTCCTGCTGATCGATATGGATGACCCGGGCGTTACCACTACCCCCATTGCGCTAATCAGCGGCGAGTCCGAGTTCTGCCAGACCTTTTTCGACAATGTGAAAGTGCCCAAGGAAAACCTGGTCGGGGAATTGAACAAGGGTTGGTCGGTCGCCAAGGCCTTGCTGGTACACGAGCGCAAGCTGATGGCGGAAATTGGCAGCGAAAGTCCGCGCCAGGTGATGCAGCCCAATATGGCAGCGCGCGAATACCTGGAGTTTGAAAACGGCAAAATAGCCGATGCCACGCTGCGCAACGCCCTTGTGGAGTATGACATGCTGATGCAAGCGGTCGGACTCACCCACTTCCGCGCGTTCGAGGAAAAAGCACACGGTGTGCGCAGCGCTGCATCGATGGTCATGAAGTACATCGGCACCGAAGCGGAGAAAACCAAAAGCGAGTTGCTGCTGGCTATTATGGGCAGCCGCGGCGTGGGCTGGGAGGGGGAGGGAAAGGGTTTTACCTCGCAGGAAATCGACACACTGCGCCTGTGGGCCATGTCCAAAGCCCTGACCATCGCCGGTGGCAGTTCCGAAATCCAGCTCAACCTGATCGCCCAGAAAGTTCTCGAACTGCCACAGCCCTAGGAGCAATCGATCATGGCACTGGTTCTGAATGAAGAACAACGCCTCCTGCAGGACACCGCGAGGGATTTCCTTGCCAAGCATGCGCCGGTGGCAGCGCTGCGCCAACTGCGCGATGCGCATGACACCGTCGGCTACGACCCGCAGTTGTGGCAACAAATGGCCGAGATGGGCTGGGCCAGTATCATTCTGCCCGAGGCCTATGGCGGCCTGGAATTCGGTTTCCTGGGACTGGGTGTGGTGCTGGAGGAGTCCGGCCGCACGCTCACCGCTTCCCCCCTGTTTGCCTCCGCTGTGGTCGGCGCCTCCGCCGTACTTCTTGGTGGTAGCGAGGCGCAGAAACAAGCCTTGTTGCCCGCCATCGCTGGCGGCACGCTGACATTGTCCCTGGCGCTGGAAGAAACACAGCACCACAATCCTACGTATATATCCACCACGGCTAAAATACAGGGCGAGAATTTTATTCTGAGCGGCAGCAAGTTTTTCGTGCTGGATGGCCACAGCGCCGACAGTCTGGTCGTAGTGGCACGGACAGGCGGCACGGAGCGCAGCAGCGCGGGGCTTACGCTGCTGTTGGTGGACCGCAATTCTGAGGGTTTGAACTGCCAGCGCACTGTCATGGCGGACAGCCGCAATGCCGCCAATATCAAGTTCCACAACGTGGTAGTTCCCGCCGAAAACGTACTCGGCGCGGTCAACCAGGGCTGGGCAATCCTCGAACCCGTGCTGGATCGCGGTCGCGTTGCGATCGCCGCAGAAATGATGGGCTGCGCGCTGGAGGCTTTTGACCGCACGGTGGCCTACCTGAAGACGCGCGAGCAGTTCGGCGTGCGGATCGGCACTTTTCAGGCACTGCAACACCGCGCGGCACACATTCAAGCAGAGATTGAGCTGTGCCGTTCAGTCGTGCTGCAGGCTCTTTCGACCGTAGACGATGCACCACACCAGTTGCCGCCATTGGCTAGCCTGGCCAAGGCCAGGCTAAACGAGCTGGTGAAGCTCGTTACCAATGAAGCCGTGCAAATGCACGGTGGTATCGGAGTGACCGATGAACTGGAAATTGGTTTCTTCCTGAAACGAGCCAGGGTCGCCATGCAGATTTTTGGTGATACGGGTTTTCACAAGGATCGCTACGCCACATTGTGTGGCTACTGACAACGAGGATATTCATATGGAAGCCAGCGCCAAGATAGCCATGGTCCACAAGTACGTGGAAGCATTCGAAAAGCAGGATATGGACATTATCCGGGAGATTTACTCCAAGGATGCCCGGGTGGAAGATCCGGTCGGCACTCCTGTACACGTTGGTATCGATGCCGTCTGCGCGTTCTATGAGGGGGCCTTGAAATCCGGTGCGAAACTGGCGTTGAGCGGCGACCCGCGCTGCACTGGCAATGCGGTGGCCTTTCCTTTTCAGGTACTGATGTCCGGTGCCACGATCGATATCATCGATGTATTTGAGTTCAACGATGAGGGCAAGGTCAACAGCATGAAGGCCTACTGGAGCGAGGACAACATGAAGGCATAGGCATCAATGAAACAACTGAAGTCCTGAATCAATAGCCTGGATTACCTGCATCAAAAGTAGCAGCGTAACGCTCTATCCACTCCAGCGCCGCCTCATCCGCACTGAGTTGGCGCCCACAATCTCGCAACATTGACTGCCGGTACTGTGTAATCCGGCAGCACTGCTGTTCCATACGAAATCGAAATGCATCCTGCCCTGATAGTGTTTCCGTCATGCCACGAACAACCCCGTTGGACACAATACCTCCCGCTCGCTGCCTGTTTCGTTAATTGATAGCAGCACTGAACGAGGTTGTCAGGTACCCTGCAGTACCAATGTGAAGCAATACACGGAATTTTCAGCGTTTTAAGGGGTTTTGTGCAAAATTACCGGTGTACTGCGCGCATCAACCAAATAGCTATAGTGTTTCCCTCTTCACATTCGAATTGTGGACCTTGGATTCGCCAGCGTATACACTCCCTCCTTATCGTGAGCACTGCATTTAGGCGTGTTTCATAGGCAAAAGGAGCCATTGACTTGAGCAAAGAAACAGAAGTCATTGAAATGATAAAAACCATTCTCAAGCACCAGGCCATGCAAGAAACTGAAGTCGAGATCTCTTCGGAACTTTACGATGACGGAATTGGTTTGGATTCACTTTGTGTCGCCGAGCTATCCGCCATGCTTGAAAAGGCCTATGGCAGTGATCCCTACACCAGTAATGTAATGCCTCGCACGGTTGGTGACATCGTCAGTTTCTATGGTGACGCCTAAAAGTGATTGAGGCCCGATTTGGTATTGCGCTTGCCCGCTATCCCGAACGACCTTTTTTGCTGAGCTCCACTACTGCTTTCAGCTATACCGATTTTTTTCAATATTGCCGCAAACTGAGCAATGGGCTCGCCAGGCTTAACGGAGACCGACTGGCCTGCTATATGGCCGACTCAACCGATCTGGTAGCCGTTATGTTGGCGGCGGGAATGAGCGGCAAGTCCCTGCTAATGCTCAACAGGGATTTAACACAGCAGCAATTACCTGCTCTCTTACAGCGCTACAACGTCGATGTCCTCATCAGTGATTTAGTGCCTGAAGTTGAACTTCCGGTTACCGTGCTGGGCGCGCATAGGCTGCGGGAACTTATCACCGAAGAACCACTCCTTGAGACACGTGATGGTGAAATCCTCATTCTGACATCGGGCACTACAGGCCAGCCGAAATGTGCACGCTACACCTGGCCGGATCTTTTTGCCCAGGTCAGCGAGCGACCCGCGCTGGAGCAAGAGCGTTGGCTGCTGGCCTACCGACTGAATCACTTTGCCGGCCTGCAAATGCTGGTCCATGTCCTGCACAACGGTAGCACCCTGGTTCTGGCGGAGTCCAACCGGGTTCCTCACGCACTGCACGCGATGCAGTGTCATTCCGTCACGCATGTCAGCTCGACACCCACATTCTGGCGTTACGCGCTCGCCACCCTGCCCGAGTCCGGACACGACCTGGGGCTTAGACATATCACCCTGGGTAGCGAACCAGTATCGGCGTCTCTGTTGGAACAGCTTCAAAGGGTATTTCCCCGTGCCCGCATAGTACACATCTACGCCTCTACCGAAGCGGGTTCCTGCGTTTCTGTGAGCGATATGCGTCCCGGCCTCCCCATATCGATATTGCAACGCCAAGCGGACGCCGATGTGCAGTTTCGGATCGTTGAAGACGAGCTTTACATCAGGAGCGCGCATGGGATGAAGGGATACGCCGGCGCCGGAGAGATCGCTGCCAGGGATGAAGATGGCTGGCTGGCAACGGGTGACTTGGTCAGGATTGAGAATGACCGAATTCTCTTTAAGGGCAGACGCTCGGAGACTATCAATGTGGGTGGCGTCAAAGTGCATCCAGTGGAAGTGGAGGATGTGATCTTGGCCCTACCCGGCGTAAAATTAGCGCGGGTGTTTGGCCAGCCGAATCCAGTGACGGGACAAATCGTGGCCGTGGACGTGGTTATCAACATTGACTACACCAACCTGGAAGTTGAGGAATCAGTTCGCGAAGCCTGCCTGGCACTGAGCCGGCATGCGCGACCACGGAATATTAATTTTGTTGATGCACTGGAAACCAATAATTTCAAGCTGAAAAGGCAATAATGAGCGCGATCAAAGTAGTGCTGGTCAGTGGTGGCAGCAAGGGCCTGGGCGCAGGTCTGGTGGATAGCTTTTTGCAGCGCGGGTTCAAGGTGGCTACATTCAGTCGCAGTGCAACCAGGAAAACGGAAAACTGGCAAAAGCAATACGGCAACAATTTCTATTTTGAGGCGCTGAGTCTGGGCGATAAACCCGCATGTAAACAATTTGTGCAGAATATCCAGCAACGGCTGGGGGACATCAACATTCTGGTCAACAATGCCGGCGTCGCCCACACCGCGGTGCTTGCATTAACGGATGACGATGCCATTGATCGCCTGGTCGATACCAATCTCACGGGTACCTTTTACCTGACACGTATTGTCTGTCGGCCGATGCTGTCCCTAGGCTGGGGGCGCATCATTAATATCTCGTCGATTGTCGGTCTATCCGGTTATCGCGGCCTCTCAGTGTACAGCGCCACCAAGGCCGGTCTGGATGGCTTTACGCGCTCCCTTGCCAGGGAACTTGGCTCTCGCAACATTACCGTCAATTCCGTGGCCCCCGGTTATCTGACCACCGAGATGACCGAGGAACTGGGCGAACGGCAACGTCAGCAGATCGTAGGCCGCACTCCCCTCGGACGCATGGGCACCGCAGAGGACGTGGCTGGTGCCGTTGCGTTCCTCGCCAGCAACGAGGCCGATTTCATAACGGGACAGGTGTTGGTGGTCGACGGCGGAATCAGCTGCTGATGGCGCAATTACCCGTATCCCCGATTTCACCAGGCAGCGAGCCAGCGCAGCATTACGATACGGTGGTGGGCGCCTGGGGTGAGTTACTCGAAGAAGACCTGCACTACGGCTATTTCCACCAAGGCAATGAAGCACTGGTTGCAGCCACCGATGAACTCACCAACCAGATGCTGCAGTTGGCCGAGCTGCAATCGGGGGTACATGTGCTCGACGTGGGCTGCGGCACCGGCAAGGCCGCATGCCGCATGGCGAGCGAGTATTCAGCCAGGGTGACAGGCATATCACCCAGCACGGCGTGCATCGAGCGGGCTCAGGCTCTGGCTGAGAAGACTGGCCAACAGCGGCTGGCCACATTCAGGTTGGGTAATGGCACAGCCATGGCCTTCGATGCACAAACTTTTGACCGGGTTTGGGTGATGGAGTCCTCGCATCTGATGCAGGATAAGCCCGCCCTGCTCTCCGAATGCGCGCGAATGCTGCGTCCGGGTGGACGCGTGGTGCTCTGCGACATCATACTGAAGCGCAAGCTCGCGCTACCTGAAGTGATACAGTACCGGGACGAATTCCTGCTCCTGCGGGATGTATTCGGTCGCGCCATAATGGAGCCGCTGACCTTTTACCGGCACCAGTTTGAATCGAATGGCCTGCATGTTGTCGCCGCGACAGATATCTCCAAACCGACCTACCCGACATTTGATCGCTGGCGCCAAAATGCAAGGGAAAACCGCGAGAGCGTTTGTGGGATGATTGGTGAGCGGGCGTGGGAACAATTCCTGTTGTCTTGTGATGTTCTGGAACGGTTCTGGCAGGACGACATCCTCGGCTACGGCATTATCTCAGCACACCAAGGTGCTTGAACTTTCAAAACTGGAAGTACAGGAATTCACTGACTTGTGTCAGGTTCAGCATTGATGCAACGGCCAGGATAGCGATATACATTGCCCACGCGCGACTGGCACGCCACTGTAAATTTATAACTGGCTCCCGACCTGCCAGAGGCTTGTCAATCGCAACTTCGCAGCGACGAAATAATTGGTAAGTGCTGGGCAGCAGCCAGCAGACTGCCAGCGCCAATGCCAGGGACAGGTAGACCACGCCTACACTGTAATTGCCCCCGACGAACATCGAAGTAAATTCCAGCGTTGTACTGCTGTTTAGCGCGGCCAAGTACTCAGGCGCAAATTGCGTCCCATTCCAGTGAAAGATTGCCCCCAATACTCGGCCAGCGGATGCAAGCGAGTCTGCGCGAAAGACCACCAGCGACAGTGCCACCACCACGAACGTAAACAGCTGTGCCGCGGCTTTATAGTCCTTTCTGCCTACCAGCTCTAGTGGACCCGAGACCTTGATGCGCCAGAGCTGGTGTACTACGACGAAAGTGCCGTGACACAAGCCGTACACGACAAACGTCCAGCCCGCGCCGTGCCAGACGCCACCAATGAACATGGTTGCGAACAGATTAAATCGTTGCCTTCTGGGGCTACAGAAAAAACCGCCAAGCGGGGAATAGACATAATCCCGCAGAAAGCGTGCGAGTGTCGCGTGCCACATACGCCAGAAATCGCTGATATTCTGGGCGCGATAGGGCGAGAAAAAATTCACCGGCAGCTTGAGTCCGAATAGGCAGGACAGGCCAATCGCCATGTCACTGTAGCCGGAAAAATCAAAGTAAAGCTGGAATGTGTAGCTGAATGTTCCGGCAAGTGCGTCCAGCGTGGAAAGCGTTTTACCCTGCGCTGCTAGTTCGAAAACCGGCGTTGCAAAATGAGCAAAGCCGTCCGCGATAACAACCTTCTTGAACATGCCGATGGCCAGTATGGAAAGGCCTATAGTAACGTTGGCATAGGTTCTTGATCGGTCAGTGAGATTCCCAAACTGCGACAGTATCTCGCGGTGATGAACAATTGGACCGGCGATCAGCTGCGGGAAAAATGCAACAAACAAGCAGTATTCCAGAAACCCGTGATCTCCGGTAAGTCCTTTACGAGAATCCACGAGGTAGGCAATTTTCTGGAAGGTGAAAAAGGATATCCCCAACGGTAAAATAATGTGCTCAAAATTGAAACTTAAGTCCAATGCGACCCGAATATTGTCGACAAAGAAATTCGCGTATTTAAAGTATCCCAGCAGACCAAGATTGAACAGCACCCCGAGTACCAACAAGGTATTGCTCTGATCTTTCCCGCCCCTGGCAAGCAACAAGCCCAGAGAATAATTTACGCAGGCGGAGAAGATTAGCAATAACAAGTAGACCGGATTCCACCAGGCATAAAAGAACATGGAACTCGCAACCAACCACAGCAGAATTAGTCGCAGATTCCCGAACCTTTGCAGGAGAAGGAAGACTACCAATACCGCAGGCAGGAAGAAAAAAAGAAATTCAATGGAGTTAAATAACATAGAGTGGCCGGGTTGATCCTGGCTGCTTATTCGATGGCGCCCCCAATCCGGCAGTATATCTTTGTTCACATTGGGACGGTAGGGTATCATGGCCCTGAGGGAAAGACCCAAGAGGGAGACGTGCTTTGCTCCGCAGTTCCGAGATAGAGATACCTCGAAGATATCCAATTATTGCGCTGGCAACTTTCTTCCTGGGCTCAATCAGTATTTGGACATTCTGCTTCGTTGTAGATCCTTACGACCTGTACCCTAACGTTCCCGGACTAAGCCAGGATAAATCAGTCGATCTCTTTTGGTATCTGCGTTTACACAAGCCGTACGCGGTAGAGCGAATTAAACCTCAGGCTCTGATAGCTGGCAGCTCGCGCGCAGCGCAACTACAGCCGCACCAACTCAAAGTAATGGGTGGAGAAGCCTACAATGTATCACTGCCCGGAGCCACGCTGAGAGAAATCCGGCGGATGGTGGAACATGCACACGTGATTAAACCGCAGAAGTTTCTGCTGGTCAGCATTGACCATCCGATGTTCCGAAAAGGACATTCAGACCAGATGATTTATGACGAGGCCAATCGTTATCGAAAAATTGACGCGAGCCTGAAAGACAGGTTGCAGCACTTATATCAACGATTGGTGGATCGTTGGGGTAGCCTGTTTTCTGTGGATGCAATAGTAGACTCCTTGCGGGTCATGCTTGGAATTGGCCACAGTGCAACGGAGTATTATAAGGACGGCACATGGGATTTTAACGCTAACAGTAATCAACTACCCATTAAGCTTTATTCCACAGTGAGCACACAGATATACAGTGGCGAAATTACAGGTAAAACCGCACCTTTCGAGTATGAAGAACTGACGGAACTTCTCGACTTTGCGGATGCAAAGGGGATTCGCGTTGTTCTGTTGATCTCTCCCTTGCACGTCTTGCTGATGCAAACGATCTACCTGGCTGGCACGTGGAAGGATTACCTGAAATGGCAACGTGAGCTTGTAGTTTTGGTAGCTGCTCGCAAAACAGCTACGCAGGTGTACGGCATTGAAGATAATCCACGACTGGTTCTGGAAGCCATGGATGCACCGAATCCTCTGTATCGAGACGGTATCCACTACTCACGCCGGGCGGGAATCGACATAACCAACTGTCTTGTAGGCCCGTGCGATTCAGCTTTAAAACCCACGCGCCTGGACGACAGCTCGATCAACTCCTATCTGGAGCAGGTAGAGACATTACGCAGGCAATACGTGCAGGACAATCCGGCTGATACGGTAAAAGTATACAAGTGGTTGGGTTTGGAACCCAGCGAGGGCAAATAACGACAGGTTGCGCAACGCGCTGCCAGCGGTGTGCACGATTGAAGCTTTCCGCCCGGGGCGGAAATTCTGTACACTGCCGGTACATTTTGCTCTGGCCACAAAAAGCTATGTCACTGGGTTCCTGGGATCCGAAAATCACCGCGCCGGACAGCGCGCTCCTGTTGCAACCTTCCCTGCTGCGCCGCCTCATCGATTTCGATACCAAGGATCAGTTGGCGCAGCTGGACCAACTCCTCAGTGATGAGGATAAACAGCGTCTCTCCGGCCTGATGAAAGTGGACCACAGCACCTGGCGAACTGCCGCAGAGACCCTGCCCAACGACGACCTGTTACACTTGATTCGGTTTTTCGCCGTGGCGGAAAAGCTGCCCGGCTGGGAGGCAGGAGCAGCGTCTCCGGTCATTCCCCTGGCTAAAATCCTGAGGCGTCGGGGTGCACGACTGGACAAAGCACTACTTCAATGGCTGCGGGAAATCAACGACAACCGCTACCTGCCCTACGGCCCACTGTAGTCGCTTAAACCGGCTTGCCCTTGGCAAACTCCGCAGCCTGCTCCGCCGTGGATGGCGTCTGATATTGCGCTTTCCACTGGTCATACGGCATGCCGTAAATCCGCTCCCGGGCCTGATCATAGTCGACTTCCAGCCCTGCATCCTGAGCCGCTGCCATGTACCACTTGGACAGGCAATTACGACAGAAGCCGGCCAGATTCATCAGGTCGAGGTTCTGCACATCCTTGCGACTGTCCAGGTGTTCGAGCAGCCGGCGAAACGCCGCCGCCTCTATCTTGTCGGTATCGTGCATTTTTCTCGCTCCCGCTGACTGAACTCACTCATCAAATTGGCATGTATTCGCCGCCGTTAACATCGAGTGCCGCGCCGGTCACCACCTTGGAGTAATCGGAGCCAAAAAAGATAGCCGCCTTGGCGCATTCGCCATCATCGGGAATTACGCCCAGCGGGATACTGCGGGTGACTTCGGCAATCAACTCTTCCTGGCTTTTGCCCGTCGCTTTGGACTGCCAGTTGAAGTAGCCTTCCACGCTTGGACCCCACATCCAGCCCATGTGACAACTGTTCACACGAATATTGTATTTACCAAGCACCTGGCCCTGGAGCTCGGCAAA
>JANPDE010000341.1:0-2649 GCA_031431315.1 Haliea sp.
GCGCGGCTGGTAACAGGCGCGGCGATGGTAAACCCCACTCGGAGCAAGACCAAATAGGAATCCATTAGCTGTGGCCCGCAGCGGATTCGGGTAGGTCGCTACAGGCAGGTGGTGACACCTGTCGCAGATGAATGATCGTCCACGACAGAACCCGGCTTATCGACCGACTCACTTTTTTCCGCCGTCCGTCCCGCCCCAGCAGGACGGACGGAACACCCCCCTACTTACCTCATAGTTTTCCACCTCTGGCTTTTTCCGTCCCCTGCAAGCAACGAACGGCGCGGTAACCTGTTCTTTTAGATTTTTATGCACTAACTATTTACTTTTTTATAACCCCATAGCCAGTAACTTAAAGTAAATAATTAGGAAGTAATTTTATCGGGCTGTTTTAAAGAAGTATTCTCTGGCGAATTTTCCTGAGCTCTGGTGTCCGTCCTGTGTCCCTCTCGCTCAAAGTCACACTAATTAGTTGAAATCACAACGTTTTTTCGCGCTTGCTCACTTGACACTTTCTCGATTGCAGACCTATAGTGTTGAAAAGTGGAAATAAGTGGGATTTTTTGGCTTTTTGTGGGTAGAAAGGCCGATTTTGAGTGGAGAAAGCTGGCGTGTTTCGGGGAGTTCAGCAAATCAATATGGACGCCAAAGGTCGGTTGGCCATGCCAGCGCGCCAACGCGAACCATTGCT
Organism: Haliea sp.; assembly: GCA_031431315.1. Taxonomy (GTDB): domain Bacteria; phylum Pseudomonadota; class Gammaproteobacteria; order Pseudomonadales; family Halieaceae; genus Marimicrobium. Next base: position 689 of record JANPDE010000341.1, read on the forward strand.
GTCCGCATCAGCAGGTCAGGTGGTTGTCACCATTGATACCCAAGTGGCCTGCCTCGTTATCTACCCACTGCCTGAGTGGGAGCGGTTAGAAAAGGACATCCAGAGCCTGCCGACGCTCAAGCCCGCTGTGAAACGCTTTCAGCGCCTGGTGTTGGGCTATGCCACGGATCTGGAGTTGGATAGCAATGGGCGGCTGTTGCTGCCGCAATCCCTGCGCGATCACGCCAAACTGGACAAGAGAGCGGTGCTGGTGGGCCAGGGCAACAAGATGGAGTTGTGGTCAGAGGAACTGTGGATGGCGGAACGAGACCGGGCACTGGAGGAATCCAGCCCCGGCGCCGAGTTGCCTGACGAATTGATGGCGCTGACGCTCTAGGTGGCCGCCATGCATAAAACCGTATTGTTGCACGAGGCTGTTGAAGCTCTGGTGACGGTGCGCGATGGAGTTTACGTAGATGGCACTTTTGGTCGCGGCGGCCACAGTCGCTATCTGTTGCAGTGCCTCGATGACAGCGGCCGAGTGTTGGCCGTTGATAAGGATCTCACCGCCCAGGCGGTGGCGGACGAGTTGGCAGGGAGCGAACCCCGCTTTGAATTCTTTCATGGCTCGTTCGCTCAGCTTCCCCATCAACTGCGTAGGATGGGGATCGACGCAGTTGATGGCATCTTACTGGACCTTGGTGTGTCCAGCCCGCAGTTGGATAACAGTGATCGTGGCTTCAGTTTTATGCACGACGGTCCCCTGGATATGCGCATGGACACCAGTCACGGGGAAACAGCGGCCCAATGGCTGTCACACGCCGCCCTGCAGGACATTACCGGAGTGCTGAAAGAGTACGGCGAAGAGCGTTTCGCCCGTCGTATAGCGTCTGCAATCATCGCCGCGCGCGAACAGTCCCCGATTGAGACTACGGGCCAGTTGGCCCGGGTAGTGAGCGAAGCGCATCCCCGCTGGGAAAAACACAAGCATCCAGCGACCCGTTCCTTCCAGGCGATTCGAATCAAGGTGAATCGCGAGTTGGAAGACCTGCAGGCGTTTTTGTCTGTAGCGCTGGACATGTTGCACGTTGGCGGCCGCCTGGTGGTGATCAGTTTCCACTCGCTGGAAGACCGTCTGGTAAAGCGCTATATGCGCGATATGGCGCGCGGGGATTCGCTGCCCCGAGGTGTCCCGGTGACGGACAGTGCGCTCCATCGACGCATGCGCCTGGTGGGCAGGGCGGTCAGGGCCAGTGCCGAGGAGGTGGCAGGCAACGTGCGTGCGCGCAGTGCGGTGATGCGTGTCGCGGAAAAAATCAGTTGAACCGGGGTTTGGGTGACTAAGGGTGTTAATAAGAAGAATGAGTACGCCAAGCTTGAAGCAGCGAGAGCGACGGTCCGGCAAGGAGCTGGCCACTTGCAACGCCGCGCTGCTGGTGCTTGTACTCGCGTCTGCGTTCGCCACGATTTACTCCACTCACGCCTGCCGCGCCCTGTATACGCAACTACAGGTTCTGGAATCCTCACAGTGGTATTTACACGAGGATTACGGGCGTCTGCTACTGGAACAGAGTACCTGGGCTTCACACTATCGGGTGGAAAAAGTGGCGCGTACTGACCTCGGAATGGGAGCGCCAGATTTCGCTCAATACAAGGTAATAGCCCAATGAAGCGCCTGGACAAACAGCCGCTGTCCGTGTGGCGCTTTTACCTCGTGATAGCAGTGCTGTGCAGCTTGTTGGCCCTGCTGGTGTGGCGGGTGCTGTCCCTGCAAATCCTCGACCTTGAACACGGCTATGAGTTCCTGCAAGACCAGGGAGAGATGCGCGCGGTGCGTACGGCAGAGATACCTGCTTATCGCGGCGTGATTTCCGATCGTCGCGGCGAGCCATTGGCAGTGAGTACCCCCGTGGTGTCGATCTGGGGCAATCCGACCATGCTCAAGGATTCGCCGCGCCTGGGAGAATTGGCGCAGGCGCTGG
>JANPDE010000342.1:0-5501 GCA_031431315.1 Haliea sp.
CTGCACCGGAAACCCGGCGCGCAGGGCCATGCCGATGCCATCTCCGGTGTTGATATGAGCATTAGTAGTAGAGGCGTAGATTCTTCCCGCCCCACCGGTGGCGAACACCGTCGCCTTTGACTTGATGTAGACGACTTCACCGGTTTCTATGCAGATCGCCATGACGCCCACCACGGCACCATCCTGGTTTTTGACCAGATCGGTCGCAAACCACTCGTTAAGGAAAACGGTATTGCTCTTGATGTTGCCCTGATAAAGCGTATGCAGTAGTGCGTGGCCGGTGCGGTCCGCTGCAGCGCAGGTGCGAGCCGCCTGACCACCCTCGCCATAGTTCTTGGACTGTCCACCAAAGGGTCGCTGGTAGATACGTCCCTCCTCCGTGCGGGAAAATGGCAGCCCCATATGCTCAAGTTCATACACGGCCTCGGGGCCGACACTGCACATGTATTCGACGGCGTCCTGGTCACTGATATAGTCAGAGCCCTTAACGGTGTCATACATATGCCAGCGCCAATCATCGTCCGGGTCCGCTGAGGCTATCGCGCAAGTGATGCCACCCTGTGCCGATACCGTATGCGAGCGCGTGGGAAAAACCTTGGAGATCACGGCTGTCTTGAAACCGGACTGAGCCAGTTGCAAGGCCGCGCGCATGCCCGCTCCGCCCCCGCCCACGATGACACCGTCAAATGAAATAGTACGAAGTGCTGCCATTTCTACAAACCCCACAAAATCTGGATGCCCCAGATAACATACGTAAACATGGTAATGCCGCACACCACCTCCACCACCAGACGCAGCACATTTCCGGTAGCACCCAAATTGCGTTCGGTGAGGTAATCGGTAAACACCGACCACAGGCCAACCCAGGCGTGTACGACCAGCGAAACCAGCGCCAACATGCTGAAAACCCGCATCCATGTCTGGGAAAACAAATCTTTCCAGGCGACATAATCGACGCCACAGACCACCATCCAGCCCACATAGAGGACATAAGCCAACAGAATGACAGCACTGATACGCTGCATCAGCCAATCGGACAGCCCGGACCGTCCCATACTGGTCACTGTAGTTACCATAGCCAAATCCCCGTCAACAAGATGAGTACCACCGAGAGGGCAATAACAATACGTGCACCAAAAATGCCCCCCGCCATCGTTTCTCCGATGCCCATATCCATGACGAGATGCCTGATCCCGGCTAGCAAGTGGTAAATCAGGCCCGCCAGCACTGCCCAGATCACTAATTTAAGCAAGGGGTGGTGCAAGGTCTCCTGCAACGCGGAAAAACTCTCCCGACTGGCCAGGCTGGCATCCAGTGCCCACAAAAGAATAGCCACACCGGCGAACAGGATTACACCCGTGGCACGATGAGTTATAGACACCCATGCGGTGATGGGAAGCCGCATGGAAACGATGTCCAGATTTACAGGGCGTTTGTCTTTCACAATTGGGTACCGTCTTTAGTGCGCCCCGGTGGGCGATGAATCGAGTTGGCAAGGCGTCTGTTTTAAGGCCGACAGCAGGTTATCGCCGGACACCTAAAACGCGCGGGATTATAGGCATTTACGGCAACAAATACAAACCTGCCACCAGTGGGTTCGGTAAAATTCCATCGGTTACCAAATACGCTGATCTGCATCGATCCGGATCAGCGAGGGATACTTCAACTGTCGATTTTTCACGGCAACAGGCACAGCTTCAATTGACAAAAATCGTCGGGACTTTATAGTGGGGGCCCCCCGAGCAAACTCCTCCTAGGACCCCTCATGAGCGACAGGAAAGCCACTCTCAATATCGACGGAATCGACGATCCCATTGAGCTACCAATTTACTCCGGCACCCTGGGCCCGGATGTCGTGGACGTAGGAGGCCTCACCGCTAAGGGCTTGTTTACCTATGACCCCGGATTTGTCTCCACCGCCTCGTGTGAGTCCAAAATTACTTTTATCGATGGAGATAAGGGCATCCTCCTGCACAGGGGTTATCCCATCGAGCAACTCGCCGAGCAATCCGACTATCTGGAGACCTGCTATCTACTACTGTACGGCGAGCTCCCCACCAAAGCTCAAAAACAAAAGTTTGTGGGTACAGTGCACAGACACACGATGGTCCATGAGCAGATCCGCACTTTCTTCAATGGTTTTCGTCGCGATGCCCATCCAATGGCTATCATGTGCGGCGTGGTAGGTGCCCTCTCTGCTTTCTACCATGACGCTCTGGAGATATCCGACGAACATCATCGCCAGATTGCCGCCTTTCGACTAATCGCCAAGATGCCCACTCTGGCTGCCATGAGCTATAAGTATTCGACCGGCCAACCCTTTATGTACCCGGACAACCGCCTCGATTACGCCGAGAATTTTCTGCATATGATGTTTGGCAATCCCTGCGAACCAAGCAAGATCAGTCCCGTGCTGGCCAATGCCATGGATCGCATTTTTCTGCTGCATGCTGACCATGAGCAGAATGCCTCCACCTCGACCGTGCGTCTGGCAGGCTCCTCCGGCGCCAACCCCTTCGCCTGTATCGCCGCGGGCATCGCTGCGCTGTGGGGGCCCTCGCACGGCGGTGCCAATGAAGCTGTGCTGCAGATGCTGCAGGAAATCGGCGATGTATCCAGGATCGACGAATATGTCGCGCGCGCCAAGGACAAAAACGATCCCTTTCGACTGATGGGTTTCGGCCACCGGGTGTACAAAAATTTCGACCCACGCGCCAAAGTAATGAAACAGGCCGCTGACGAAGTGCTGGCTGAGCTGGGTATCAAACATGACCCGATGCTAGACATTGCCAAGCGCCTGGAGGAGATCGCCCTGTCGGATGGGTATTTTATAGAGAAGAAACTGTACCCCAACGTCGACTTCTACTCTGGCATCATTCTCAAGGCTATCGGCATTCCAACCAGTATGTTCACAGTAATCTTCGCTGTTGGGCGCACGGTGGGCTGGATTGCACACTGGAACGAGATGATCAGCGGCAGCTACAAGATCGGGCGCCCCCGGCAACTTTATACGGGCTACCCACAGCGCAACTTCGCACCACTGGACCAGCGTTAGGTAGCGGCATGGCCTGCAAAGAAAGTCCGCACAGCGGCCTTTCTACCCAACACCAGAGGCCTGCCTCAGTAATTACTGGAATTTTCCACCATGCCTGACATTGTCATCAGCGGAACCGGCCTTTACACCCCAGCTGAGTCCATCAGCAATGAAGAGTTGGTTCAGTCGTTCAATGCCTACGTGGAACTCTATAACGCTGAAAATGCACATAAGATCACCGTCGGCACAGTGGTACCAATGCAGCCCTCGTCTGCGGAATTTGTGGAAAAGGCCTCGGGAATCACATCGCGCTATGTCATGAATAAAGGTGGGATCTTAGATCCCAAAAGGTTGACGCCAAGCCTGCCCGAGCGCCCCAATGAAGCCCAGTCAATCCAGTGTGAAATGGCCGTCGTCGCCGCCCGCGAAGCCATGCTGCAGGCTGGCAAGGTTGCTGCAGATATCGATGCGGTCATTGTTGCCGCATCCAATATGCAGCGCGCCTATCCGGCCATGGCCATCGAAATTCAGGAGGCTCTGGGCATCAAAGGCTACGGTTTTGATATGAACGTGGCCTGCTCGTCTGCCACGTTCGGCATCCAGCAGGCGCGTGACGCGGTGAGCTATGGCAGCGCCCGATGCGTACTCATGGTAAACCCCGAAATTTGTAGCGGCCACCTCAACTTTCGCGATCGCGACTCACACTTTATATTCGGCGATGTTTGCACTGCAGTCATCGTAGAGAGCGTCACAACTGCCACCAGCCATGACCAGTACGTGATCGTGGACAGCAAGTTGCAAACCATCTATTCCAACAACATCCGCAACAACTTTGGCTTCCTCAACAGAGCCGACGAGTCCGGCGTGGGAGATCCCGATAAGCTGTTTATGCAGGAAGGACGCAAGGTGTTTAAGGAAGTGTGTCCGGCGGTCGCCGCGCAGATCTCAACCCAGTTGGAAACGCTGGGAATTGCACCCAGCCAGCTCAAGCGCCTGTGGCTGCACCAGGCCAATCTCAGTATGAACCAGCTGATTTCGCGGCGTGTACTGGGCCGCGATGCGAGTGCCGAGGAAGCACCTATCATTCTCGACGAATATGCCAATACCAGTTCCGCCGGCTCCATCATCGCCTTCCACAAACACCGCAGGGATTTGAACAGCGGGGACCTTGGAGTGCTGTGCTCATTCGGCGCAGGTTACAGCATCGGCAGCGTAATACTGAAAAAAGTCTAAGCGAGAAAATCCCGCAAAGCCTCCAGCAGCGCCGCGTTATCCCCTTCTGTTCCTATAGAGATGCGCAGGTGGTTGTCGATACGTGGTTTGTCAAAAAAACGTACCACAATGCCCCGCTCCCGCAGGCGCGCAAACAACTCCCTGGCGGGATACTGCGGGTGGCTGGCAAAGATGAAATTGGCGCCCGAGGGTAGCACCGCAAATCCCAGTGCAGCCAGCGCAGCACTCAGCTGTTCGCGCGAATCTATTAACCGCTGGCAGCTGCTGCGAAAGTAGTCCTCATCTTCTATCGAGGCCAGCGCGGCACGCTGGGCAATCACATCCAGGGGGTAGGAATTGAAAGAGTTCTTTACTCGTCCCAACGCTTCAATCAGTGAGCTGCTACCCATGGCGAAACCCACGCGCAGCCCCGCGAGGGCGCGCGATTTGGACAGCGTCTGGACCACCAGTAAATTGTCAAATTCATCGATCAGCCGTACCGCCGACTCCCCGCCGTAATCAATATAGGCTTCATCGATTACGACGACCGAGCCATTGCTCTTGCGTAGCAAGGTGCGGATAGAGTCCAGACTTATCAACATTCCGGTAGGCGCATTCGGGTTGGGAATGATGATGCCGCCATTGCGTGCTGGATAAGTGGCCGGATCGATACTGAAATCCTGCCCCACGGGAATCGTAATGTAAGCAATGCCATACAAATCGGACCAAACCGGATAGAAGCTGTAGCTGACGTCAGGAAAATAGAGCGGCAGCGTATGTTTCAGCAGCGCGAGAAATGCGAGTGCAATCACCTCATCCGAGCCATTGCCGACAAACACCTGCTCTGGCCGTAAGCCGTAACGGGCCGCTATAGCCCCCGTGAGGGCAACGGATTCGGGATCGGGGTACAACCGCAGCGTGTCGGCACTGACTGCCGCAATAGCCTGTAGCACCCGCGGGGACGGCGGGTAAGGACTCTCGTTGGTATTGAGTTTGATCAGTTTATCGAACTGCGGCTGCTCACCCGGTACATAGGGTGTCAGCGTCTTGACCACATCACTCCAGTAACGACTCATGCTATGCCCTGCCCCTGCAACGGATTGTGCGTGCCGGTCCGTGAAAGCGAAAAGCCCGGAACAGGCCGGGCTTGATCAAAAATGGCGTCCCCTAGGGGGTTCGAACCCCTGTTACCGCCGTGAAAGGGCAGTGTCCTGGACCACTAGACGAAGGGGACGCTACACCTTTTTACGTTGCG